>NZ_JBQFON010000007.1:0-231529 GCF_056533505.1 Ruegeria sp. G2 | reverse complement strand
AAGACGTGTTCTCGATCTCGGGTCGTGGTACTGTTGTGACCGGTCGTGTTGAGCGTGGCGTGATCAACGTTGGCGACGAGATCGAAATCGTCGGCATCCGTGACACTCAGAAAACCACCTGTACCGGTGTTGAAATGTTCCGCAAGCTGCTGGACCGCGGTGAAGCGGGCGACAACATCGGCGCCCTGCTGCGCGGTATCGACCGTGACGGCGTTGAGCGTGGCCAGGTTCTGTGTAAGCCGGGTTCGGTGACACCGCACACCAAGTTCGAAGCCGAAGCCTACATCCTGACCAAGGAAGAAGGCGGTCGTCACACTCCGTTCTTTGCGAACTACCGTCCGCAGTTCTACTTCCGTACAACTGACGTGACCGGCACCGTGACCCTGGCGGCTGGCACCGAGATGGTTATGCCTGGCGACAACGTCGGCTTCACCGTCGAGCTGATCGCGCCGATCGCGATGGAAGACGGCCTGCGCTTCGCCATCCGCGAAGGCGGCCGCACCGTCGGCGCCGGCGTCGTGTCGAAAATCATCGAGTAATTCGCGCAAGCGAATGATCAGTTGGAAAGGGCGTCCCTCGGGACGCCCTTTTTCGTTTTTGCCTAAGTGAACAGTAATGCTAACTTCTTTCGTATTGAGACATTGCAATTAGAAAGAGGTCATAAGATGCACTTTTCGGCGCGTTCAATTTGTCTTGTCGCAGCAGTTGCTTTCTCATCTACTTCAGCATCGTCACAAGAAATTGCGGATAGTATCTATCTCGGAGGGCCCATCGTTACGATGGACGATACGGCTCCGTCCGCCGAAGCTGTCGCAGTCAAAGACGGGCGCATTCTTGCGGTTGGTCCGTTGTCTGACTTGTCGGCGCACCAGGGGGAAGAAACCGAAACCTATGATCTGGAAGGGCGCGCGATGCTTCCGGGTTTCGTTGATAGCCACGGGCATGTCGTCATGGGCGGTTTGCAGGCACTGTCAGCTAACCTTCTTGCGCCACCGGACGGAGATGTCATTGATATCGCCAGTCTGCAATCCACACTGACTGACTGGGCCGAAGAGAATGCGCAGGCCGTTGAACAGGTCCAAATGATCATCGGCTTCGGCTACGACAATGCTCAATTAAAGGAACTCCGTCACCCAACACGACAAGAGCTGGACATGGTGTCCGAGGACTTGCCCGTTGTCATTATTCATCAGTCCGGGCACCTAGGCGTGGCAAACTCGAAAGCGCTGGAGTTGGCAGGCATCACGGCTGCTTCGGAGGCCCCTCCGGGTGGGGTCATTCAACGCGATGAAGCCGGTGAACCAAATGGAGTTCTGGAAGAATACGCGTTCTTCTCGGTTCTCGTGCCGATGCTGGGGAATTTGGGTGAGGAAGGTCTGGCAGCATTTGCCCGAGCTGGGACCGAACTCTGGGCAAAGTTTGGATATACGACCGGACAAGAAGGTCGATCTTCAGGTGAAATCGTCGAAGTTCTCAGGAAAGTTGCCGCAGAAGAAGGGCTTCCTATCGACGTTGTAGCGTTTCCGGATGTTCTCGAGTCGAGGGAGTATATTGGAGCGAACACCTCGACGGATTATGACAACCGGGTTCGGGTAGGGGGCTGCAAATTGACAATTGACGGTTCGCCGCAGGGTTTCACGGCTTTGCGGGATCGACCCTACTATGATCCGGTTGGAAACTATGCCGCGGGGTACGCAGGGTATGCGGCCATTACGATGGAACAACTCCAGGACGCCGTGAACTGGTGTTACGAGAATGATTTCCAGATCCTTGTGCATTCCAACGGCGAAGGAGCATCTGACATGCTGATTGCTGCGCTCGAAGAGGCGCAGATCAAGTATGGCGACGCTGGCAACCGCCCCGTTCTGGTTCACGGTCAGTTCCTACGAGAGGATCAGGTCGCCAGTTTTAAACGCCTTGGTGTGTTTCCTTCGCTATTCCCGATGCATACGTTTTACTGGGGTGATTGGCACCGAGATCATACTGTTGGGCCGGTCAATGCAGACAATATCTCTCCGACAGGATGGCTACGCGAACGTGACATGATGTTCGGCACGCATCACGATGCGCCGGTGGCCTTTCCAGACAGCATGCGTGTTCTTGCGGCTACGGTCACGCGTCGCACGCGCTCCGGAGATATCTTGGGACCGCATCAGCGGGTAGATGTCATGACCGCCTTGAAGGCCATGACTATTTGGCCCGCATGGCAGCACTTCGAAGAAGAAGAGAAGGGGTCCATCGAAGTTGGAAAGGTTGCGGATTTCGTGATCTTGTCAAACGATCCCACCTCAGTCGATCCAGAGACTCTAGCCGAGCTCAAAGTACTTGTAACCGTGAAGGGCGACGAGGTTGTCTATGAGGCTGAAGAAGGTGTCAGAGAAGGAATTTTGCGTTTTTCGCCATTTTCCAGTGACCCAGTCGTTGCGCATCTCTTTCTGCACGCGGTTTACCAGGGAATGAAGGTCGAAGATCCATGGCTAAACAATGGCGTTTCCGGAGGTGAATAAGAGTGCTTTCTTTGCTGCGTTTGCCTCTTGCCAAAATGCTCAGGTACCTATAGTACGCGCGAGTTCTCTATTGGAACATCAAGGCGGGGTGATTCCCGCCTTTTGGGTTCGATGAGGGTTGGCGATGCGCGTCTGTCCTCCTCTCAACCTCAACGCCTGATAAAAGGCTGTATCTATGCAAAGCCAAAATATCCGTATTCGGCTGAAGGCATTTGACTATCGCGTTCTGGATGCCAGCACGCAAGAGATCGTCAACACTGCCAAGCGGACCGGCGCGAACGTGCGCGGCCCGATCCCGCTGCCGAACAAGATCGAGAAGTTCACGGTTCTCCGTGGCCCTCACGTTGACAAGAAATCCCGCGACCAGTTCGAGATCCGCACCCACAAGCGTCTCTTGGACATCGTTGATCCGACCCCCCAGACCGTTGACGCGCTGATGAAGCTCGACCTCGCTGCTGGTGTGGACGTCGAGATCAAGCTGCAGTCGTAAGATCGGAGGGTATAAATTATGCGCTCTGGTATTATCGCAAAAAAAGTTGGCATGACCCGCCTGTTCATGGAAGACGGCAAGCAGATCCCTGTGACCGTTCTTCACCTGGACAACCTGCAGGTTGTTGCACAGCGCACCGCTGACAAAGACGGCTACACCGCCGTTCAGCTGGGCGCCGGTGCTGCCAAGGCAAAACGCACCTCGAAAGCCATGCGCGGTCACTATGCCGCTGCAAAGGTTGAGCCCAAACGTAAGCTGGCCGAGTTCCGTGTCTCCGAAGATGGCCTGATCGATGTAGGTGCCGAGATTTCGGCAGAACACTTCCTGGAAGGTCAGAAAGTTGACGTTTCGGGTACCTCGATCGGTAAAGGCTTTGCCGGTGCGATGAAGCGTTGGAACTTTGGTGGTCTGCGCGCCTCGCACGGTGTTTCGATCAGCCACCGTTCGCACGGTTCGACCGGTCAGTGTCAGGACCCGGGCAAGGTGTTCAAAGGCAAGAAGATGGCCGGTCACATGGGTGCTGCCCGTGTTACCACCCAGAACCTGGAAGTTGTCAAAACCGACGCCGACCGGAACCTGGTCTTCATCAAAGGCGCCGTTCCCGGACCGAAATCGGGCTGGGTCACCGTCAAGGACGCCGTCAAGAAGAAAGCACCTGAAGGTCTGCCGTTCCCGGCAGCCGTAAAAGGTGCCGCAACTGAAGCACCTGCGGAAGAAGCTCCCGCGGAAGGTGGTGAAGCATGAAACTTGATGTAATCAAACTGGACGGCGGCAAAGCCGGCAACATCGAGCTGGATGCAGACCTGTTCGGCCTCGAGCCGCGTGCGGACATCCTGCACCGTGTGGTCCGTTGGCAGCGCAACAACGCGCAAGCCGGCACCCACAAGGTGAAGACTCGTTCGGAAACCAGCTACTCGACCAAGAAGATCTATCGCCAGAAAGGCACCGGTGGCGCACGCCATGGTGACCGTAACGCGCCGATCTTCCGTGGTGGTGGTATCTACAAAGGCCCCGTGGTTCGTTCGCATGGTCACGACCTGCCCAAGAAGTTCCGCAAGCTTGGCCTGCGCCACGCTCTGTCGGCAAAAGCCAAGGCAGGTGAACTGGTCGTAATCGAAAACGCCGAAGCCGAAGGCAAGACCGCTGCTCTGGCCAAACAGGTTGCAAACCTGGGCTGGAAACGCGCTCTGGTCATCGACGGCGCGACCGTGAACGAAGGGTTCCTGAAAGCGTCCAAGAACATCGAAGGTCTGGATATCCTGCCGTCGATGGGCGCAAACGTCTATGACATCCTCAAGCGTGACACCCTGGTGCTCACCAAAGCGGCTGTCGAAGCACTGGAGGCTCGTCTGAAATGAGCGCGAAGGCAGAACACTACGACGTGATCCGCAAGCCGGTCATCACCGAAAAGTCGACCATGGCGTCCGAAAACGGCGCGGTTGTCTTTGAAGTGGCGATCGACAGCAACAAGCCGCAAATCAAAGAGGCCGTTGAGGCTCTGTTTGGTGTGAAGGTCAAAGCGGTGAACACCACCGTAACCAAAGGCAAGGTCAAGCGGTTCCGCGGCCAGCTGGGCCGTCGCAAAGACGTCAAAAAAGCATATGTGACCCTGGAAGAGGGTAACACCATCGACGTGTCCACCGGTCTCTGATCGAACCCGTCTTTGGAGAGATATGAAGGCCCCCGCGAAAGCGGGGGTTTTTTCTTTAGCAGCGACACAGAAAATTGAGCGCGGAACGATCGTGTTTTGAACAAATCGCTTGCTAAGTCGGGCCGGTAGTCTATCCGGTACCCAACAAACAAAAGATATGGCAGGCGTATGGCAAACTTTTCTCACTCGACCCGGGAAAATCCGGATGTGACCGCGGCGCGGGATTGGGTGTCTACACTTGCCAAATACCGCGAGCCGAACCAGTGGCGCAGTTCCTTTGAGCTGGGTGTCAGCATCATCCCCTTCTTTGCGCTTTGGACGCTGTCCTGGATGTCACTTTCGGTCAGCTATTGGCTGACGTTTGGGATTTCGGCCCTCAATGCAGCCTTCCTGCTGCGGCTGTTTGCGATCCAGCATGATTGCGGGCACGGGGCGTTCTTCAAAAACAGAACGGTCAGCGACTGGGTAGGACGCGCGATCGGAGTGCTGACGCTTACACCTTATGATGTCTGGCGCCGAACGCACTCGACGCATCACAACAGCTCGGGCAATCTGGACAAACGCGGCATGGGCGATGTCCATACCCTTACCGTGGCCGAGTATCAGGCGAAGACGCCAATGAACCGGTTCTGGTATCGCGTGTACCGCCACCCCATCACCCTGTTCGGGTTTGGCCCCGGCTATCTGTTCCTGTTTCAGAACCGCCTTCCACTTGGACTGACCGGCAAATTGCGGTTCTGGGTCAGCGCGATGGGCACAAACGTGGCCATTCTGGCTGCTTTGCTGGCTGTTTATAATTTTGGCGGCCTGATGCCGGTCTTGTTGATTTTCCTGCCTTCGACCCTGATTGCCGCAACCGCAGGCGTATGGCTGTTCTACGTCCAGCACCAATTCGAGGACACGCACTGGGATTCCGATAAAGACTGGCAACTGCACGAGGCCGCCCTGCACGGAAGTTCCCACTACATCTTGCCCTCGGTGTTGCAGTGGTTCAGCGCCAATATCGGCATCCACCACGTGCACCATCTGTACAGCCGGATCCCGTTCTACCGCCTGACCGAAGTGCTGCGCGATCATGATGAATTGGCAAACAGCAACCAGATGACCATCCGAGAAAGCCTCGCCAACGCGCGGCTGCACCTGTGGGATGAGAAGAGCCGTCGCCTGTTGTCCTTCGCCGAGGCTCGCGCGCTTCACGAGTAATGGGTAGGCTCTGCGGCCAGCTGGGCCGTCGGTAAAGAGCAAAAAAGCACTTGTGACCCTGGAAGTGGGGAACACACATCATTGTGTCAACCGGTCTCTGATCGAACCCGTCATTGGCGAGAGGTAAAAGCCCCCGCGATAGCAGGGTTTTTTTGTGCGCCAATGTGCGGTGCTAGCCTATGCAGGCAAACTGAGACCTTTCAGTCTGGACCGGCTTGATCCTGTTCCGCTTCGATGAATGTCCGCCATCCGTCGACCTTGCCAAAGGCGCGTAATCTTTCGTGCAGCATAGGGCCATAGATGGACCACATGCGTTTTCGTAAATCCCGTCCCTTTCCGGTAACTTTCAGAACTTTTCCACGTCTATCACTATCAGATTCAATGAACTCCAACAATCCCTCCGCCATGAGCCGTTTGCTCAGATGGGACAGGTTCGACTGTTCGAATATGGTATCCTGAGCAAGCTCATACGGACGCAACTGACCCCCGTGCCGTTCAAGTGACCAAAGCACATCGTACCATTTTAAAGGTGGAAACCCGGCATCCTTTAGCGCCGCGCCGATGTCAGACTGGATGCGCCTGGTAGCCCGATTCATTGCGACCCAGATTTCTGTCTCAAATTCTGTTGGCAGATCGTTCTTCACAACTTCGTGTTTGCCTTGTTTCTGATTGCAGTCTTGGTCTGACTTAATTAGATGAAAATTCATCTACATTCCAGTGCCCATCGGATGAAAGGAATACGAATATGACCTTTAAGTCTATGATTGCCGCCGCTGCCTTGACCGTTGTTGTAACACCGACCTTTGCGCAGACTTATAAAACCGATCAGGGGCATACCGAAGTCAGGTTTGGTTGGAGCCACGCAGGTGTCTCGAACCAGCATGGCGAGTTCACCAAAGTAGACGGTGTGCTGGACCTGAATGCCGACGATGTGGAGGCCTCGACGCTGAACGTGACGATTGACACCAACAGCCTGGCTTCAGGGTTTGGGCCTTTGGATGATCACCTTAAGTCGGCTGATTTCTTCGAGGTCGAAACCTATCCCGAGATCACATTCGTCAGCACCGAAATCAAGCGCACCGGAGATAGCACGGCAGATGTAACGGGAGACCTGACCATCCACGGCGTGACCAAGCCCGTGACCCTGAAGGCAACGCTGACCCATCAGGGCGAGCACCCGCTGGGCAGCGCCATCGAATATTACGCGGGTGATTGGGTGGCCTTTTCGGCAACGGGTGAGATCGATCATACGGAATTCGGTGTTGGACCATTCTCAACAGGGCCGATCACAATCATGATCGATACCGAGATGAAGGCAGATGGCTAAAACCAACGCCAGCCGTATTGCAAGGATCAAAAAAGAAAGATTATGCAATCTTGGATGAAGGTGTAGACACCTACCCCCAACACTGCTAAACGCTCCCAATCTTGCGGCCTCGGATTCGTTCCGGGGCTTCTGATATTTGTAACTGGGGACCTTCGGGGCCCTATACCCTTGGCACCTACGGGGGCCTATCACATAGCGGGGAAACCCCCTGCACTTGCTAAACGGAAGACAGAAAGCATGGCACTCAAGTCGTACAAGCCGACGACGCCGGGCCAGCGCGGGCTGGTGCTGATCGACCGTTCGGAGCTTTGGAAAGGACGTCCGGTCAAGTCTCTCACTGAGGGTTTGACCAAATCGGGCGGCCGGAACAACACCGGACGGATCACTTCACGCCGCCGCGGCGGTGGCGCAAAGCGTCTCTACCGGATCGTTGACTTCAAACGGAATAAATTTGATGTCGCGGCAACCGTCGAACGGATCGAATATGACCCGAACCGGACCGCATTCATCGCACTGGTAAAATACGAAGACGGTGAGCAGGCATATATCCTGGCTCCGCAGCGTCTGGCTGTTGGTGATAAAGTCGTGGCATCCGCCAAGGCTGACATCAAGCCGGGCAACGCAATGCCGTTCTCGGGCATGCCCATTGGTACCATCGTCCACAACATCGAGATGAAGCCTGGTAAAGGCGGTCAGATCGCACGTGCGGCCGGTACTTACGCTCAGTTCGTTGGTCGCGATGGCGGCTACGCTCAGATCCGTCTGAGCTCGGGCGAGCTGCGCATGGTCCGTCAGGAATGCATGGCCACCGTCGGTGCCGTGTCCAACCCTGACAACTCGAACCAGAACCTCGGTAAAGCCGGTCGTATGCGCCACAAGGGCGTTCGTCCGTCGGTTCGTGGTGTTGCAATGAACCCGATCGATCACCCGCACGGTGGTGGTGAAGGTCGTACCTCGGGTGGCCGTACACCGGTTACACCGTGGGGTAAGGACACCAAGGGTAAGCGTACCCGTAACAAGAACAAAGCGTCCCAGAAGCTGATCATCCGCTCGCGGCACGCCAAGAAGAAGGGACGTTAATTCATGTCTCGCTCTGTTTGGAAGGGTCCTTTCGTCGATGCTTACGTGCTGAAAAAAGCCGAAGCAGCGCGCGAGTCGGGCCGCAACGAAGTCATCAAGATTTGGTCGCGTCGTTCCACCATTCTGCCCCAGTTCGTGGGTCTGACCTTTGGTGTGTACAACGGCCATAAGCATATCCCCGTCAACGTCTCGGAAGACATGATCGGTCAGAAGTTCGGTGAGTATTCGCCGACTCGTACCTATTACGGTCACGCCGCAGACAAAAAAGCGAAGCGGAAGTAAGTCATGGGCAAGGAAAAGAACCCCCGCCGCGTGGCCGAAAACGAAGCAATGGCGAAAACGCGCATGCTCCGTACCAGCCCGCAGAAACTGAACTTGGTTGCGCAGATGATCCGCGGCAAGAAAGTTGAGAAGGCTCTGACCGATCTCACTTTCTCGAACAAGCGTGTCGCGCAGGACGTCAAGAAGTGCCTGCAGTCTGCAATCGCCAACGCCGAGAACAACCACAACCTGGATGTCGACGAGTTGATCGTCGCCGAAGCCTGGGTTGGCAAGAACCTGGTCATGAAGCGCGGTCGCCCGCGGGCCCGTGGCCGTTTCGGGAAAATCCTGAAGCCGTTCTCGGAGATCACCATCAAGGTGCGTCAAGTTGAGGAGCAAGCCTAATGGGTCATAAAGTCAATCCGATCGGCATGCGCCTGCAGGTCAACCGCACCTGGGACAGCCGTTGGTACGCAGATACCAAGGACTACGGTGATCTTCTGTTGGAAGATCTGAAAATCCGCGAGTTCATCAACAAAGAGTGCAAGCAGGCCGGTGTTGCCCGTGTGATCATCGAACGTCCGCACAAAAAGTGCCGCGTTACGATCCACACCGCACGTCCGGGTGTCATCATCGGCAAGAAAGGCGCGGACATTGAAGTTCTGCGTAAGAAAATCGCGCTGATGACCGACAGCGAACTGCACCTGAACATCGTCGAAGTGCGCAAGCCCGAGCTTGACGCGCAGCTGGTTGCCGAGTCCATCGCTCAGCAGCTGGAGCGCCGCGTCTCGTTCCGCCGCGCGATGAAGCGGTCGGTTCAGAACGCCATGCGTATGGGCGCCCTGGGCATCCGGGTGAACGTCGCTGGTCGTCTGGGCGGCGCTGAAATCGCACGGACCGAGTGGTATCGCGAAGGCCGCGTGCCTCTGCACACCCTGCGCGCCGACATCGATTACGCACATGCCGAAGCGATGACCCCCTACGGGATCATCGGGATCAAGGTCTGGATCTTCAAAGGTGAGATCATGGAGCACGATCCGCAGGCACGTGACCGTAAAGCACAGGAACTCCAGGACGGCCCTGCACCTCGTGGTGCTGGTGGCGGTCGTCGCTAAGGAGGGAAAGATATGCTTCAACCAAAGCGTACTAAATTCCGCAAGATGCACAAAGGCCGGATCAAGGGTCTCGCCAAAGGCGGCTCTGATCTGAACTTTGGCACCTACGGCCTGAAAGCTCTTGAGCCTGAGCGTGTAACCGCACGCCAGATCGAAGCTGCACGTCGTGCCATGACGCGTCACATGAAGCGTCAGGGTCGTGTCTGGATCCGCATCTTCCCCGACACTCCGGTTACTGCAAAGCCGATCGAAGTTCGTATGGGTAAAGGTAAAGGTTCGGTCGACCGCTGGGCATGCAAGGTCAAGCCTGGCCGCGTGATGTTCGAGATCGACGGCGTCAATGACGACATCGCCCGCGAGGCCCTGCGCCTGGCTGCGATGAAGCTGCCGATCAAGACCCGCGTTGTGATCCGCGAAGACTGGTAAGCGATCCGGGGGCAACTCCGCTCGTGACAAAATCGACCCCCGTCGGGACACCGGCGGGGGATTTCTTTTGGCTCGACCGCTTTTGATGATGCAGGTCGCGAAAAAAGTCGACCTCAACCCGCGAGGCCCTTAGGCTGCCCAATAGGAATGAGGGGGGCATATGGTGCAGCTACGCAAAAAGGTGTTCATCAAAGAAGTCATAACCACCGACCAGCTGGGCCAGCCATGTGAGCCGATCAGTCGGGTTGCCGCGTTAGCGGTGATACAGAACCCTCTGGCCGGACGCTTCTCGGATGATCTTTCCGAGCTGTTTGAGATCGGAGCCCTTCTGGGCCATGATCTTGCGGCTGATGCGCTCTCGCAAATGGACGGTGCGCCGGTGTCATATGGCAAGGCAGCGATCGTCGGCATGAACGGCGACCTCGAGCAAGGCGGGGCGGTGATCCACCCCAAGCTCGGCGCACCCATGCGCGCGGCGGTCGGCGGTGGTGAGGCGGTGATCCCCTCGAACGCCAAGCTGGGCGCGCCGGGTTGCGCGATTGATCTGCCGCTGGGGCATAAGGACAATCCGTGGTCGTTCGATCATTTCGACACGATGACGCTAAACGTTCCAGACGCGCCGAAACCGGATGAGATCGTGCTGTGCCTCGCCTATGCCGATGGCGGTCGCCCGATCCCGCGCTGTGGCAAAGGGCCCATCAAAAGCTAAGCGTCTGGTCTTGCCGAAAGGGCTGGGGTATTCCCGGCCCATGGCACAGATTGAATCACTCTTCGTTACCCGTCTCTACCGCGCGTCCCTGTCCGAGTTCGATCCCAAGATCGACGCTGAGGAACTGGAAAGCTCTTGCCTTGTCATCGCCGAAGATGATGAGGCCGGGCAGGAATGGTGCGAGGAAAACGGCTATCCCGGTTACACCAGTTATGCCTCGCTGACCGATCTGCCTTGGCGCTTTCCGATCTTCGCTGATCTGGTTACGGCGCTGGATCAGCACGTCGCCGCCTTTGCCAAGGATCTGGAGTTCGATCTGGGCGAGGGAGAGCTTAAGTTGGAAGACCTCTGGATCAACATCCTGACCGAAGGCGGCATGCATTCCAGCCACTTGCACCCGCACAGCGTGATCTCGGGCACGACTTATGTGGCGATGCCTGAAGGGGCGAGTGCGTTGAAGCTCGAAGATCCGCGTTCTGGCCGTATGATGGCCGCACCGACACGGTTGAAAGGCGGGCGGCGGGATTTGCAGCCGTTCATTTACATGAAGCCTCAGGTGGGCGACGTTCTGCTATGGGAAAGCTGGCTGCGCCACGAAGTGCCGATGAACATGGCCGAGGATGAGCGGATTTCGGTGAGTTTCAATTATAAGTGGGAGTGATGGCGCAGCAATCTGTCAGAGCCCTGATCAACCACGATTCACATTGATCTGTCGATTAGCCTTGCAATGCGACCGAACATGACCCATGTGAGGCACGCTTACGTTTTTCTTTTTCGACCACTGTCTCCCGATATTCGGCGTTCAGTCTCTCGATCCAGACCGACCACGCCGCGCTGTCGCAATCCTGCGGACAGCAATTTGTTAGGAGACTACGGATATGGCCAATGGCACCGTAAAATGGTTCAACACAACTAAAGGTTTTGGCTTCATCGCACCTGAGACTGGTGGCAAAGACGTTTTTGTACACATCTCTGCTGTCGAGCGCTCGGGTCTGACCGGCCTGGCCGACGACCAGAAAGTAACATTCGACATCGAGCCCGGCCGTGACGGTCGCGAGTCGGCTGTGAACATCGCTCTGGCGTAAGTCACTCAGACTTAGACGGTTGAAGACGCGGTCTCGTGGAAACGGGGCCGCGTTTTGCGTTTCCAAGCTACATGAAACAATTCTGGACGGGGTACGAAACTTCGTTGGCAGAATCCGTCAAATCTCAATGTGAGAAACCAGAAGCCAGCTCATTTCCAATCCTGTATCCTGCGTGGATAACGGAGGTATCCAGTATGAAAGAAGCAGAGCGGGTGGTTCGCCAATTCCATGAAAGCTGGGGCATGCGAGACCCTGAACGTGGTGCACAGGTTATTTCCGATGAATGTAAATTTGAGGATGTAGCCCGTGGAGAAAGCCAAGTAGGAAAGCTTGCGTACAAAGAAGACTACGCGCGTTGGCGCAAGGCATTCCCGGATGGAGAGTGCATAATTGACAATGTTATCGTTAGTGATTGCGGTGAATGGGCCATCGTTGAATTTCACAACAAGGGTACGCACACTGGCATCCTGCACTCCAGTTTGGGAGTTTTTGAACCCACAGGTAAGCGATACGAAGTGCGTTATTGTTCTGTTATGCGGGTAAGGAACGGTATGGTCGTAGAGGGGCGCGATTATTATGACAGTGCGACGATCGTTCGACATCTGGGTCTAATGTGAGAATTGCGTGGATTTCCACGAACATACTCCCTTCAGAAACTTTCCCTTGCCACCCACCCCCTAAACCCCTATAGAGCGGCATCCTGCAATCACCCGGCTGAGTCGGGAGATTCGCATGTTTATCTTTCATCCACCAGGTCAAAGGTGACCCGTGTACGGGGCCTTCTGGTGTTTTGAGCAAAGGAAAAAGGCGATGAACGCCCAAGAACTGCGTGACAAGACCCCGGACCAGCTCCGCGAGGAACTGGCCAACCTGAAGAAAGAAAGCTTTAACCTGCGCTTTCAACAGGCAACCGGTCAGCTGGAAAACACAGCCGGCATCAAAGCGGCCCGCCGCAATGCTGCCCGTGTCAAAACCATTCTGAACGAAAAGGCCGCTGCTGCGGCATCCGAGGAGTAATCAGATGCCCAAGCGTATCCTGCAAGGCACCGTGACCAGCGACGCCAACGAACAGACCGTAACCGTATCCGTCGAGCGCCGCTTTACGCATCCGGTTCTGAAGAAAACCATCCGTAAGTCCAAGAAATACCGGGCTCACGATGAAAAGAACGCCTTCAAGGTCGGTGACTCAGTTCGCATCATCGAATGCGCACCGAAATCGAAGACGAAACGTTGGGAGGTTCTGGAGGCGTAAGCCCCCAGGACTTTTCATTTGTCGAAACCCTGGGGGATTTAACGAGACCAGCCCCCACAGGTCGGGAGAAACCACATGATCCAGATGCAGACCAATCTGGATGTCGCTGACAACTCCGGCGCACGCCGAGTTCAGTGCATCAAGGTCCTGGGTGGTTCCAAGCGTAAATACGCCTCCGTAGGCGACATAATTGTCGTCTCGGTGAAGGAAGCCATCCCGCGCGGCCGCGTAAAGAAAGGTGACGTCCGCAAGGCCGTCGTCGTACGCACCGCCAAAGAAGTCCGTCGCGAAGACGGCACCGCGATCCGTTTCGATCGCAACGCCGCCGTCATCCTGAACAACAACAACGAGCCAGTCGGTACCCGTATCTTTGGCCCCGTTGTTCGCGAACTGCGCGGCAAGAACTTCATGAAAATCATCTCGCTGGCTCCGGAGGTGCTGTAATCATGGCTGCTAAACTCCGCAAAGGCGACAAGGTCGTCGTGCTGGCTGGCAAGGACAAGGGCAAAGAGGGGACTATCACCTCGGTTGACCCGAAAGCCGGTAAAGCTGTTGTCGATGGCATCAACATCGCCATCCGCCACACCCGTCAGTCGCAAACCTCGCAAGGTGGTCGCCTGCCTCAGGCAAACCCGATCGAGCTGTCGAACCTGGCACTGCTGGACAAAAACGGCAAAGCGACCCGCGTTGGCTTCCGCATGGAAGGCGACAAGAAGGTGCGCTTCGCCAAGACCACAGGGGACGTGATCGATGCTTGATAACGCAACCTACACCCCGCGTCTGAAAGCTCAGTACGCTGATACAATCCGTGCCGCTCTGAAAGAAGAGTTCGGCTACAAGAACGATATGCAGCTGCCCAAGCTGGAAAAAATCGTTCTGAACATCGGTTGTGGTGCTGAGGCCGTCAAAGACTCGAAAAAAGCGAAAGCTGCTGTTGAAGATCTGACTGCGATTGCTGGCCAGCAGGCCGTTGCAACCAAGGCGAAGAAGTCAATCGCGGGTTTCCGCGTCCGTGAAGACATGCCGCTGGGTGCGAAAGTGACCCTGCGCGGTGACCGGATGTACGAATTCCTGGATCGTCTGATCACCATCGCGATGCCTCGCGTTCGTGACTTCCGCGGTGTGAAGCCGTCTTTCGATGGTCGTGGCAACTTTGCCATGGGCATGAAAGAGCACATCGTGTTCCCGGAAATCGACTTCGACAAGGTCGACGAGGTCTGGGGCCTGGATATCGTAATTGCCACCACAGCGAAAACCGACGCTGAAGCAAAGGCATTGTTGAAAGCGTTCAACATGCCGTTCAACGCGTAAGCGCCGGGAGGATTGAGACATGGCTAAGAAAGCAATGATCGAACGCGAAAAGAAGCGCGAACGCCTGGTGGCCAAATATGCCGCAAAGCGTGCCGAGCTGAAAGAAATCGCGAATGACGAAAGCAAGCCGATGGAAGAGCGTTTCAAAGCGCGTCTGAAACTGGCGAAACTGCCGCGCAACAGCTCGGCTACCCGTCTGCACAACCGTTGTCAGCTGACCGGTCGTCCTCACGCTTACTACCGTAAGCTGAAGGTCAGCCGTATCGCGCTGCGCGAGCTGGGTTCTGCTGGTCAGATCCCCGGCATGGTGAAATCGAGCTGGTAAGGGAGACATAGATATGAATGATCCTATCGGCGATATGCTCACCCGTATCCGCAACGCGCAAATGCGCGGCAAGTCCACCGTTTCCACCCCGGCTTCCAAGCTGCGCGGTTGGGTTCTGGACGTGCTGGCGGACGAAGGTTACATCCGTGGCTACGAAGCGACGACCGGTGAAAACGGTCATCCGGCCATCGAAATCAGCCTGAAATACTACGAAGGCACCCCTGTTATTCGCGAACTGAAGCGGGTCTCAAAACCCGGTCGTCGCGTATACATGGGCGTCAATGACATCCCGCAGGTCCGTCAGGGTCTGGGCGTGTCGATTGTCAGCACTCCGAAAGGTGTGATGTCGGACGCAAACGCTCGCTCCAACAATGTTGGCGGCGAAGTGCTCTGCACCGTCTTCTAAGGAGGTCTGTCAATGTCTCGTATTGGTAAAAAACCGGTCGAGCTGCCCAGCGGCGTTTCCGCCTCTGTGTCGGGTCAGACCATCGAAGTGAAAGGTCCGAAAGGCACCCGTAGCTTCACCGCAACCGATGACGTAACGCTGTCGGTCGAAGACAACGTTGTGCAGATCAACCCTCGTGGGATGTCCAAGCGCGCGCGCCAACAGTGGGGCATGAGCCGCACTATGGTTGCCAATCTTGTTGAAGGCGTGACAAACGGCTTCAAAAAAGAGCTGGAGATCCAGGGTGTTGGTTACCGGGCTCAGATGCAGGGCAACACCCTGAAGCTGAACCTCGGTTACAGCCACGATGTTGATTTCACTGCTCCGGAAGGTGTCACCATCACCGCGCCGAAGCAGACCGAGATCGTTGTGGAAGGTATCGACCAGCAGCTGGTGGGCGAAGTCGCGGCCAAAATCCGCGAATGGCGCCGTCCCGAGCCGTACAAAGGCAAGGGCATCCGCTACAAGGGCGAGTTCATCTTCCGCAAGGAAGGCAAGAAGAAGTAAGGACGCAAACAATGGCAAACAGCAAAAGAACCCTGTTTCTGAAGCGCCGCCTGCGCGTTCGGAACAAACTTCGCAAGGTCAACGCGGGTCGTCCGCGTCTGTCCGTACACCGTTCGAACAAGAACATCTCTGTTCAGCTGATCGACGACGTGCGTGGCGTGACCCTGGCCTCAGCCTCGACCCTGGAAAAAGATCTGGGTGTTGTCGGCAAGAACAACGTCGAAGCGGCGACCAAAGTCGGCGCGGCCATCGCAGAGCGTGCCAAGAAGGCAGGCGTCGAAGAGGCCTATTTCGATCGTGGTGGCTTCCTGTTCCATGGCAAGGTGAAGGCAGTTGCCGACGCCGCGCGTGAAGGTGGTCTGAAGATCTAAGACCTGCGGGCGGGTTTCGATCCGCCCCGATGATCCGGGGGCCTCGGCAATAGTCGGGGCTCACTTGGATTGAAGAAAACGGCGCCGTAAGCGCCACATGAGAAAAGGGATGCCAAATGGCAGAACGTGAAAACCGTCGGGGCCGTGGCCGCGACCGTGAAGAAGCACCGGAATTTGCAGATCGTCTGGTCGCAATCAACCGCGTGTCGAAAACCGTAAAAGGTGGTAAGCGCTTTGGCTTCGCCGCTCTGGTGGTTGTCGGCGATCAGAAAGGCCGTGTCGGCTTTGGTAAGGGTAAAGCGAAAGAAGTACCCGAGGCCATCCGTAAGGCGACCGAGCAAGCCAAGCGTCAGATGATCCGCGTGCAACTACGCGAAGGTCGTACTCTGCACCACGACATTGAGGGCCGTCACGGCGCTGGTAAAGTGGTCATGCGGACCGCACCTGAAGGTACCGGTATCATCGCCGGTGGTCCGATGCGTGCCGTGTTCGAAATGCTGGGCGTCAAGGACGTTGTGTCCAAGTCGCTGGGCTCGCAGAACCCGTACAACATGATCCGCGCCACCATCAACGGCCTGCAGAAAGAGCAGAGCCCGCGTTCGGTTGCCGCACGTCGTGGCAAAAAGGTTGCTGACATCCTGCCCAAGCGGGAAGAAGCACCAGCTGCTGCTGAAGCAGAAGCATAAGGAGAGCGACCCATGGCAAAAACCATCGTCGTCAAGCAGATCGGCTCCCCGATCCGCCGCCCCGCCGAACAGCGCGCAACCCTGATCGGTCTGGGCCTGAACAAAATGCACAAAACCCGCGAGCTGGAAGACACACCTTCGGTCCGCGGCATGGTCAACAAGATCCCGCATCTGGTTGAGATCATCGAAGAGCGCGGCTAAGCGCGATTTCGTTGTAGAATAAGAACGCCCCCGACCGGATCGGGGGCGTTTTTTATATTCCGGCCACCTTACCATCGAACTGGTTCTGGGTTTTTCGTATCATCAATCCCACGGGTTGCGCTGAACTGGCGCAGAGACCCGTGAATCCCAAAAGTAACATTGATTTTGAAAAAATGACGCAGATTGAGCTCAAGAGCAGTAAATTTCAAAACGGGTTTGGCTATGCGGTGCTGGCCTGTATCTGCATCGTCATCACCGCGGCGTACTGGCACGCGCAGAACCTCGGCGGCGGGGATCTTTGGCGCTATGACGAGTTTTATACCCATGACCGAACCCTGGGTTTTGCGGCGTTTCAGGACTGGTTTACAGTTTACAGCCTTGGCAAACCCTCACTCGAAAAGCCGCCCCTGCAATATTGGATGTCCGCGGGCCTGATCCAGGCAGGTCTGACCGATCTGATCGCGCTGCGCATACCCTCTCTGATCTTTGCAGCCGGAGCGATGATAGCCACCGCAGCGCTCGCGTATGTTATGTTTCCGCGTCAAGTTTGGCTGATGCCGATCTCGGTGTTGCTGTTGTCCACATCCGATCAATTCTGGCAATATTCAACCTCGGCGATGCTGGATGCGGGTGCGGTTTTTTTTGTAACGCTTGGTGTATTGTCGTTGTTCTTGTCGCTCAAGAACCCACGCTATTGGCCGACATTCCCGATTACTGTTTTTCTGGCCGGTTTGCAGAAGGGTCCGACACCGTTGGGGTTTCTGCTTATCGCTCTGATTGGTGTGGCGCTGACCTCGCGGTTCCATGGGGACAAACTGCGAGACATCGCCCGGAATCGACGTTTTCAGTACTCGGTTCTCGCTGCATTTTTCCTTGGGTTCATCTGGCAGATTTTCCAGCATGCAAAATATTGGGGGCAGGATAGGCTCAGCGGGTCGATCGAGGGTGAGATGATCAACCGCTTCATCCCCGAAAACCTGGAGTTCGTGTCTAGAACCATCTCCGGTTTCGACACGCTGATCCTGTATGACGAGCCCGTGATACGGCTGGCCGGTCTAGCAGGTCTACTGATGATTCCGTTCATCTATAGGACATCGGCCTATTTCGCCATGTCCTCGATCGCGGTCCTGTTTGTTTTGATCATGATCCTTGCCCAAGACAGCGTGTATGACCGCTATACACTCACGATTTTGCCTTTGTTGTGCGTCGGCGCGGCATGGTTGATCTTCTACATCTGCCGACGCCCTGTAATCGGATGCATTGCAGCGGTTCTGATTGTTGTTGCACTGGGCGGTCCGCTGCGACCGGTCGAGGTTCTGGCGCAATCGAAGTCGCGGGACTACGGCATGCCTATCGCCGAGATCCTTGGGCAATTAAACGACAGCTTTGAATCTGGTGAGACGGCAATCTTCTGCAGGCTCGAAAATCGGAACTTCCCCCGTGGCGCGGTGCACGTTCATGCGCCCAAGGCCGGACCGGGGCAGCATATCTATCTGCGCGGAGTGGACTCGCTTTCACGCGACATGCGCAAATACAAGGGCGGGCGGATACGTGGCCTGTGTCTGAAATCTGAGATCGACCTGCTCAGTCCGCATTTCGAGGGTGTAACAACCGAACCTGTGGGCGGCGGCTTTCATATTTGGACGGCTTCCCGTTATCGCCAGGCAATTTCCGAATGATAAGGCATATCGGCCAATACATTCGGCACCTGCGCTGTTTGCCTGTGCACCATCTCTTTGCAGGCCGAGTTGCTCTCGGATCGTCTGCCCGTGGCGTGAGTACACCTAGTTAGCCCACACACCGAAGCACCGCGCACGACTAATACCGATGATGATGACGGTTACACCTCATCGGAACCATAGTTTGATTGACATCTATTCTGTGTACGCCTCGGTCAGTTCCTGCCAAGTGGATTGAGTGCGCTCCAAGGTCGCCAGACTAATAATTCACTGGGCGAACCGATAAAAAAAGAGATTTCTTGGAACTTCGATAACCTTAGGAAATCAAGCGTTTTAAGCAGAAAACTTTGATGAACACGGTTAATTGTGCACGAAAAACACTCAATGTTAATTGAATATGAACGGTGTGTTCAAATGGTGTTTAATAGCTTTGGGCCAAACTCACTCTGCAAGTCAGGGTTGAAGACGATTCGACCAATGAGCCTTTGTTGAGAAGGGACCGAGAAATGGCTGAAACTGCAAACCAAGGTGCAGTTTGTGAAGTAGCTAGTGTAAAAAGTTGTTCAACGTCAAAACTGCACGAAAAAATACTTTCTAACTCGAAGCGGCGCGTGTCGAACTTCTGGAACTGCGAGTCTGGCTCTTTCACTGTAGAGGCTATGATCTGGATTCCGATGTTCTTTTTCTTGATGATTTTCGCCTTAAATGTCTCGATGGTTTTTGTGCAGGAATCATTAATTTTGCGCGTTGTCCAAACGGTATCGAGAGAGCACTCACTGGGTCTTTACCGCGACGATGCAGAAGCAGAACTCGATTTATCGAACCAGCTCTCGCACCTAGGTGCCAATGTCACCGTTGATGTGTCAAAATCTTTCAAGATGGCGACTGCATCAGTGCAAGTTCCAGCAGTTGATCTGATGCCAATGCAGTTCTTACGCAATACATTCAGCGGAGTTGAGATCGACGTAACAAGCAACCATCTCGTGGAGTTTTGAGATGAAACTCTCTGAATATCTCGCCAGTTTTTTCCTGAGTGACGAAGACGGATCGGCCACAATTCTGTCTCTGTACTTTTGCATTATATTGGTGGTCTTGGGGGGGTTAGCGATCGATTTCCAAAAGCGCCAAGCCGATAATCAAAGGCTGCAGAACGCGGCGGATTCTTCCGCTCATGCGGCGTTGTTGGCGCGTCAGACCAAGAGTGCCACGGACGCAAGGGCAGAGGGCATTGCCGTACTGACGAAGATGTTGCCCAGAACAAATATGGATACTGCGGTAAGATCAGCCGATTTCACATTTGGAACTTGGGATTTTGATAAGCGCACTTTTGTATCATCGCCCGTCGCGACCGAAGCCGTGCACGTCTATGCGGGAATGACGCAGGACCGAGGCAATCCAACTCTGAACTTCATTTTGTCTATAATTGGTTTTGACAGCTTTGATGTGGCTAGCGAAGCAATCTATGCCATGAAGCTCAAGCCATGTTCGTATCAAGGTCTCTTGGCTCAAGGCCCCCTTACAGTTGATTCTCAGAACTTCTATGGGCCGGGCTTTTGTATGCATTCCAACCAATATGTCAGTCTGAGGTCGAATAACTATTTCACGCCGGACAACTATGATGCAAATATCATGGGTGCCAAGGTCTCGATGCCTCATGCCGAAGATCTTCGTCTTCCTGATTCAGGCTTTGCGACAAACGCAAACCTTGAACATGCACGGACCGAAGGTTGGTACGATTTTTCCTCACTTAGCCAAATTCCTACGATCATCGACGAATTGACGACAGGCACCAGTGCGTTTACGCCTTCGACCGTTACCGAAGTGGCGGAAGATACGATTTCTGTAATGGAGATACGCCCTGAAGATATCACTTCCGGAAAGGCCTACAAGCATTCATGCTCAGGTGGCACTATTACGTTCAAGTCGGGTACTTATGAGAACTTCTCGATGGTAACCGATTGCAAAATCGAGTTTTCCTCGAACGTTGTGTTGGGGGATGCAACGATTGCCACAACCAACACGTCCGCACAATCTGTCTATTCGCATTCAGCATTACAGATGGGCAAGGATGACGACTGCGCGCCGGGCGGCGAAGCCAGCATTATCAGTATGGGCGGGTTTTATGCCAACGCAAACTTTTCTTCCTATGGTGGAACAGTCTGGACAGAGGGTGACATCTATTTTCATGCCAGAGCCAAGAAGATCGAAGGCATTACCATGAAGTCTTTGGGTTCTATTACCGGCACCTCGGAAGCAGAGATGAGAGTGTGTGATACCACCCCCATTTGGGAAGAATATGCCGAGTATGGGCCGCGTCTCGTAAGATAAAGATACAAGCCCAGGAATGGATCGCAATTAGGATATTCAGTCTGGGCTCAATCACATTTCGACGGGTGCGAATTGTGTACAGTATTTTCGTAACCAAGCCCCGACATTTAAGCCCTGACATTAAGGTCGCAGAACAAAGATGGCAGCTCGCATTGTCTGTAGACGACGGCTAATGCGAACCGGTGCTGTGAGCGCAACAAATGGCAGCCAAATTGCGCAATAAGTATCAAACTCGTCCCGCCATTCAGTTTTTGCATACCGGCTAGACCAAAACGCGCGTTGTTAGCGGTATCGAGCGCGCCTATCTCCCCCTTGTCCAATGAAGGAACAAATCAAGTGACATCGGGGAATACGCCCCGACATTCGAAAGGAATAAAGATATGGCACATACAGCTACACTGACACATGGCGGCTTCAACCTGAGCACCCGTATTGCGAACTTCATCGAGCGCGTAAAAGAAAACCGCGCCCGAGCGACCGAATACAACCGCACCTATACCGAGCTTCAGCGTCTGACCAACCGCGAACTGGATGATATCGGTATTCGTCGCTGCGATATCGCGGATATCGCGCGCGAGCATGCCTACTGCGGGTAACACCCCAACCACTCACCGTTGAAGAGGCGCCAATATGGCGCCTCTTTTGGTATTGGGGATGTGATTGAACAATACTTGCAACTGAGCGTGCAACGCTGTAGAGCGCTCCGGTGGATTTCCATCCACGAGAATCAAAACCAAAAAATGCCGTGGTTGGCCCATCACGCTTCGGGGGTCACATCCGGCTAAGGAGAAGCGATATGAAACTGCACGAATTGCGCGACAACCCAGGCGCCGCACCGAAACGCACCCGCGTTGGCCGTGGTCCCGGTTCCGGCAAAGGTAAAATGGGTGGCCGTGGTATCAAAGGCCAGAAATCCCGTTCGGGTGTGGCCATCAATGGCTACGAAGGCGGCCAGATGCCGCTGTACCAGCGCCTGCCCAAGCGTGGCTTCAACAAGCCGAACCGCAAGGAATTCGCCGTTATCAATCTGGGCCTGATCCAGAAATTCGTCGACGCCGGCAAGCTGGACGCCAAAGCTGCGATCACCGAGGATGCGCTGGTTGCCTCCGGTCTGGTTCGTCGCAAGCTGGACGGTGTCCGCGTTCTGGCCAAAGGCGAGATCAGCGCCAAAGTGAACTTGGAAGTAACCGGTGCGTCGAAAGCTGCTGTTGAGGCGGTTGAGAAAGCGGGCGGCTCACTTACGGTCACAAAAGCGGCTGCGGCAGAGTAAGCGCTTGTGAGCGGGCCAAGACCCGCTTACATAGACCACAGAGTTTTCCAAGACGCCGCCCGAGCCGGAAAACGGTTCCGGGCGGTGTTTTCATAAGAGAGACCGATTTATGGTATCAGCAGCAGAGCAAATGGCAGCCAACACAAGCTGGGCTGCCCTTGGTAAAGCCACCGATCTGCGCAACCGCATCCTGTTCACGCTTGCATTGCTGATCGTCTATCGTCTGGGCACCTTCATTCCGGTGCCTGGCATTGACGGTGCAGCCCTGCGCGAGTTCATGGAGCAGGCGGGGCAGGGCATCGGCGGCATGATTTCGATGTTCACCGGCGGGGCGCTGGGGCGGATGGGTATCTTTGCCCTCGGCATCATGCCCTACATTTCGGCCTCGATCATCGTACAGCTGCTGACATCGATGGTTCCCGCACTTGAGCAACTCAAGAAAGAGGGCGAGCAGGGACGCAAGAAGATCAACCAATACACCCGTTTCGGCACCGTGGCTCTGGCCACCGTTCAGGCTTATGGTCTGGCCGTTTCGCTGGAATCGGGCGATCTGGCAACCGATCCGGGCCTGTTCTTCCGTATGTCGACCATGATCACTCTGGTCGGCGGCACCATGTTCCTGATGTGGCTAGGTGAGCAGATCACTGCACGCGGCATCGGCAATGGTATTTCTCTGATCATCTTCGTCGGCATTATCGCCGAGGTCCCGGCTGCTCTGGCGCAGTTCTTTGCTTCGGGCCGCAGCGGCGCGATCAGCCCTGCCGTGATCGTGGGTGTGATCATCATGGTCATCGCGGTGATTACATTCGTGGTGTTCATGGAGCGGGCCCTGCGCAAGATCCACATCCAATACCCGCGCCGTCAGGCCGGTATGAAAGTCTATGAAGGCGGCTCCAGCCATCTGCCGGTCAAAGTGAACCCGGCGGGCGTGATCCCGGCGATTTTTGCAAGCTCGCTGCTGCTGCTCCCGGTGACGATCTCGACTTTCTCGTCGGGTGCCACAAATGGCCCGGTCATGTCGTGGCTGCTGGCCAACTTCGGCCCCGGACAGCCGCTTTATCTGCTGTTCTTCGCTTCGATGATCGTGTTCTTCGCCTATTTCTACACGTTCAACGTTTCGTTCAAGCCGGACGACGTGGCGGACAACCTGAAAAAGCAGAACGGTTTTGTGCCGGGTATCCGTCCCGGCAAGAAGACCGCCGAATATCTGGAATACGTGGTCAACCGCGTGCTGGTTCTGGGTTCGGCCTATCTGGCGGCCGTTTGTCTGCTGCCTGAAATCCTGCGGGGCCAGTTTGCTATCCCGTTCTATTTCGGCGGCACCTCGGTTCTGATTATCGTCTCTGTGACCATGGACACGATCCAACAAGTCCAGAGCCACCTGCTGGCGCATCAATACGAAGGGCTGATTGAAAAGTCCCAGCTGCGCGGCAAAAGCAAGAAACGCGGCAGAAAGGGAGCTGCTCGTCGATGAACATCATTCTTCTCGGCCCCCCGGGGGCAGGCAAAGGAACGCAGGCGCGTCACCTGGTTGAAACCCGCGGTATGGTGCAGCTGAGCACCGGAGACATGCTGCGCGAGGCCAAAACCTCGGGCACGGAAATGGGCCAGAAGGTTGCTGCGATCATGGACTCGGGCAAGCTGGTCACCGACGAGATCGTGATCGGCCTGATCGAAGAGAAACTGACCACCGAAAAAGGTGCTGGTTTCATCTTTGACGGCTTCCCTCGGACGCTGGCACAGGCCGATGCCCTATCGGCTCTGCTAACCAAGCTGGGCCAGTCACTGCATACGGTGATCGAGATGCGCGTGGACGATGACGCGCTGGTGGACCGGATCACGGCGCGATCAACCTGCGGCGGATGTGGTGAGGTCTACAACGACAACACCAAGCCGATTCCTGCGGATGGCAAATGCACCAATTGCGGCAAGGAAAATGACTTCGTCCGTCGTGCGGACGACAACGAAGACAGCCTGCGCACGCGCTTGATGGAATACTATAAGAAGACATCTCCGCTGATTGGCTATTACTACGCCAAAGGCGATCTGCGCCCGGTGAATGGGCTGGCGGATATCAAGGAAGTCACCGCTTCGATTGAGGCGGTTCTTGGCTGATATTAATATGGGCTTGACGGCACCGCCAAAAGCCCATATCGACCCCCATCCCTAAGGGGAATCAAGATCGCATGGGGGATTCGTCCCCAATGCCCCGACCACCTCGAATAATACTGGACCCTCTGGCGTCACTGCCACGGTCAAGTGTTGTGAAAAAAGGTTCCGGAGTTACGGAACCGCAACAAAAAGGAAAGTGACACGTGGCACGTATTGCCGGCGTAAACATCCCGACTGCAAAGCGGGTACCAATCGCCCTCACATATATCACCGGTATCGGAAACACCTCGGCCAAAGCGATCTGCGAAGCCGTAGGCATTGAAGCGCACCGTCGCGTCAACGAACTGTCCGACGCCGAAGTTCTGGCCATCCGCGAGCACATCGATGCGAACTTCACCGTTGAAGGTGACCTGCGTCGTGAAGTTCAGATGAACGTCAAGCGTCTGATGGACCTGGGCTGCTATCGCGGTCTGCGTCACCGCCGCAACCTGCCGGTTCGCGGTCAGCGTACCCACACCAATGCTCGTACTCGCAAAGGCCCCGCAAAGGCCATTGCCGGTAAGAAGAAATAAGGGAGGGTCTGACCGATGGCACGCGATAAGACTCGCATCAAGCGCAAAGAGCGCAAGAACATCGCATCGGGCGTTGCCCATGTGAACTCGACCTTCAACAACACCAAGATCCTGATCTCGGACGTACAGGGCAACGCCATTTCGTGGTCGTCTGCCGGCACCATGGGCTTCAAGGGATCGCGGAAATCGACACCCTACGCCGCTCAGATGGCTGCGGAAGACGCAGGCAAGAAGGCGCAGGAACATGGCGTCAAGACGCTGGAAGTCGAAGTTCAGGGCCCCGGTTCGGGTCGTGAATCGGCGCTGCGCGCGCTGGCTGCGGTGGGCTTCAACATCACGTCGATCCGCGACGTGACACCGATTGCTCACAACGGCTGCCGTCCGCCGAAGCGTCGTCGCGTCTAAGCGATTTTGAATTAGGCTGGGGCTGTGTTTTTGCACGGCCCCAGCACGTCATTTTGAACCTCGGGCGTCTGCACCTTGTTGGTCATGGGGCGCGGACAGGAATGGAGGGATTACATGATCCATAAGAATTGGGCAGAATTGATCAAGCCGACCCAGCTTGACGGCAAGCCGGGCAACGACCCTGCGCGTCAGGCAACCCTGGTTGCTGAGCCGCTGGAGCGTGGTTTCGGTTTGACTCTGGGCAACGCGCTGCGTCGCGTTCTGATGAGCTCGCTGCAAGGCGCGGCCATCACCAGCGTTCAGATCGACAACGTCCTGCACGAGTTCTCCTCGGTCGCGGGCGTGCGTGAAGACGTCACCGACATTATCCTGAACCTCAAGGGCGTATCCCTGCGCATGGAAGTCGAAGGCCCCAAGCGCCTGTCGATCAATGCCAAAGGCCCCGCCGTTGTCACCGCAGGCGACATCAGCGAAAGCGCCGGTATCGAGGTTCTGAACCGCGATCACGTCATCTGCCACCTGGACGATGGCGCCGACCTGTTCATGGAACTGACCGTCAACACCGGCAAGGGTTACGTCTCGGCTGAGAAGAACAAGCCCGAAGACGCGCCCATCGGCCTGATCCCGATCGACGCGATCTATTCGCCGGTCAAAAAGGTTGCCTATGACGTTCAGCCGACCCGCGAAGGTCAGGTTCTGGACTATGACAAGCTGACCCTGAAGATCGACACCGACGGTTCGATCACGCCGGAAGACGCGCTGGCCTTCGCCGCACGCATCCTGCAGGATCAGCTGTCAATTTTCGTGAACTTCGACGAGCCGGAATCGGCTGGCCGCCAGGACGAAGACGATGGTCTGGAGTTCAACCCGCTGCTGCTGAAGAAAGTGGACGAGCTGGAACTGTCTGTCCGTTCGGCAAACTGCCTGAAGAACGACAACATCGTTTACATCGGCGATCTGATCCAGAAGACCGAAGCCGAGATGCTGCGCACTCCGAACTTCGGCCGCAAGTCGCTGAACGAGATCAAGGAAGTGCTGTCCGGCATGGGTCTGCACCTTGGCATGGATGTCGAGGACTGGCCGCCCGACAACATCGAAGATCTGGCGAAGAAATTCGAAGACGCGTTCTAAGCGCGTCTTCCCCAATGCCCGGGTTGCCGGGGACTATATGGGCACTTCCGCCCCAAGGAGAGCCGGTGACACGCATCGCCGGCCAGACAAAGCAAAACGCGAAAGAAGGAACTAGAAAATGCGTCACGCACGTGGTTACCGCCGCCTGAACCGTACTCATGAGCACCGCAAGGCTCTGTTTGCAAACATGGCTGGCTCGCTCATCGAGCATGAGCAAATCAAAACAACTCTGCCGAAGGCAAAAGAACTGCGCCCGATCATCGAAAAGCTGGTCACTCTGGGCAAGCGCGGTGATCTTCACGCCCGTCGTCAGGCCGCTTCGCAGCTGAAAGAAGACAAAGACGTCGCAAAGCTGTTCGAGGTTCTTGGCCCCCGCTATGCCGAACGTCAGGGCGGTTATGTCCGCATCTTGAAAGCGGGTTTCCGCTATGGCGACATGGCTCCGATGGCGATCATCGAATTCGTTGATCGTGACGTCGACGCTAAAGGCGCGGCTGACAAAGCCCGCGTTGCTGCTGAAGAGGCTGCAGACGAATAATAAATTCTGACCATTTGGTCGGAAATAAACCTCCGCTCGGGCAACCGTGCGGAGGTTTTTCTGTTTTGAGGTTCAGATACGGGAATTGTCGGCCACGCCTATGCCTGCAGTGTGTCGACTAAGCTAGTCGCGGTCGCACAGTTCATCGGCTCTTGCATTCATGGCGCGGGCTTCGCATATCTTCGATCATTCCTGATTGGAGGTCACATGATCCGCAGTATTCTAGTGATAAGCCTGATGGTGGTGGCTGCGACTGCCTCAGCTGAAACGCGAGTGCCCCAATCACAGGCCGAGATTGGACTGGGTTTTGCCCCGGTAGTTCGGAAAGCTGCCCCGGCAGTGGTAAATATCTATGCCAAGATTATACGGGAAGGTCGAACCAATTCGCTGTTCTCAGACCCGTTCTTTCAGGACTTCTTTGGTCGGGGGTTTGGGGAGCCCCGTCAACGTATTCAGAACTCGCTCGGATCGGGCGTCGTTTTGTCGGAAGACGGCTATGTTGTGTCCAATTATCACGTGGTTGGGACAGCCACAGAGATACGGGTGGTGACCACGGACCGTCGTGAGTATTCGGCCAAGGTTGTGCTGGGCGATAAGGAAAGCGACATTGCCATCCTGCGGTTGGAGGAGGCGGGCGAGCTACCTTTTCTGCATCTGCGCGACTCCGATCATGTAGAAGTAGGTGAACTGGCGCTTGCGATCGGGAACCCGTTTGGGGTAGGGCAAACTGTGTCTTCAGGGATAATCTCGGGATTGGCGCGGACCGGTACAGCCACCGGTAATGCACGTGGATATTTCATCCAAACCGATGCGGCGATCAATCCCGGTAATTCCGGTGGTGCACTGATCGATGTGAATGGGGATTTGATCGGCATCAATACTTCGATTCTGACCCGGTCGGGAGGGTCAAACGGTATTGGATTTGCAATTCCGGCGAATTTGGTGGCGGAATTTCTACGTCAGGCGCGGGCAGGGAATGAAAGCTTCGTCAGCCCTTGGGCCGGTATGGCCGGTCAGCGCATGAGCGCGGATATTGCCGAGTCTTTAGGATTGGTCATCCCGATGGGCGTTGTGGTGTCGGACCTTCATGCGCTTAGTCCGCTGGCCGAAGCGGGCTTGCGGGTAGGCGATGTAGTCACGCATGTGGATGGGGATGAGGTGAATTCTCCAGCCGAGATGAAGTTTCGCATGGTGGTTGCCGGGGTGGGCGGCAAATCCGTGCTGACACGGCTACGGGGTGAGGAGCGTGCTGATATCGAAGTTGCATTGATCCGAGCGCCCGAAACGCCTGCCGCGAACGAGACGATTTTGGGCGAGGATACCGCGCTGCCGGGGCTTATAGTCTCCGGGGTCAATCCGGCGGTCATTGTGCGCCTCGGATTGAAGCTGTCTCAAACAGGTGTTGTTGTCGTCGATCCCGGACAATACGGCGCGCGGGCGGGCTTGCGTGCAGGGGATGTGCTTGAGGTTATAAACGGCGGCAAGATTGACGTGCCAGAAGATGTTGTTCAGGTTCTGACCGACCCGGGTCGCCGGGTTCAGGTTCAAATTGAACGCGGTGGGCGGACAATCTCATTGCGGTTCCGGATGTGATCCGTGAATGATCTGTTTGATACAGGGTCGAGCGAACCCACGGCTTCGCCGCACAGACCGCTAGCAGATCGGTTGCGTCCGCAATCCTTATCCGAGGTGATCGGGCAGGAACAAGTGTTGGGCCAGGATGCTCCGTTGGGAGTGATGCTGGCTTCTGGAAGCCTGTCGAGCCTGATCTTTTGGGGGCCTCCGGGCGTAGGTAAGACGACAATTGCCCGGTTGCTCGCGCAGGAAACTGATCTGCATTTCGTACAGATCAGTGCTATCTTTACCGGTGTTCCGGATCTGAAGAAGGTGTTCGAAGCCGCCAAGATCCGCCGTCAGAACGGGCAGGGCACTTTGCTGTTCGTTGACGAAATCCATCGCTTCAACAAAGCCCAACAGGACGGGTTTCTGCCGCATATGGAAGACGGCACGATCCTTCTGGTCGGCGCGACCACCGAAAACCCGTCCTTCGAATTGAACGCAGCGGTGCTCAGCCGATCTCAGGTGCTGGTGCTGGAACGTCTCAGCCTCGCTGATCTTGAACGCTTGACCCAACGGGCCGAGAAAGAGCTGGACCGTGCCTTGCCCCTAACCCCTGCGGCGCGCGAAGCGCTGCAGGAAATGGCGGATGGCGACGGGCGCGCGCTGTTGAACCTGATCGAACAGGTTGCCGCCTGGACCGTGGAAACCGCCCTGGATTCTGATGCGCTGTCGACGCGTCTGATGCGGCGGGCAGCGAAATACGACAAATCGGGGGACGAGCACTACAACCTTATTTCGGCCCTGCACAAATCGGTGCGCGGCTCGGATCCCGACGCGGCGCTCTATTGGTTCGCGCGGATGCTGACAGGGGGTGAAGACCCGCGCTATCTGGCACGCCGGATCACGCGAATGGCGGTCGAGGATATCGGACTGGCCGATCCGCAGGCGCAATCAATCTGTCTTCATAGCTGGGAAACCTACGAACGGCTGGGCTCGCCCGAGGGCGAATTGGCACTGGCACAAGCGTTGGTGTATCTGGCGCTCGCTCCAAAATCGAACGGGGCTTATGTGGGGTACAAGGCAGCGATGCGGTTGGCAAAACAATCGGGCAGTGAACCGCCGCCCAAACATATTCTTAACGCACCGACATCGCTGATGAAGGATCAGGGATATGGGGCAGGTTACGCCTATGACCACGATGCCGAAGATGGGTTCTCGGGTCAGAACTATTTCCCGGATGATATGAAGCGCCCGGTTCTCTATCAGCCGGTCGAGCGCGGTTTTGAGCGAGAACTAAAAAAACGGTTGGAGTACTTTGCCAAACTGAGAACGCAGCGCAATCCGGGCTAGGCTTGACTCTGCACCCGATGCGCGCGACAGACGCGCATGATTTCTAAGGCACTGAAACAAGCACAATCCGGGCGGATCAGCCGCGCGGAAAAAGGGGCAATGGCATGAGCGGCGTACAGGTGATCACCGTAGCAGAGGGCGATGGCGAACAGCGGTTGGATCGTTGGCTGCGCCGGCTGTTTCCCCATGTCAGCCAAGGCCGGATCGAGAAGATGTGTCGCAAGGGTGAGCTGCGCGTTGATGGCGGGCGGGTCAAAGCCGCGACTCGATTGGAGGTCGGGCAGTCCGTGCGTGTGCCCCCGCTACCGGATGCGGACCATAAGCCGGCAGTCGTAAAGCACCGTGTCTCGGACGCCGACGCAAAGATGATCCAGTCTTGCGTGATCTATAAGGACGATCACGTGCTGGCGCTGAACAAACCACATGGGCTGCCGGTGCAGGGCGGAAGCGGTCAGACGCGCCATGTGGACAGCCTGTCAGAAGCGTTGCGCTTTGGGTACGATGAGAACCCACGCCTTGTGCATCGGTTGGATAAGGACACATCTGGGGTGCTGTTGATGGCCCGCACGCGCGAAGCCGCCAAGGGGCTGACCGCAGCGTTCCGGCATCGCAACACCCAAAAGATTTATTGGGCGCTCGTTGCAGGGGTGCCGACGCCATATCTGGGTGAGATCAAGACCGGTCTGGTCAAGGCTCCGGGACATGGCAAACAGGGCGAAGGCGAGAAGATGATCGCTGTTCATCCGAGCGAAGTGAACGATACGCCCGGCGCAAAACGCGCGCATACGCTCTATGCCACGCTCTACCGTGTGGCGGGCCGGGCCGCATGGGTTGCAATGGAGCCGGTAACCGGCCGGACACATCAACTGCGTGCGCATATGGCAGCGATCGGCCACCCTATCATCGGAGATGGAAAATACGGTGGCTCGGGGCAGGAAAACCTCGGCGATGGTTGGGGGGCTCAGCTGGGCGGCATCATCAGCAAGAAACTTCATCTGCACGCCCGCAGCCTGTCATTTGAGCATCCGGAAACACGAAAACCCATCACGATCACAGCCCCATTGCCAGACCACATGAAGCACAGTTGGGATACACTTGGTTGGACTGAGGATCTAGCATCCGACGATCCGTTCGAGCAGCTGCGATGAGTGCGCCCTTGCGGCTGGTTCTGTTCGACGTCGATGGCACGCTTGTCGATAGTCAGGGTGCCATCGTGTCGGCGATGACTGCCAGCTTTCAGGCGCAGTCTTTGCCAGTGCCGAGCCGAAACGCAATCCTGTCCATTGTTGGCTTGTCTCTGCCCCATGCGATGGCAAATCTTGCGCAAGATCAGTCCGATCTGGTGCAGAACGCGCTAGTTGATGGCTACAAACAGGCCTATCACGCGCAACGGTTAGAGCAGGGCGCAGCCAGCTCGCCGCTTTATCCGGGCGCTCGGGAAGTAATTCAGGCACTCCATGATATGCCCGAGGTGCTGCTGGGCGTTGCGACCGGGAAATCCAAGCGTGGACTGGATGCGCTGCTAGAGGCGCATGGGTTGGAGCAGTATTTCATCACTCGGCAGGTGGCCGATCATCACCCGTCAAAACCGCATCCATCGATGATCGAAACGGCGCTGGCTGAAACCGACGTGGGGGCCGCTCATTCGGTCATGGTAGGCGATACCAGTTTTGACATGGAAATGGCTGCTGCCGCGCAGGTCGCAGGGATCGGAGTGAGCTGGGGATACCATGATCGATCAGCCCTGAGAGATGCCCAATACGTGATCGAGAGCTTCGAAGAATTGCCAATTACACTGGCCAACATCTGGGACTGAAAAATATGAGCGACTGGAAACCAAAACGCTTCTGGACCTCAGGCGCGGTCGTTGAGATCGACAACGGTTACACGGTTGAGCTGGATGGTCGTCGTGTCAAGACGCCGGCAAAAGCAGCGCTGGTTCTTCCCACGCATACCATGGCGCAGGCCATTGCGGATGAATGGGACGCGCAGGAAAAAGAGGTCGATCCGACCACGATGCCTTTCACCCGTTCGGCCAACGCGGCGATCGACAAGGTGCAGCATCAGCATGGTGAGGTTGCCGATATGCTGGCAGATTATGGTGATTCGGATTTGTTGTGCTATCGGGCGACGCACCCCGAGACTTTGCAAAACCGGCAGGCAAATGATTGGGACCCTGCTTTGGATTGGGCTGCCGATGCGCTGGGCGCACGATTAATTTCGCGCGTGGGCGTGGTGCATCAACCGCAAGACACAGAAACGCTGCAAACGTTGCGCGACCGGGTGCATGCGCTCAATGCCTTTCAATTGGCGGCGTTTCACGATCTTGTCAGTCTGTCCGGATCATTGATTCTTGGATTTGCCGTGGCTTTGGATTGGCGAGCGCCAGAGGAGATCTGGCATATTTCCCGGTTGGATGAGCTGTGGCAGATCGAACAGTGGGGTCATGATGACGAGGCACACGCTGCAGCCGAAGTAAAAAAAGCAGCGTTTTTGCATGCCAAGCGTTTCTTCGACATCTCGATCTGAGACTTTTTGAGCTCAAATCGTGATTTTGAGCCCCTTTTTGCCCAAATTGATCAATCGTTTTCAATGATCCAGCCCTTGACGTTTGTTGATGAATACGCCCAAACTCGGGCCACTAAAGGGGAGACACCTTTTGGGTAACCTTTCTGGCGCGTATAGTGCCGGATCGAACCGTCCCATAAAGGGATGGAAAATCAGGAAGAGGTAAAAATGAAAAAATCCGTAATCTTGGGCATGGCAACCATTGCCGGCCTGGCTGCTGGCGCAGCTGCGGCGGGGACTGTTGACGATGTCAAAGCACGCGGCAAGCTGAACTGCGGTGTGACCACCGGTCTGGTCGGCTTTGCTGCACCCGACGCGAATGGCGAATGGCAGGGCTTTGACGTCTCACTGTGCCGTGCTGTTGCAGCCGCTGTACTGGGCGATGCAAGCGCTGTTGAATTTGTCCCGACCACCGGCAAGACTCGCTTTACCGCGCTGGCTTCGGGTGAGATCGACATGCTGGCTCGTAACACCACTTGGACATTCAGCCGCGACGTAGACCTGAAGTTCGAATTCGTCGGTGTGAACTACTACGACGGTCAGGGCTTTATGGTTCCCAAAGCACTGGGCGTAAGCTCGGCCAAGGAACTGGACGGCGCAACCGTGTGCATCCAGACCGGCACCACAACCGAGCTGAACCTGGCGGACTTCTTCCGCTCGAACAACATCAGCTATGAGCCGGTTCCGATCGAAACCAACGCCGAAGCACAGCAGCAGTATCTAGCTGGCGCATGTGACGTTTACACCACCGACGCATCGGGCCTGGCTGCTACTCGCGCCACGTTCGAAAACCCTGGTGACCACGTCCTGCTGCCCGAAATCATCTCGAAAGAGCCTCTGGGCCCGCTGGTCCGTCACGGCGATCACGAGTGGGGCGACGTTGTCCGCTGGACTCTGAACGCTCTGGTTTCTGCTGAAGAGCTGGGCGTGACCTCGGCCAATATCGATGAGCTGAGCGCCGGCGCAGGTGACAACCCCGAAGTGAACCGTCTGCTGGGTACCGAAGGTACTCTGGGCGAAATGCTGGGTCTGGACGCTGACTGGGCTGCCAAGGCGATTAAAGCTGGTGGTAACTATGGCGAAGTCTTCGCCAAGAACATCGGTGAAGAAACTCCGATTGGTCTGGCTCGCGGCCTGAACGCACAGTGGACCGAAGGTGGCCTGCTGTATTCGCCGCCGTTCCGCTAAAATCCATTGGAAAGGGCGCAGGGCAACCTGCGCCCTTTTCTCATCAGAATGCTACGAGTTGCTCAAGAGTGGGGAGAACCCCGCCGACAATGAAGCGCTCGAAAAGCACGGGGATTCCTAAATATGTCAACTATGACTGACCCACCGAAAGCTGACTTTCGGTTGTCTATGCTCATAAACGACACCCGCTATCGCTCACTGACATTTCAGGTGATTGCGGCCGTCGTTATTGCGCTTTCCATCTGGTATCTTGGCAACAACCTGATCCAGAACCTCAGGGCCGCCGGCCTCAACATTTCCTACACATTTCTGGGCGACCCTTCGGGGTACGACATTAACCAGCGTTTGATTGAATATGACAGCCAGTCTTCGCATGGGCGCGCCGCTATTGTTGGAATTCTCAATACGCTGCTTGTCGCTGTTCTTGCCTGTGTTACAGCAACGGTGTTTGGTGTGATAGCGGGCGTATTGCGTCTGTCGAACAACTGGCTCGTGTCAAAGTTGATGGCCGTCTATGTCGAGATCTTCCGGAACATCCCGGTCCTGATCTGGATCATCATCATCTTCACAATCATGACGGCAGTATTGCCAGGGCCCAGAGCCTTCCGCGGCGATAACCCAACATCCAGCATGTTGTTTGACTTGTTCGCTTTCACCAACCGTGGTGTCTATATCCCGCGTCCGGAATTCGCCAATGGCTTGTTCAGCGCCACAATTTTGAATTGGGTTGTGGTGATCGTGTTTTTGGTCGGTTCTTGGTTTGCGTCTCGCGAAATTGAAAAACGCGCCACGCTGAAGCAGGAACAAACTGGTGAGCGTCCGAAAACCGGCCTTGTGAAACTGGCCGTTTGGCTGGTGCCTTTTGCGCTGCTGATGGCGGTGATGGGTCTGACTTGGAACATTCCCGAGCTGAAGGGCTTTAACTTCAGCGGTGGTATCAAAATCGGTGGCCCGCTGATCGCTTTGTGGTTTGCCTTGTCGATTTATACCGGTGCCTTCATCGCGGAAAACGTTCGCGCGGGTATTCAGGCGATCTCGAAAGGTCAAACCGAAGCTGCAGCTGCACTGGGTTTGCGCCCCGGGCGGATCATGAATCTGGTGATCCTGCCGCAAGCGCTGCGGGTGATCATCCCGCCGCTGATTTCGCAGTATCTGAACATCACCAAGAACTCGTCGCTGGCGATTGCCGTGGGCTATGCGGATATTACCGCAACGTTGGGTGGCATCACGCTAAACCAGACCGGTCGTGCGATCGAGTGTGTTCTGTTGCTGATGCTGTTCTATCTGACCGCTTCGCTGCTGATCTCAATGGTGATGAACGTCTACAACGCATCCGTCAAGTTGAAGGAGCGCTGAGCCATGGCTGATCAAACAACAAACCCGATCGCCTTTGTGGCCGATGGCACCATTCCTCCGTCGCCACCACCAGCGAACCAGACGGGTATTGTGAAGTGGTTGCGAGAGAATCTTTTCTCTGGCGCAACCAATACAATCCTGACTGTCCTGTCGCTGATGTTGATCTATGTGCTTCTGAAGAACACGTTGCCATGGATCCTGAATGGAGTGTGGAACGCGAACTCGCTTGCGGAATGCCGAGAGATTCTCGCCGGTAAAACAGGTGCGTGTTTCGCGGTTCTGACCGAACGCTGGCCTCAGCTTATCTACGGGTTCAAATACCCTACCGATGCGTATTGGCGGCCTAATCTGGCATTCGTACTGATGCTAGCGGCGGTTGCACCGGTCCTGTTCTTCGATCTACCGCGCAAACTACTGATCTTTACAGCCCTCTATCCCTTTATTGCCTTCTGGCTGATATGGGGTGGCACGATCTTGGTACCCTTCGTTGCCCTACTTGGCTGCGTTGCTGCGGGTGCTGTCTTTCAGAAGCTCGGGAAGAACAGTTTTGCCGCTGGATTTTTCGGGGCCATTATCGTTGCTTTGGTTGTCTGGAAGCTTGGCGGTGCTTTGATCCCAGAGGACGCGTCCGAGGGGGCATGGCTTTCCGCTGTTCCCAGCCGCGATCTAGGTGGCTTCATGCTCAACATGATGCTGGGCTTGGCCTGCGTTTCGTTGTCTGTCCCGTTAGGGATCGCACTTGCGCTGGGCCGTCAGTCGAACATGCCGCTGATCAAGTGGGTCTGCGTCATCTTCATCGAATTCATCCGTGGTGTGCCTTTGATCACACTGCTGTTTGTGGCTTCGGTGATGCTGTCGTATTTCTTCCCGCCTGACAGCACGGTCGACCTGTTCCTGCGCGTTGTGATCATGATCACCATGTTCTCGGCCGCCTATATTGCCGAGGTGATCCGCGGTGGTCTGGCAGCGCTTCCACGTGGACAGTACGAGGCAGCAGACAGTCTTGGTTTGGATTACCCGCAGGCGATGCGGCTTATCATCCTGCCGCAGGCATTGAAGATATCGATCCCCGGTATCGTGAACGTGGCCGTGGGCCTGTTCAAGGACACCACACTGGTTTCGGTCATCTCAATGTTCGATCTAGTGGGCATGATCCGGGGTCCCATCCTGGCGTCGACCGAATGGAACGGCGTCTATTGGGAACTTCTGGGCTTTGCCGCGCTTCTGTTCTTCGTCGTCTGCTACGGCATCTCTCAATATTCCCAGTGGCTCGAGCGTCGCCTTGCCACGGATCATCATTAAGGAGTTCAACATATGTCTGAACTTGCAATTGACCGCGAAATCGACCGCACCAAGATGCAGGTGAGCGACGAGGTCGCCATCGAAATCAACAACATGAACAAGTGGTACGGGTCCTTCCACGTACTGCGCGACATCAATCTGACCGTCAATCAGGGCGAGCGAATCGTGATCGCGGGGCCGTCCGGGTCTGGTAAGTCCACCCTGATCCGCTGCTTGAACGCGCTGGAAGAGCACCAGCAAGGCACGATTGTCGTGGATGGGACGGAACTGTCGAATGACCTCAAGAACATCGACAAGATCCGGTCCGAGGTTGGCATGGTGTTCCAGCACTTCAACCTGTTCCCGCATCTGACCATTCTGGAAAACTGCACGCTGGCACCGATCTGGGTACGTAAAACGCCCAAGAAAGAAGCCGAAGAACGCGCGATGCATTTCCTGGAAAAGGTGAAGATCCCGGATCAGGCGCTGAAATATCCCGGTCAGCTATCCGGTGGTCAGCAGCAGCGAGTGGCGATTGCTCGCTCGCTGTGTATGATGCCGCGGATCATGTTGTTCGATGAACCGACATCGGCGCTGGACCCCGAGATGATCAAAGAGGTGCTCGACACCATGATCGAACTGGCCGAGGAAGGCATGACCATGCTGTGTGTGACCCACGAGATGGGTTTCGCACGCCAGGTTGCCAACCGTGTGATCTTTATGGACGCAGGCCAGATCGTGGAACAGAACGAACCGGAAGAGTTCTTCAACAACCCTCAGAGCGAACGGACCAAATTGTTCCTAAGCCAAATTCTGGGTCATTGAACCGAGACCAGAAGATCAGAAAGGCGGGGTTTACCCCGCCTTTTTTTATTCCAGCAATTCGCGGGGGATTGTAAATCCAAGGACTTCACCACTTCCCCAACGAACCGAAGTCCAATCCGGTGCTTCAAAGTGGATAACCGTCGTTGCGCCGGTCGGATAATCGTAGAAGCGCGGATGGTTCGGGGCTTGGTGTACTAATCGATGTGCAAACTCTGCAATACCGGGATTATGGCCTAGCATGAGCACGGTCTCTGCCAAAGCCGACGAAAGCGCCTCAAACATTTGGTCGGGCCCGGCAAGGTAGAGGCCGGGGGTAAAGGACAGCTTTGATGCGCTTAGCCCCAACCGGTTCCATGTCTCCCGCGTGCGTTGTGCTGTTGAGCTGATGACTTCATCTGGTAACCAACCATTGCTTTGTAACCAGCGGCCGATCGCAGGAGCCGACCTTCGTCCGCGTTTGTTCAGTGGCCGGTCGTGATCTTGGACAAATGGATCTTGCCAACTGGATTTCGCATGGCGGGTCAGAATCAGAGTTCGGGTCATGATCGAAAAAAGGCGTTCATGTGATGCGCCGACTGTTCGGGTTGACGCTCGGCACCTGCGCTGACAGGGCAGGCGCGCCGCGCGATACACCCATCGTTCAGGCAGTCTTGTCCAGCTTCAGTACCCAGATATCCTTTGCAGGCGGCCACATCGTAGAAGCTGTGCGTATTCAGCGCTTCTACCGGACAGGTGGTCGCGCAAGGGGCGGGGCATTCAATACATGGGGATTCCTGTAAGTTGTGCGGGATCGTAAATTCCCCAGTGAAATGCAAAGCACCACGGAATGAAATCATCATTCCCACAGTATCGTGCACCAGTGCCCCTACCGGGCTGCTGAACGTGCGCCCGGAGTTTAGTGCCCAATCAATGAATGGCGCGTAAGGTGGGCCGCCAAACGGATAGTGTGCTGCGGCTGACAGGTCCTGTGCCAGTTCACCAATAACTCGCTTTGACCACCGGTCTACAGGATCGGGTTGACCATCCCTCCACTCAGGCGATGCAGCCAGAGTGGGCCAGAACGCTCCTGCCGTCCCCAGCAGGATCAATGTCCCACCGTCCAGTTGTTTGGCTCCCGACACGCGCGGATGTTGTGCACCCATAACTATCAGCCCAACCTGAGTGGCTGCTCGTTCGACATTGGCGTAGGTCATCGACGGCGAAAGGGCAGAACCAGGCTCCATCCCAGTTTTGTTGGTCGATCGTCCTGCCATTCCAATCCCACGCTCATTTGTTCGTGCCCGTCCCGAGGTTGTGCAATGTAAGTCCCCAGCATTCGGTCCCAAATAGACAGTGCAAAGCCATAATTGCTGTCATGTTCTGTTCGGAACACCGAATGATGTACGCGATGCATATCGGGTGTCACAAGAACCCTACGTACCACAGCGTCAACAGCAAGGGGGAGCTTCAAGTTTGAATGATTGAACAACGCTGTGCCATTAAGAAGGATCTCAAACAGGATCACAGCCAGGGCGCTGGCGCCGAGCAGATAGATTAGCCCGATTTTCAGGATCATGGACAACGCGATTTCAACAGGGTGAAAGCGGACTGCAGTAGTGACGTCCATGTCTCGGTCGGCGTGATGCACACGATGTAGCCGCCAAAGGATTGGCACCTTGTGGGTAATCAGATGCTGTAGCCAGATTGCAAAGTCCAGAATCAGCAAACACAGAATAAGCTCAACCCACCCTGGCCAAGCGAGCCAATTAAAAACGCCCAATCCATTTTTCCCGGCATCAATGGCAGCGCCAACTGCCAATAAGGGCAACCCAATCGCCATAGTCCTGAGCATCAGTGTGTTCAAAACAGTGATTGATAGATTGGTTAGCCACCGATTTTTTCGCGGACAGGTTCTTAGGCGTTTTGGCGCAATTGTCTCTGCCGCCGCAAACACAACAAACAGGATCAAAAACACGCTTAGGCGAAATAGGGGCTCGTTCTCCATACATTCACAATCGAGCATGTTAATGCCCGGTGCAAGATGTCGAAGATCACTATGGCGTTAATCCGGGCGGATCAGGGATCCGGCACCGTGTTCCGTAAACAGTTCGAGCAACACCGCATTTGGCGCGCGCCCGTCCAGTATTACTACTGCCCGAACACCGCTATGAAGCGCGTCCAACGCGGTTTCTGTTTTGGGGATCATTCCACCCGCGATGGTGCCTTCCAGCGTCATCTCGCGGATCTGACCGGCTTTCAGTTCGGTCACGACCTCTCCGGCGGCATTCTTGACGCCCGAAACATCGGTAAGCAGCAGAAGGCGATCTGCCTTAAGTGCCGAGGCAATCGCGCCAGCCGCGGTGTCGCCGTTGACGTTGAACGTTTCACCATTCTGGCCCGCACCAAGCGGGGCAATCACGGGGATCACGTCATGTGAGAACAGGTCATGCAGAACCTTTGGGTTCATCTTGGACGGTGAGCCCACAAATCCCAGCGATGGATCGGTCTGATCGCAAATCATCAGGTTTGCATCCTTGCCCGACAAACCCACAGCCGAGCCGCCCTGACCGTTGATCGCCTGTACGATACGCTTGTTTACAAGGCCGGACAGAACCATCTCGACCACCTCAACAGTGGCTTTGTCAGTCACACGCTTGCCGCCGACAAATTCGGACTGAATGTCTAGCTTGCCCAGCATGGCGTTGATCATAGGACCGCCGCCATGCACTATGACGGGGTTTACACCGACTTGCCGCATCAGAACAACGTCGCGCGCAAAGCTTTCCATCGCCTCGTCGCTGCCCATGGCGTGTCCACCCAGCTTGATAACAACGATGGCCCCGTCATAGCGCTGCAGGTAGGGCAGGGCGCTGTTCAAGGTGGCTGCGGTGGCGATCCAATCCCGATTCATATCTCTTGTCTTCATGGCTGAGGTCCCTCTGGGCACCCGTGTTAGGGTCTTTGAGCGGTGCTGCCAAGAGCCAAGCTATTCCAGATGCGCGATGATCGAGCGCAGGGTGGGAATTCCGTCGCCTTTCTCGGATGATGTTAACACGATCTCGGGGAAGGCTGCGGGGTGTTTGGCAAGCGCGCTGCGTACTTGCTGCAGCACCTTCTCGCGGTCGTTGGCTTTTACCTTGTCGGCTTTGGTCAGAACGCATTGAAACGTGACAGCGCTGGTGTCCAGCAGCTTCATAATCTCTGCGTCGACCGGCTTTACCCCGTGGCGCGAGTCGATCAGCACAAAGGTGCGGCGCAGGGTTTGACGGCCGCTGAGATATTTTTTCAGCAACCGCTGCCACTTTTCGACGACCTTGACCGGCGCATTGGCGTAACCATATCCCGGCAGGTCAACCAAATAGAGATCAGGTCCTTGAGTGAAAAAGTTGATCTCTTGTGTGCGGCCCGGCGTGTTTGATGCACGCGCCAGCCCTTTGGTCCCAGTCAGCGCGTTGATTAAGCTGGACTTGCCCACGTTTGAGCGCCCTGCGAAGCAGACTTCCAGCCGGTCAGGTGCGGGCAGGCCGTCCATGGCGACCACGCCTTTGACGAACTCGGATGGTCCGGCAAACAGTTTGCGCCCGGTTTCTGTTGCGAATGCGTCAGGGGATTCGGCCAATGGAAAACGAAGAGCGGTCACAGTACCTGTACCTCGTCGCCGGGGCGGATGCTGCCGCCTTGCAGAACCTCAGCGTAGACCCCGAAATCCTGATGATTCCAATTGCCGAGCGCGCCCAGCGTATCGGCATCGCGTTCACCCGTCTCGGGGTTGGCCGTCGTGGCCAAACAACGCGTTATGCGTTCACGGATGTGAAAGATCACCTCGCCAATTCGTATATTGCGGCCCAGCCAGTCGAATTCCTCCCACAGTGGCAGGCCATCGAACCAGATGTTGCCACGCCAACGTGCAATCGAAAGATCACGGCCCAATTTCTGTTCGACCGCACGGTGCGAGGCCATATTGCACAGGCTGATCGATGGGAAATCGCTATCGGTCATCCCGCGACCGGGAACGCGGATGATGCGGGCCGAGGCGGCCCGGTCTGTCGGCATCAGTGGCCTCACCCAATCAAGAAATTTGTCTTGTTGCGTGTCGGGCTCAAAACTCAGATCGGGGCGGTTGGGATGGCGCAGCGTGACCGTGTCACCCTGTAGATGCGCTGAGATTGCCATCAACTGAGGCGCCTTCGCGCCGCGGCTGAAATTGTTGCAGGGCACCCATTCCGACCCATCCGCTTTGGACGCCTCATGCGCAACCGCCCAAATACGATCCCCGGGCATGGTCTGCCCGGGGGTCATGGTGATGTGATCAAGGCTTTCGCGCCCGTGACTTTTTATCGGGTGCCGCCACAAAGCGGTTACTGTTCCGCTCATTTGTCATCCGTCTTTGGGGTGCGCTTGAAGCCAGACTTGATGTTTCCGAATACGTCAGGTTTGTAGCCTTGGCTGCGCATGATCAGATATTGCTGGGTGAATGTGATCGTGTTGTTCGCGATCCAGTAGACCACCAACCCGCTGGCAAAGCTGCCCAGCATGAACATGAACACCCAAGGCATCCAGGCAAAGATCATCGCCTGTGTCGCATCGGTTGGTGCCGGGTTCAGCTTTTGCTGCAGCCACATCGAGATACCCAGTAACAACGGCAGGATGCCGATGAAAATCAGCGCCATGAACGTTTCTGGTTGTGGGCCAGCCCAGGGCAACAGGCCGAACAGGTTCATGATCGAGGTCGGATCCGGCGCGCTGAGGTCCTGGAACGGGCCAAACCAGGGGGCTTGGCGCAGTTCGATGGTGACGAAGATCACCTTGTATAGCGAGAAGAAGATCGGAATCTGCATCAGGATTGGTAAACAGCCAGCGGCCGGGTTTACCTTTTCCTTCTTGTAAAGCTCCATCATGCCTTGCTGCATCTTCTGGCGGTCGTCCCCTGCGGCTTCTTTCAACGCCTCCATCTGCGGCTGCAGTTCCTTCATTTTCGCCATCGAGACGTAGGATTTGAAGGCCAGCGGGAAGAGGATTGCCTTGATGATCAGGGTCAGGCCGATGATGGACCAGCCCATATTGCCGATCAGAGCATTGATATTGTGCAGCAGCCAGAAGATCGGCTTGGTCAGAAAGAAGAACCAGCCCCAGTCGATGCTGTCGATGAATTTCTGCACGCCTTCAGCCTGATATTCACGAATGGCTTCCCATTCCTTGGCACCGGCGAACAGGCGGGTCGTGACCTCGGCGGTTTCACCTGGGGCGACAGTCAGTGTCGGCAGGACCGTCTCGGTCTGATAAATTTTGCGGCGCGAGTCGTATTTGGCGGCTGCTTTGAAAGCTGACCCGGGTTCGGGGATCAGTGTAGTCATCCAGTAATGGTCGGTAAATCCGATCCATCCATCTTCCTTGACCTGATAGACCTCGGCCTGGGCCCTTTCATTCGGGTCGATATCGAAATCGCGGACATCGCCATAATCGACCTCGGACAGTGTGCCATCCGACATGCCAATCACGCCTTCATGCAAGATGAAGAAATTCTTCAGGCCCGGAAGATTGCCATCTTCGCCAATACCGTGCCGGGCGAGAATGCCATAAGGGGCCATGCCCACCTCGGACTGGGTCGCGTTTTCGACCGATTGGGTCACGGTGAACATGTAGTCCTGATCGACCGAGATGATCCGGCGGAAGGTCAGGCCATTGCCGTTGTCCCAGGCAAGCGTGATGGGGCTGTCTACACCCAGTTTCTCTCCCTGCTCCAATGTCCATAGTGTATTGGGGCCGGGAACGTCCGCACCTGCCAGGCCTGCGCCTGGGGCCCAGCCATAAATGGCGTAATATGCTGATTCCGACCCGACCGGAGACAGCAATTCGACAATGGGCGCTCCTTCTTCGATCGAAACCTTGTAGTCTTTCAAGAACAGCTCATCGATCCGCCCGCCCGACAGGGACAGGCTGCCCTCCAGGCGGGGCGTGTCGATTTGCACCCGAGGGGCTTGTTCCTCTGGCAGAGTCTCTTCGGTGGTTGCGGTTGCTTCACCAACAGTGCTGGTGGCACTGGGTGTCTGCACCTCGTCCCCTTCAAGGGCGGTAATTTCAGCCTCTTCCTGTGTCACCGATGGTTCGGGCGGTGGAAACAAGACGAACCAGACAAGGATCACCAAAAAGCTGAGCGCGGTTGCAAGGATGAGGTTCTTATTCTGATCGTCCATCGGGGACAGCCACCTTGAGCAGTGAAACACACCCGGTGGGTTCAACAGAGTGCAGCCCCAAAGGTCAAGCGGAATCGCCTCATAAATCGCCGCAGTAACGGATTTGGCGCAATGAAATGACCGATTTCATCCCATTTTGCCGCCGATCCTGGGCGCGCCTTTAAGCTGATTACGATGGGCAGTGATCCATTGCATCGTCTGTTCGAACGGCATCGGTTTGGCAATCCCGAACCCCTGCACGTGATTGCTGCCCAACTGTGCCATCAATGCGTGTTCACCCGGGGTTTCGACACCTTCCGCAAGAGTCTCAAGATTCAACCTTTCAGCCATCGTCAGAATCGCGCTGACAAGCTGCTGCTGACTGGGATCCTGGTCGGATTTTGCCACAAAGGTCCGGTCGATCTTGATGCGCGAAACGTCAAATCGTTTGATTGACGCGATCGAGGCATGACCGGTTCCAAAATCATCCAGATCGATACAACACCCAAGAGCCGCCATGTCTGTCACGTTTCTCGTTATCACGTCATCGGGTCGGCGCGAGAACACGGTTTCCAGAATCTCGACCGCCAATCTGTCTGGTGTCAGTTCAAACTGGTCCAGTTCCCACTTCAATCGATCAATCAGGTTGGGATTGCGAAGTTCATCAGACGAGAAATTGATACCTATCCGAGGAATGATCGCATCGGCGCTATCCCAAGTGCGCAGGGCCTCGAAAGCGTGGTGGCGCATGACCTGACCCAACCGCTCCATCAGTTCGGCTTGTTCTGCGAAGGGCAAGAATACCTGAGGGCCAAGCACACCTTTGCCAGGATGCTCCCACCGTGCCAGCGCTTCGAACCCGGTTATGTTGCCAGTGTCAGTTGACACTTGAGGCTGGAACCAGGGCCGGATTTCCCCATTGTCCAATGCAGCCTCGAACTCTTTGCGCAAGTTGGCTCGAACCAGAGATCGCCGGCGGGTTCTCGTTGAATAGGCGCGGATTGTCGAAGGCCCGCTTCTCTGGGCCTCGGCAAGGGCAGCCGTGGCGGCCCCTATCCATTCATCAGCTTCAGCCTGGCGCAGATCCGACATTAGGCAAAACCCGATCGAACAGGACTGATACACGCCAACTCCGTTTAACAAGAGCGGTTCTTCGACGGCGCTTTGCAGGCGGCCTGACATTTGAATGCAGGCTTCGAGATCCAGATGCGGTGAGGGATTAAGACCAATCAAAAACCGATTCTGGTCAATCTGGCAAAAGATGTCCTGATTGCGAATGATCGAAAGAACGCGATCGCGGAATTGTTGTTTCGCATGATCGGCTGCGGCCTGCCCGTGTAGATCCAGAAGGTCGGCAAAATCGTCCAGGGCTATAGCGATGCAGGCGGCATTCTCGCCTCGGCTACGTGCTGACTCGTTCAAAATCTGCAGTTCGGATTGAAAAACATCATGAGTCACCAGGCCGCTGGGGCGCATTCCCGCGCTATGGGCGGTGTAGGACCGGCTGCCCCATATTCCGGTTGCGGCAAACATAAGCGGCAGGCCAAGCGCCGCCATGAAAAGGGCACGTTCACCACCCAGCCAGAACGCTGCCAGACAGATGGCTGGCAAAAAGGCCAGGACCTGTGGTCCGGTCAGGATAACTCGCAACAGATCGAGATATTTATTAACAGAGAGAAAATTCCGCATCGGTTTTACGGCCTTTGGCTTGGGCAAGGATCGCGCAGGCCAACCGTAGGAAATCAATCTGAGTCACTCGTTAACGCAACTTGGGAATTTCCGCCGGATTTTCGTCGTTTTGAATCTGTCCGGTCGAAAGGTTCATAAAATCAAAAAGTTTCGGGTCGAGCAGGTGCGACGGTCTGGCATTTGTCAGCGCCCGGAACATCACCTGACGTCGCCCTGGCGCATTTTTTTCCCACTGGTCCAAAATCTGTTTGACCTGTTGGCGTTGCAGCCCGTCCTGGCTGCCGCACAAATCACATGGGATGATGGGATAGTTCATCGCCTTTGCAAATTTCTCGCAATCCGCCTCGGCCACATGGGCGAGGGGGCGATAGACAAACAGATCCCCCTCTTCATTGACCAGTTTGGGCGGCATGGTCGCAAGACGGCCCCCGTGGAACAGGTTCATGAAAAAGGTCTCAAGAATATCGTCGCGGTGATGGCCCAGCACGACTGCTGAACACCCTTCTTCGCGCGCGATGCGATAGAGGTTGCCCCGCCGTAAACGCGAGCACAGGGCGCAATAGGTGCGGCCCTGGGGGACCTTATCCACCACAATCGAATAAGTATCCTGATATTCGATCCGATGCGGCACTCCCATGCGTTCGAGGAACTCGGGAAGAACAGTGGCCGGGAAACCCGGCTGACCCTGATCCAAATTACAGGCCAGCAAATCGACTGGCAGCAGCCCGCGCCATTTTAGTTCGTGGAGCACTGCCAGAAGGGTATAGCTATCCTTGCCGCCCGACAGACAAACCAACCACCGGGGCGTTTTTCTATCACTGGTGCGGTCCACCATCCCGTATTGATCAATGGCCTCACGCGTCTGGCGCACAATGCGCTTGCGCAGTTTCTTGAACTCGGTGGTCGAGGGCGCTCCGGCAAAGAGCGGATGGATATCGTCAGCTTCGTCGAACATGGGGCGGGCCTATCGCAGTTGAGTGAACCGGGCAAGGGTGAGCGTTATTCGTCGTCGGGAACCGGATCATATCCATCGCTGCCCCATGGATGGCAGCGTCCAATGCGCCGCGCAGCCAGCCATGTGCCCTTGATGGGACCATGTTTTTCCAGCGCCTCCAGCGCGTAGGCCGAACAGGTTGGTTGGTACCGGCAATTGAAACCAACCCATGGGCTGAAGATCAGCCGATAGGCCCGGATAGGTAGGGCGAGGATATGGGCAAACAGGGTCATTTGGCGCCATGCACTTTGCGCAGGGCAAAGCGCAAATCATCTTTCAGTGCCTCAAAGGGCCGGGCGGCAGTGACCTCGGCACGGCCGATTAGGACGTAATCCCACCCTTCGCGTCCCTGAATGGGAAGAACTGCCCGCGCGGCCTCGCGCAATCGGCGCTTGGCGCGGTTGCGGGCCACGGCGTTGCCGACTTTCTTGGAACAGGTAAATCCGACGCGAATACCCGTCGCTTCATCCGTGCCGCGCTTTCGCGCTTGCACCATCATCGAGGCGGAGCCATGCCGTTTCGCCCGCGCTGCTTTAAGAAAATCAGAGCGATTCTGCAGAACAGTCAAAATTTCATGCGCGCAAACGGACGCCGCCGGGGGCTTGACCCTCGGCTGGTTTGTACCATCCTCAGGGGCCTCCGGCGGCGTCATGTTCATAACCTGATCAGTGAGCGGTTTACGCGCTCAGCGATTTGCGGCCACGTGCGCGGCGCGCGTTCAGGATTTTGCGGCCGGCTTTGGTAGCCATGCGCGCGCGGAAACCGTGGCGGCGTTTGCGAACCAGGTTCGAAGGCTGATAGGTGCGTTTCATCGCTCCGTCTCCAATCTATAGCGGTCGGGTGCGGCGCGGATTCGCCTGGCCCTAGTGTTCGAAGCCCGTCCTCTACTGGGTCACGGGAGTTAAGTCAAACCCCTAGGTGGGGGTTTCGCCGCCTTTTGCAACAATTCTGTAACCGGCACCAGCAAAAGGTTTCAAGTCGCAGGTATTATTGCCCGAATTCGTCACATTCCGGGCCATAAACATCAACGCCGCGTGAGGTCCCTGTTGTGCGGGCCCAAGGCATCGCATGTTGGTGCCAGAATGAAACGCACCAAACCGGACACTGTAATGAGTGATACAACTCAGACCCCGCGCAGCGGACCTGCGCGTCATATCCCTTTGCTGGTGATTCTCGTCGTCGCTGCGGTGGGTTTCTTTACCTTGGGCGATTACCTGACATTTGAGACCTTGCGCGACAACCGCGAGGCGCTTTTGGCGTGGCGGGATGCCAACTATTTGGCGATGGTTGCTGCCTTTATTGGCATTTACATCGTGATCGTGGCCTTCTCATTGCCCGGAGCTGCGGTGGCATCGATGACCGGGGGCTTCCTGTTTGGTCTCTTCGCCGGGACCGTGTTCAATGTTGTTGCAGCTACGATCGGGGCCTCAGCCATCTTCCTTGCAGCGCGCTGGGGGTTGGGCGAGTCACTCACGGCGCGGCTGGAATCCTCGGAAGGGACGGTCAAGAAACTGAAAGACGGCCTGCGTGAGAATGAGATCTCGGTTCTCTTCCTGTTGCGCCTGGTGCCTGTGGTGCCGTTCTTCGTGGCCAATCTGGTGCCTGCATTGGTTGGCGTGAAATTTCGGAACTTCCTGATCACGACTGCGCTGGGCATTATCCCAGGCGGCATCGTCTATACTTGGATTGGCGTCGGGCTCGGGGGTGTATTTGACCGGGGTGAGACGCCGGATGTTTCGTTGCTGTGGGAGCCGTTTGTCATTGGGCCCATCATCGGCTTGTGTGTTCTGGCGGCGCTGCCGATTGTTATCAAATCCCTCCGTGGCCGAAAGGACGCCTGATCCATGCAAGAGATAAAGACCGATATCCTGGTGATCGGCGCCGGGTCGGGCGGATTGTCCGTTGCTGCCGGGGCCAGCCAGATGGGGGCGGATGTCGTCCTGCTGGAGGGGCACAAGATGGGAGGTGACTGCCTGAACTTTGGCTGCGTTCCCTCCAAGGCCCTGATTGCCAGCGGTAAGGCGGCACATGGGCAAGCACACGCTTCGGCCTATGGGGTCGCGGACGTGGCGCCGCAGGTCGACTATGCCGCTGCAAAGGATCATGTGCATGACGTGATTGCTCAGATCGAACCGATGGACAGTCAGGAGCGTTTCGAGGGTTTTGGTGTCAAGGTAATCCGGGAATACGGTAGCTTTATATCGCCAACACAGGTTCAGGCTGGCGATCACCTGATCACAGCCCGCCGCGTTGTTGTGGCCACCGGGTCTTCGCCGCTGGTGTCACCATTGCCGGGTCTGGATCAGGTCACCTATTTTACCAATGAGACTATCTTCGACCTGCGCGACAAGCCCGCGCATCTGCTGATCATCGGTGGCGGCCCGATCGGCATGGAGATGGCGCAGGCGCATATCCGTCTGGGCTGTAAGGTCACGGTGATAGAAGGCCTAAAGGCGCTGGGCAAAGACGACCCCGAAGCCGCAACCATCGTGTTGGACAGCCTGAAGGCGGAAGGCGTCGCGATTCATGAAAACGCCATGGTGGCTCAGATCAGAGACAATGCGGGTGCCATAGAGGTCGTGACCGAGAATGGAGAGATTCACGCTGGTTCACATTTACTGCTTGCCGTTGGGCGCAAGGCCAACGTTGATCGCCTAAATCTTGAAGCTGCCGGGATTGAGCGTACTCGCACCGGTATCAAGGTCGACGACTCACTGCGAACTACCAACCGCAAGGTCTATGCTATCGGAGATGTCGCAGGTGGTCTGCAATTTACCCATGTGGCAGGCTATCAGGCGGGGGTTATCATTCGCTCAGCCCTGTTCGGGTTACCGTCAAAGGCGAAGACAGCACATATCCCCTGGGCGACATATACCGACCCGGAACTGGCACAGGTGGGGCTTAGCGAAGCGCAAGCGCGTGCCCAACACGGAGACGCGGTGGAAATTGCCCGTTTCGATTATCACCATAATGACCGGGCGATTTCCGAACGGAAAACGAAAGGCTTTATCAAGGTGATGGTAGTTAAAAGTCGCCCCGTCGGTGCAACAATCGTAGGGCACCAAGCCGGTGAACTGATCAACTTGTGGTCGCTGGCACTCGCAAATAACCTAAAGATGGGGCAGATCGCTGCCATGGTCTCGCCCTATCCGACGATCGGAGAGCTTAACAAACGGGTGGCGGGTGCCTATTTCACGCCAAGGCTGTTTGAGAATCAAACGGTTAAGAAAGTGGTCAGATTCGTCCAGCGCTGGATTCCCTGACCTAAGGAGGAGCGCATAGTGAACTCGCTGTCGGGCCGATTTCTGATCCTGACGACGGTCTTCGTGATGTTGGCCGAAGTTCTGATCTTTGTGCCATCGATCGCGCGCTTTCGTGAAGATTTCCTGCTGAACCGGCTCGAGCGTGCCCAGATCGCTTCGTTGGCGTTGCTGGCTGATGATATGCTGGCCGACGAGCTTGAGGCAGAACTGCTGGTCAATGCGGGTGTTTACAACGTCGTGCTGCGCCGCGACGAAGTGCGCCAGCTCATGCTGTCTTCACCCATCCCGGATCGGATCTCCAAAACCTTCGATCTGCGCGATGCCAGCGCCTGGGTGCTGATCCGCGACGCGACTCTGCGGCTGTTTACGCCCGAAAACGAGGTCATTCGCGTTCTAGGCGCGCCAGTCAAGGATGCTGGCCTGCTGATAGAAGTAACAATGGATAGCGACCCGTTACGAATGGCGATGACGGATTACGGGCTTCGCATTTTGGGCCTGTCCTTTGTGATTTCTATCATTACCGCCTCATTCCTGTTTCTTGCCGTGCGCGTGGTTCTGGTACGCCCGATCAAAAGTGTGGTCGGCTATATGCAACGCTACGCGAGCGCACCCGAGGACGCGCGCGGAATTATCTCACCCAATTCCAAGGTGACGGAACTGCGCGAAGCCGAAGAGGCATTGCAGATGCTTCAAACTGATCTGACACAAGCCTTGAAGCAACGCGAACGCCTCGCGCAATTGGGAGGTGCGGTGGCTAAGGTTAGTCATGATTTGCGCAACATTCTGACTTCGGCCCAGCTGTTTACCGACCGGATTGAGGCGAGTAATGACCCGCTGGTGGCTCGTATGGCGCCAAAACTTGTCAATTCGATCACCCGCGCCGTCTCATTATGCGAAAACACACTGGCTTTTGGTCGCGCGGAGGAGCCCGCTCCGACACTGACCATGTTGCGCCTGCGTGAGATTGCTGAGGATGTTGCGACCAGCGAGAGGCTCGCGCTGGCGAATGCCTGTGTCGAGATCGTAAATGAAGTGCCCGAAGATCTTGTTGTCCGTGCGGACCCCGAACAGATTTTCAGGGTCATTATGAACCTCGTACGCAATGCACGACAGGCGCTGTCTACTTCTGGAAAACCGGGTCGCATTTCCGTAAACGCCTCCGAGCAGGAAAAGGATTGGTGTATCGAAATCAGCGATACGGGCCCTGGTCTTCCGCCAAAGGCCAAAGAGAATCTGTTTACACCCTTTCAGGGGGGGGTGCGTAAAGGCGGCTCGGGTTTAGGATTGGCCATCTCACAAGAGTTGGTGCGTGGACATGGCGGGGAGTTGTTTCTGAAAACCACCGGACCCGAGGGAACAACCTTTGAAATAAGGCTCCCACGTGGTGATATGACTTTTTGAAGTTTTTTTAAAGAATCGGCTTGCACGCCCGTGGCCTCAGGTCTAAATACCGCCTCACCAACGCGGACCGATAGCTCAGCTGGATAGAGTACTTGACTACGAATCAAGGGGTCGGGGGTTCGAATCCTCCTCGGTCCGCCACTTGGTGCTTGTTGAACGTCACACGAACCTGACCCAACCGTCACAGTTGGACCAGAAACAAGGTGGACGTTCGACACTGGAAGGCACCCCAAAAAATTCTCCTATTGGAAACGAAAACAGTGCTTGAGCTGCTGATCAGTTGCTGGAGCTAGAAATTAGTTCCAACTTCTTGGGTGTTGGTTAGCTGTTACTCGCGGCCCATAGCCGTCATCCATCGATACGATGAATCGCTGCGTCCGTATTCCGCCTTGCAGTTGTTTGTATTCGATCGACGCCTCACGGTCTCGCGTCCACAGGCATCCGAATTGCGTCAGACTATCCGATGCGCTGGCTTCTGAAAAACTCAAAAATATATAGCATTTTATCAGAATGCTTTTACCATGTGGTCAAATTTGGGGGAGGATGAATGCTCGACATTATCATCAGACAAGCCCACCTGCCAGATGGCCGAGGGCCGCTGGATATTGCGATCAAGGGTGACCGCGTCGCAGAAATTGCCACCAAGATCGAGGCTAACGCGGGCGAAGAAATCGATGCGGCTGGGCGCTTGGTTTCACCCCCCTTTACCGACCCACACTTCCATATGGATGCGACCCTGAGCCTTGGATCGCCTCGCATGAACGTCTCGGGGACTCTATTGGAAGGCATTGCGCTTTGGGGTGAGCTGAAGCCCCTGCTGACACCTGAAGCAGTGATTGACCGCGCCATGCGATATTGCGACCTTGCCGTATCGCAAGGGTTATTGGCTATCCGTTCGCATGTGGATGTTTCATCCGCACCTTTGGTTGGCGTTGAAGCACTGTTGGAGGTCCGCAAGCAGGTCGCCCCCTATATTGATCTGCAACTGGTAGCATTCCCGCAAGATGGTCTTTACCGAGCACAAAATGCGGAAGAGAACTTGATCCAAGCCCTTGATATGGGTGTCGACGTGGTAGGTGGCATCCCGCATTTTGAGCGTACGATGTCGGAAGGTGCCCGGTCGGTTAGGAGACTGGCCGAGATAGCGGCGGACCGTGGCCTGATGCTGGATTTGCATTGCGATGAAAGCGACGATCCATTGTCGCGACACGTGGAAACCTTGGCCTATGAGACCACGCGCCTTGGGCTTGGCGGGCGAGTTACAGCAAGCCATGTCACGGCAATGCATTCCTATGACAATTATTATGCCTCGAAGCTTATTCCTCTGATTGCGGAAAGCGGCATGAACGTAGTGCCCAACCCGCTCATCAACATAACGCTGCAAGGTCGCTCAGACACCTATCCGCGCCGTCGGGGGCTGACCCGAGTGCCAGAGCTGCGCGCGGCAGGTGTAAACGTCGCCTTCGGGCAAGATTGCACAATGGATCCATGGTATTCGCTTGGGTCTGCCGACATGTTGGAAGTGGCCCATATGGGCGTACATGCAGTGCCCATGACATCCCGAGAGGCGATGGAGTGGGCTTTTACATCCGTCACCCAGAACGGCGCCAAGGCTATGGGCCTGCCTGATCCCACAATCCGCAAGGGCGGCCCTGCCAATTTGGTTTTACTGCAAGCGCGTGACCCGATTGAAGCTGTTCGCATGAAAGCCACCCGCCTTGCCGTCATCAAAAACGGAAAGGTGCTGGCCCGCACAGAACCCCGAATGGCCGCGCTTTCTTTGCCCGGTCGCCCCACGACCCTGGACCCCGCCGATTATGCGCCCAGGCCCAATACTCATGAAGCTAAATAACAAGAACAATTGCCACCAACAGAAGAGGATCTACCAATGAAAATCACCACAACCCGCCGTCAACTGATGGTCGGCGCTGCGGCCACGCTGGCCCTGCCGGCTTATGTCCGCCGCGTGAATGCACAATCAGCGACCCGAGTCGCCGGCGTGCATATGTCTCCGGTTGAAAACGCATGGAACAGCCGTATCCATGTGGCGATGCAGGAGGCTGCCGATGCTGGTCTGATCGAGTATGAGTTCTCAGAGGGGGTGGCTCCGACAGACTATCCCCGTGCGATGCGCGAGTATGCCGAAGGTGGTGCGCAAATCATTTGGGGCGAGTCCTACGCCGTGGAACGCGAAGCACGCGAAGTGGCGGGTGATTACCCCGACACTGCGTTTCTGATGGGGTCTTCCGGCGGGCCGGAAGGTGACAACTTTGGTGTCTTTGGGACCCGCAATCACGAGGCAGCCTATCTTGCCGGGATGCTCGCGGGCCAAATGTCAGAAAGCAACGTTTATGGCTCGGTCGGTGGCTATCCGATCCCCGAGGTGAACCTGCTGATTAACGCTTTCCGCATGGGCGTGAGTGAAGTGAACCCGGACGCCACATTCGTCAATGGCTTCATAGGTGCATGGTTCGATCCGGCTCGCGCGCAGGAAGCAGCGATTGCCCAGATCGATGCGGGAGCGGATATCCTGTTTGGCGAACGCATTGGTACCGCGGACGCAGCCCAAGCGCGTGGTGTGAAGGCCATCGGTTCTCTTATCGACTATACACCGCGCTACCCGGGTACGGTCTTTGCCAATGCGATATGGAACTACGGACCTACCATTGAGGCAATCGTGGCTGATGTTCAGGCCGGCAATCCAACCGGGCGCAATTACACGGAATATTCCTTTATGGCCCATGGCGGCAATGAGCTGATTTATGTCGCCGACGAAGTACCTGCTGACGCCATACCTGGGATGGAGGCCAAACAAGCCGCGATCCAATCCGGCGAATGGGACGTACCGATTGACGAAAGCGAACCCTCCTGATCCCGAGGGTTTTGACGTGACCGATGCCACGGCTCTTGCAGCTGCCATTTCGGCGGGGCAGATCGCTGCCTACGACGTGATGGAAGCCAGTGTTGCCGCCTGTTGCGAACGGGCGGATTTGGGGGCCGTGGTTTATCTGGACGAAGATATGGCACGCGCCGGGGCAAAGGCGGCAGACGCATTGCCGCCAGACCAACGCGGACCATTTCACGGGGTTCCGTTCTTAGTAAAAGATCTTGGTGGTTTTGCCAAAGATCTTCCTGCGACGGCGGGGTCCTCGGCAATCCGTGCACAGGGGTGCAAACCCGAGAATGACAGCCATCTGCTGCAAGGTCTCCGTCAGACCGGGCTGATCCCTTTTGGCCTGACTGCAACACCTCCGTTTGGCCTATCCCTGACATGCGAGCCTGATGGCATGGCTGCGACTCGCAACCCATGGAATTCGTCGCTGACGCCCGGTGGTTCATCCGGTGGTGCCGCAGCGGCGGTTGCTGCGGGAATCGTTGCCATTGCGCATGCCACGGATGCAGCCGGGTCTATCAGGGTACCCGCTGCTTGCTGTGGTTTGACTGGGCTCAAGCCTTCTCGTGACGCGGTGCCCGGTGGCCCTGATTTTGCCAATCACCTGATGGGGATCGCATCTGAATTGGTCCTGGCGCGGTCAGTACGCGATGTGAAGACCGCCTTTGAGGCGGTAGCCCAGCCGATGACCCCGGCCCATCTGCCGGAACGCCCCCGTGTCGCAGTGGCATTGCCGGAGCGTTGCGGAGCTGTCCAGTGCCAGGCCGCAAAAGCTGCTGCAGACGCGCTGCGCGATACAGGCTGTGAGGTGTATGAAGTTCGCGCCCCCGACCGGTTGGGGGCCGAAGCTCATGCAATTGCCCGAACCATACTGGCCGTTTCGTTGGCCGAGTGGCTGACAGCCCTCAGGATCCCTGATGATAAGATTCCACCGCTTGCCGCGGCCATGGCTGCCGAGGGTCGGGCAACACCTGCCACAGCGCTTTTTGCGGCCTCACGACAGCTCGTACGTCTGACAAATCGCGCTAACAAACTTTTCAGGTCTGCTGATGCCATCCTGATGCCGGTCCTTTCGTCTGCGCCGCCCGTAGTTGGTACTTTGGACCTGTCTGGCACTGCTCCCGATAAACACATGGCGCAGCTGGAGGCTTTTGCCCCGAACGCGGCAATTGCCAATGTCGCGGGCCTGCCTGCTTTGGCGTTGCCTTTTGGCATGGCTAACGGCTTGCCGCTTGGTGTTCAGCTGGTCGGTCCACCCGGTGCTGATTTCGCGTTGCTGAAACTTGGTGCATTGATCGAGGCCCGCGCGCCCGCAATTCCTTTTCCGCACCCAATCGTAGGGTTGCCCGCATGACTAAAGTTCTGGAACTACACGACATTACTAAGCGTTTTGGTGCGCTTACTGCAAATGACGATGTGACCCTCACACTGGAGGAAGGGGAAATCCTTGCGCTGTTGGGTGAAAATGGTGCGGGTAAGACGACGCTGATGAATATCCTGTTCGGCCATTACGCAGCCGACGAAGGCTCGGTCAGGGTATTTGGAAAAGAGCTGCCCCCGGGCCTGCCGCGAGCAGCGATCGAGGTGGGTGTGGGGATGGTGCACCAGCACTTCACGCTTGCGGGCAACCTCACGGTTTTGGAAAACGTCATGCTTGGTTCCGAACCCCTGACGCGCGCACGTTCTGCCCGGATTGAGGCGCGTAGGAAATTGTTGCAAATCGCAGAGCGGTTCGGACTGCCCGTGAACCCCGAATCCAAGGTCAGGTCACTGTCCGTGGGTGAGCGCCAGCGCGTCGAAATTCTCAAAGCGCTCTATCGCGACGCGCGCATACTGATCTTGGATGAACCTACCGCCGTTCTAGCCCGGCCCGAGGCGATGCGCCTGTTCGAGACGCTGCGCGATATGACGAAAGAGGGCCTCTCGCTTATCTTCATTAGCCACAAGCTGCATGAGGTCATGGCAGCCTCTGACCGTGTGGTGGTGCTTCGTGGTGGTAAGATGGTCGCAGAACGCAATACACCTGAAACCACACCTGAAGAATTGGCGGAACTGATGGTTGGCCGCAAGGTGGAACGGCCTATACGTCATGACCACGAGATCGGCGCGCCGGTTCTGGTTGCTAACAATGTTCGCGTGGAAGAGGGTGGTGAGGTACGGCTGGATGAAGTGTCATTCACCGTCCATGCTGGTGAGATCCTTGGTATCGTCGGTGTTTCTGGCAATGGGCAGGCCTCGCTTGGTGGATTGCTGTCTGGGTTGGTTCACCCAATCGCCGGAAGATTGACACTGCTGGACGAAGATATCGGCCATCTGGGGCCGCGCGGCATGATCCGCGCTGGCGCAGGTCGGGTGCCGGAAGACCGGCACGCAGAAGGTGTCGTGGGTGAGTTGAGCCTGTGGGAAAACGCGGTGCTTGAACGGCTGCGCACACCGGAATTTTCGCGTAGGGGCTTCGTTCGGCAACGCGCGGCCCGCGAATACACTTCGGGCTTGATCGAACGTTTCGATATCCGAGGCGCCGCTCCTGATACGCGAACGCGGCTATTGTCCGGGGGTAATATGCAAAAGCTGATCCTTGGTCGGGTCCTGACCAACGGGCCGCGCTTTGTGCTCGCAAACCAGCCGACGCGAGGTCTTGATGAAGGGGCAATTGCTTCGGTTCATGCCGAGCTTTTGGCAGCACGGGCCGAAGGTGCCGCGATCCTGCTCATTTCGGAAGAATTGGAAGAAGCTGTGGCCCTGTCAGACCGAATACAGGCCATCGTAAAAGGTCGCTTGTCAGAACCGATATCGGCTTATGAAGCCGACCCACAACGCCTTGGCCTGATGATGGCAGGTGTCTGGAAGGAAAATGATGATGCGGCTTGAACGACGCTCGCATGTGCCGCTGCACCTTGCGATCACTGCACCACTGGCCGCGATCTTAACTGCATTGCTTTTGGCCGCAGGTCTCATCGCTGCTGCCGATGTAAATCCGCTAACGGCTTATGGCGAAATGGTGAATGGCGCATTCGGCTCGCGCCTTTCCATCGCCGAGATGCTGACCCGCGCTACTCCGCTTGTCTTTACGGGGCTTGCCGCTGCTGTCGCCTTCCGAGCGCGGCTTTGGAACATCGGGGGCGAGGGACAGTTCTTTGTTGGGGCGCTGATCACCGCTTGGATTGGTCATTCACTCGAAATTCCAGGGTGGATCGGTGTTCCGATCTTGATGTTCGCAGGCATGGCGGCGGGAGCGGCCCTGTTGGCAGGACCTGCCTTTTTACGCTTGCGTTTCGGCGTAGATGAGGTGGTGACAACCCTGCTGCTCAACTTCATCGTGATCCTTTTCGTTGGCCTCATGATTGAGGGTCCTATGCGCGATCCGCTGGCCTTTGGGTGGCCCTCTTCGGTGCCCGTAGACGGGGATTACCGCCTTCCGGATCTGATCCCCCGTACACGTCTTCATATCGGGCTGCTTGTTGCTATTGCTGCAGCAGGTGCTGTTTGGCTGATCCTTGCGCGTACTGTTTTTGGGGCTGAAACACGCGCCGCAGGCTTAAACGCCAGTGCCGCAGCCTTTGCCGGAATTTCCCTGCCCCAAACGATCATGGGTGTAGCTCTGCTTTCGGGCGCGCTGGCAGGGCTTGCCGGGTCTGTCGAAGTCATGGGGGTCACTGCGGGTGTCACCACCACTATGAGCCCCGGATTTGGTTATGCGGGCATTGTCGTCGCTATGCTCGCGGCTTTACATCCGGCCGGAGTGGTCGCTGCCGCTGTTTTCGTCGCCACCGTCTTTGTCGGGGCCGACGCCATGAGCCGTGCGACGGGTGTTCCCAGTTTCATTGCCGATGTGATTGTGGCGCTGTGCCTACTCACCATGATCGTGGCCCTTCTTTTCACAACCTACCGGGTGCGCCGATGAGTGATGCAATTGATCTGCTGCTGAATACCAGTCTTTGGGCTTCGGTGCTGCGTATTGCGACACCGCTCATATTTGGTGTTCTTGGCGCGTTGCTTTGCGAACGTTCGGGCGTGCTCAACCTGGGAATCGAGGGGATCATGACCATGGGGGCAATGAGCGGTTGGCTTGTCGTTTACATGGGCGCACCATTGCTTGTAGGCCTCATTTTTGCAGCGCTTTGCGGCGCCATGATGGGATTGCTTCATGCCATACTGACAGTTCCACTTGGGCTTTCGCAACACGTCTCAGGGCTGGGCATAACGTTGTTTGCATCCGCTTTAGCCTATTACCTGTACAGGTTGCTTGTTGAGGTGGGAGGTCTTCCCCCTACCATCGAGGCTTTTAAGCCGCTCGAATTTCCGGTCCTGTCAGATGTTCCCGTTTTGGGACCGATCCTGTTTTCCCAAGCTTTGCCGACCTATCTGGCGCTCACTGCGGTGGCTGTGATGGCCTATGTTCTTGCCCGCACGCCGTTGGGGTTGGCCATTCGTATGACCGGTGAGAACCCTCATGCGGTTGAGGCGCAAGGGTTGAACCCGATCCGTATCCGTATAGGCGCAGTTGTTGTCGGTTCGGCCTTGATGGCGGTGGGCGGGGCCTTCCTGACCACAACTGCGTTCAATAGCTTTTTCCCGGGCATGGTGCAGGGGCGCGGTTGGATTTGCATTGCGTTGGTAGTTTTTGCCAGCTGGCGGCCGGGTAAGGCTCTGATTGGCGCGCTGTTGTTTGCGTTCTTCGATGCATACCAGCTGCGATTGCAGACAACGGTTGAGGGTGTGCCATATCAGTTGTTCCTTATGGCGCCGTATGTACTTTCGATCGTTGCGCTCGTCCTTGTCGCCCGCAGAGCCGAAGTACCCGCAGCGTTGATGGCACCCTACCGACGCGGTGAACGTTAGTGGCATTCGTTCGCTCATATTGGCCGGCACCAACGAAATTCCAGGGAAAGTATTTGTTCAAGGTGAACATGAAAAACTGGGTATTCGATATTTGACCGAATTCCGGAGACCTCCGAGCGCGCGATGCAATGTTTCAGGCGTATGCGTAGTTTGCAGAAATTCGCCTCCGTCCATTCCTCCGTCTACAACCACTTCAACCAGGAATGATCGCTAGCCAGCCGAGACACCTTCAAGCTGACCCGGGCCTTTGCTCTTAGCGAATGGCGTCAACTTTGTTCCGGATAGGTTCGCGGTTTCTCAGGCAAACTGAGACTGGTTCGAACTCGTCTGACAGCACCGTCTAGATCAAGAGTGTTTTCTACGCGACCTCTATTTTCGACTAAGTATGCGTTGCCATGCCAATGTTTGATCCCAAAGGATTGATCGATGAAGATGTATATGCGGTGATAGTGAAGGACTGTCGACCCTAAACCCAGTACGCCCTAAAACACGGATAATACTAAACTAAGGTTCTCCTTTTTTCCTCAATACGTCTCCTCATACAAACGGCAGCGAGCATCCGTTTCCAATTCTGCTGTTCTTGTAATCTCAGACTGTTTATGTGTGCGATAGACCTGCGCAAAACCGTCCGGGAACCAACCTGTTGCCACTGGGTTGCTCACGTACCGGTCCAGCGCCTCTTCTAAGGTTTGCGGCAGCCGCACGATGCCCTTTTCGGCCAATTCAGAGGCGTTCAGCAGCGATAAATCATCTTCTGTCGGGGTCGGCGCAGCCAAGCCTTCTTCGATGCCTTGTGCTCCGGCGAAAACAATAGCTGCCAATGCCAGGTGGGGTGAGGCTGCCGCGTCGGCAGCACGGTATTCGATGTTGAATTGCCGAGCGATTGAGATCGGATCCTTGGCCGTCACAGGACAAATCCGCAACGACGCCTCGCGGTCGCGGAATCCCAGATTGTTGAAAGCAGCAGACCAACGATGCGGTGTCAGGCGTTCATACGAGATCACCGAAGGCGCAGTCAGGGCCAAAATCGCATCCAGATACTTCAGAACTCCGGCAGCGAAAGCACTCGTCAGGTCCGACATGCCGCACGGCCCATCTTTGGTGTAGGTCAGCGGCGCGCCCTGATCATCCACAAAGCTCATGTGGATATGGACTCCGTTACCAACACTCGCGACATCGCGAATAGGGGTATAGGTGGCCCGCTCGCCATAGACCTGCGCAGTCGCATAGGTCAGTTCGCGCACCATGACGGCCGCGTCCGCCGCGCGCACCCCCAGTTCGGGGCCGATGACGACCTCATATTGGTTTGGGCCATATTCCTTCATAATCGAATCCGGTTTCAGACCGACCTGAGAAATCGCGTTGATCAAAGTCTCACACAGATCACGCTGCAGGCCAAAGCCCCGGTGGCCATAGGCTTCGTTGGCCTGAGTTGGCGGATCTTTCAACTGGAACTCATGCTCGAAGGCGGCCAGCAAATTTGCTCCTGAGACCTCGTGCAGCCGCTCCAGCGCCGCCCTCAAGAGACTGCGCGTGCAGAAGTCCCACGGGTCTCCGTCCAGCGTGACGATATCGCCCATAAGAAAGTGCAGACCAGAGTCTTCGCCGAACTCGACCTTTGCCTCGGCCGTGGCGTCCGGGATCAGAAGAAGATCGCCCAGCGCGCCAAACGGGCTTTCAGCAATTCCGTCAAAACAGTTGATCTGAACGTTGGTGGGTGTCCACCCGATCCCGCGCTGCAACCGCTTGTTCAGTTGATCCGCCGGAAAGGCCTTGCCCCGCAATTTCCCGGCAAGGTCTGAGGTGGCGACAAACATCAAGGGGGTTTTGGGCATCATGGGTTAGGGTCCTGATTGTGGGATCGCATGGCATCCCAGGCTTCGATGCGGGATTTCGTCTGGTCCCAGTTGTCTTCGGCGATGCGGGTCACCAGCGCCTCGGTGACGGCAAGGGCCGCTGTGTACGTATCCCAGAGCGTGCCGCTTTCGATTGGAACTGGCAAGATTTCTGCCGCATGCCGGGATATGGGCGACAACCATTTGTCTGTCATGAGGACAACGCGAACCCCTCGATCCTGCGCGGCTGTCGCGGCCAATCGCGCCAGCGCAGGTTGGTAACGGCGAAAATCGACCAGAAACAGGATATCCGCAGGCTTCATCCGTAGCAGGTATTCCGGCCAGACCTCATTGTTGGCCGGAAGATGATACACGCCGCTGCGGGTTTGGCGCAGATGAAAAGACAAATGCTGCGCGATGGTGTCACTGATCCGACCGCCCAATATATAGACATCGTTCTTAGGTTGGCTCAGTACCGAGCATATGCGCTGAAACTGCGCCTCGGTGATACCTTCTGCCGACAGCGCCATCTGCGACGAGGCCCGCGCGATGAAGTCGCGTAAGAACCCGCCATCGACACTGCGCCCTTCGCCGTGCAGATCAGTAGGCGAGCGTTGGCCCTCTTTCAGCTCGGACAACAGGGCACGCTGGAATTCCTGATAGCCCCCCAATCCGATCTTGGTAACAAACCGAGAGATCGACGGGGCCGAGACCTCGGCGCGCCGGGCGAGTTCCTGGATCGTGACCAGACCCGCATAGGGGTAGTCGCTCAGCAATGCAGCGGCCAGCTTGCGCTCGCTCGCGGTCATGCGTTCAGCCTTCGCTTCAATTCTCTGCCTAACAAGCAAGCGGCACCTCCTGATCTGAATGGATCGCATGGAATAAAAATTTCAGTCAATCTATTTTTTATTGACTCTGAAAAAACTTGTTCTCTAACGTAGGCCGCATGAAGACATCAGTCGCAACCCAAGAACTGCTGGTCACCGGGGATCCGGCCCCGGTAGAATGGGTGAATCGTGACAGTGATGCGAAGATCGCGCTACTCTGCGAACACGCCGGGCGCGCAATCCCGCAAAAGCTAGGCGATCTGGGTGTCTCGGAAGAGGTGCAAGCCAGCCATCGCGGTTGGGACATCGGGGCCGAGGCCGTGGCCCGGCAATTGGCTGACCGCCTACGGGCCCCTTTGATCTTGCAGCGCTATTCCCGGCTTGTGATTGATTGCAACCGCCCGATCGAGGCCCCGGATTCAATTCCGCCAAACAGCTTTGGAGAGCAGATCCCAGCCAATCTGAACTTGACGGCTGCGGATCGCGCTGCGCGCCAGCGCGAGATTATGGCCCCTCTGAACGGTGCCATTGAACATATGCTGGACCGGGCGCCGCGCGTGCTTGCGGTGTCGATCCACTCCTTCGCCGCACAGGTCGATGGTGAGACGCGACCTTGGCACGCTGGATTTCTGACCCGCGTTGACTCGACCACGGGACAAGCCGCTATCGACCATATCTCGGCCCTACGTCCCGATCTGCACATGGCGTTAAACCAGCCCTATCAGATCGACAGTGAAAGCGACTGGTTCATACCGCGTTTCGCCGAACCGCGCGGACTGGCGCATTCGCTGGTCGAAATCCGCAATGACCTGATCCGCGATGCAAAAGGCGTCGAGGATTGGGCGCAGCTTCTCGCCGAGGCCTTTACCCGGATATTGGAGACCAAGACGTGACCTTGACCCGCAATGTTCCACTGATCCCATCGCAATCTGCCCTGTTGTTCATTGACGTGCAGAACTATTCGGCACATCGCGACGGCGCCGAATTCAAAGACCTGCCCGCAGCTGAGTTCAATGAGAAATACGGCTGGTTTTTCGATCAACTGGACACCCGCGTGATCCCGAACATGCAGGCCATACAGGCCGCCTGCCGCACTGCCGGCGTCGAGGTCATGTATACCAATATCGAAAGCCTGACACTCGACGGGCGGGATCGGTCGCTGGACTATAAGATCACGGGCTTTCATGTTCCCAAGGGCAGCTGGGACGGAAAGGTCATTGACCAGATCGCGCCCCAAAGGGATGAGATCGTGCTGCCGAAGACGTCTTCTTCGGTGTTTGTGTCCACGCATGTTGACTATATCCTGCGCAACCTTGGAGTCCGTCAGATCGTTTTGTCTGGTCTTTTGACGGACCAATGCGTGGAAAGCGCCATCCGGGACGCGTGTGATCTGGGCTACCTTGTCACTCAAGTCGAAGACGCCTGCCTGACCCATACGCAGGATCGGCACGATAATTCTCTGCGTGCGATCAAGGGCTATTGCCGACAGATCACCACAAAGGAACTGGTCGAGGAATTGGCCGGTGCTTGAACTGAACGGTATCACCAAGACTTTTGGGGGTGTCCACGCCGTCGAGGATGTGACCATGTCCGTCGCACCAGGCGAGGTGCGCGGTTTGATCGGCCCCAATGGTGCAGGCAAGACAACGCTGGTCAACCTGATCTCTGGTCTGCTGACCCATTCGGCAGGAAGCATGTTGCTGGATGGCGAGCCGCTGGACCACCTGCGCGCCCACGAACGCGCGGTTCGCGGCGTGGCGCGGACGTTTCAGAACCTGCGGGTCTTTCCAAGCCTCAGCGTCGCGCAGAACATCGACGTCGCCCGCTATTCTGGCCGGGGCGCTGAAATCGTCGAGGCCGCGATCCCGGAGTTCGGCCTTTCGGACAAGCTCAACCAGAACGCCGGGTCGTTGGCGTATGGTCAACTCCGGAGGTTGGAGATCGTTCGCGCGCTGGCGCTGAACCCACGTGTCCTGATGTTGGACGAACCCGCCGCGGGGATGAACGAACAGGAAACGGAAGCTCTAGGCAGGTCTCTGACATGGGTTCGAACACATTCGGACAGCGCGATTTTGGTAATCGACCACGATCTGAAATTCATCATGTCGCTTTGTGACAAGATCACCGTTTTGAATATGGGCGCCATCATTGCCGAAGGCGCCCCCGAAGAAATAACCAAGAACCAAGAGGTTATCGACGCTTATCTTGGCGAAACCGATGAACGTGCCGCGTGACGCAGGCGGCTTTCAACAGGAGAACAAGTATGAAAAAGTTGACCCTTACGACTCTGACCGCCATGAGCCTGGCCCTACCCGCGGTCGCCGAAGATACGATCAAGATCGGACTGGGTGTACCGATGACTGGTGATCTGGCTATCTATTCCGAATACCTGGGCGCGCGCTGCATGGCGGATATGATCAACGCCGAAGGCGGCGCTGGTGGCAAGAAGATCGAAGTTCTGGTGCAGGATTCCGCTGGCGACACGCAGGCCGCCATTTCGTTGGCGCAGAAGTTTCTGGACGAAGGCGTCGTTATGCTGGGCACCACGCCGTTCTCAGACACGATGATCCCGGTCGCTCAGATTGCCCAACCTTACGGCGTTTCCATCTTCCAGCCGCAATCCACGCAGGTCGAGATGCACGCGGGCATCGTCGACAACTTCTTTACCGGCGTCTCGCCTGATCCGTTCACGGCAACGGCGGCTGCGAACCACGCGCTCGGCGAAGGGGTCAAGAACGTGGTTCTGCTGACCTCGGATGAAGGCGGATCGTGGTCCGCGCGTACCCCGCTGTGGTTCGGTCAAGTGATCGAAGAGGGCGGCGGCAAGGTGCTGGCCAAGATGAATTTCAGCTTTGGCACATCGGACTGGTCGCCTCAGATCGCGGACATGAAAGCACTGGGTGAAGAGATCGATGCCGTTTATATTTCGTCGATCATGCCTGATATCGGTGTACTCGTGCGGCAGCTGCGCAGCGCTGGTATCGACGCCTGGGTGGTCGGCTCGGATGGGTTTGACGATCCATCCCTGGATGCAGTCGCGGCTGATGATCCTGCGATCCTCGACAAGGTTTTCTTTGCCACGCTGGCCCCCAGCCATAACGAAAGCGCCGTGGTTAAGTTCATGGCCGATTGCAAGGAGTTGGGCCACGACGTCCCCGGTTTGTTCCCGGCCACCGGTGCCGACACGGTCAAGGCCGTTGCCTGGGCGGTTGAAACCTCGGGCAGCAGTGACCCGGCGGTGATTGCGGAAACGATCCGCACAGCGGAGTCGATCCCCGTTCTGACAGTCGACAGCATTTCGTTCAAGGACACGAAAACCTATGCCCAGCGCACGATCCCTGTGATTGGCTACAAAGATGGCAAGCGGGTTCTGATCTCGAACGAAATTCCCGAAAACACACCGAAAGACTGGAACTGAGTCAAAAGACGGGGGCGGTTCCAGCCCCCGTTTCCAAACCCATGTTGAATGTTGAAAACCTGATAGTTTCTCACGGTCCGATCGAGGCCGTGCACGGCATCTCTTTCGCCGTGGACAAGGGCCGCTGTGTGTCCTTGCTGGGTCCCAATGGCGCGGGCAAAACCTCGACCATCTCGGCGCTGATGGGTGTGGTCAAGTCCTCGGGCCGGGTCACCTTTGACGGGGCCGATATCCCTTCGCTGCCTGTGGAAGCACGCGTGCAGGCGGGCATGTCCGTGGCCCCCGAAGGACGCCGCATCTTCTCGAACCTGAGCGTCGAGGAAAATCTGGTTCTCGGTGGCGCCATGCGCTCTGACCGCACGGCTAAGGACGCCGATATCGCCCACTGGCTTGAGACCTTTCCAATCCTTGGCGAACGCAGGGACCAGCCAGCCGGTACCTTGTCGGGCGGAGAGCAGCAGATGCTGGCCATTTCCCGCGCCTTGATGACACGACCAAAAATCCTGCTGCTGGACGAACCCAGCCTGGGTCTGGCCCCAAAAATCGTAAGCCAGATCTTCCAGATGATCGAACAGCTGAAAGCACAGGGAATGACGATCCTGCTGGTTGAACAGAACGCAACGCAAGCGCTGCGCCTGTCGGACTACGCCTACCTACTGAACAACGGGCGGATCGTGGCCGAGGGGACGAAGGAAACACTGGGCCAAAGCAGCGCGCTTATGGCGGAACTGACGGGGATCGCCTGACATGGAATACGTGGCCCAGCAGATGATGAACGCGCTTGCCTTTGGTGCGGAATATGCGCTGATTGCACTCGGTCTGGCGATTGTCTTTTCGATCATGGGGCTGGTGAACTTTGCCCATGGTGAGGTGATCGCGGTTGGCGGTTACACGATGGTGGCCTTTGCTGCGCTGGCGTTGAACAACCCCTTTATCGTCATAGGCGGAGCTATCGCGGCTGCGATCCTGATGTCCCTGTTGCTGGAACGCGTGGCGTTCCGACCCGTGCGATACGCAGATCCGACAACCGGCCTGCTGACCGCCTTTGGTGTTTCGATCATTCTGCAGAATGTGTTTCTGCTTGCCGTCTCACCTCGCCCAGTGGCCGTGACGTCGCTGTATTTCTTAGACTGGCCCGTGCAGCTTTTGGGCGTTCAAGTATCTTCCCTTCAGGTGTTCGAGGCGGTGACAACGGTGCTGGTGATCGTCGGGCTGATGCTGTTTCTCAAGCGCACGACACTGGGTCTGGCAATGCGCGCCGCCTCGCTGGATTTTGAGATGGTCCGCATGGTCGGCGTCAGATCCAACAGGGTGTTTGCGGTGGCCTTCATGGTGTCGGGCCTTCTGGCTGGGCTGGCCTGTATTTTCATTATGGCGCGGCGCGGGTCGGTTGATCCGCATCTGGGGTTTAACCCAGTCCTCAAGGCCTTCGTGGCCTGCGTCGTCGGAGGATTCGGCAGCCTGCCCGGAGCCGTGCTGGGCGGCTTTCTTCTCGGCGCGATCGAGGTTGCCATGCTAGTCCTGCTACCGCAGGAATATGGCGGTATGAAAGACGCTTTTGTGTTTGGAATCATCGCCCTTGTCCTGGTTTGGAGGCCCGATGGCATCCTGTCGCCTCCGACTGAGAAAGGGGACAAGATATGATCCTGAATCCCAGTCAGAAACGCGGACTGGTGGGCGCTGCGATCCTGGCCGCAGTATTGATCACGATTGGGCTGGTCGTGACCTATTTCGGCTCTCGCTATCAGCTTCGGCTGGTCTACAGCGCCTACGTGAACCTATTGGTTGTTCTGGCCATGCAGGTGTTCATGGGCAATGCGCGCCTGACCAACCTCAGCCACAGTGCCTTCATGGGGATCGGTGCCTATGTGGCCGCAATTTGCGTAACGCCGGTGACGGTCAAATCCATCTCTTTGCCGGATGCGCCTTGGGGGTTGAATGCCTTCTCGTTGGATCCGGTCAGCTCGGCCCTACTTGCCATTGCGATCACCGCCGTTCTGGCCCTGATCGTCGGACTATTTGTCGTGCGCCTGACAGGGTCCGGCGTGACCATCTTTTCCCTTGCCGTCCTGGTCATCGTGCATTCTGTATTCCTGTACCGCACCGACATTTTCAAAGGGAACCAGGCGTTTTTCGGCATTCCACAGGTGTTTTCACTGACGTCTATCGTGATCTTGTCCGTGTTCGTTGTGTTCATCGTGCGCCTGTTTCGCGAAAGCCGTTGGGGTATCCAGCTGCGTGCCTGCGCCGATGATGAGGTCGGAGCCGCCGCAATGGGTGTGAACATTCGCAGGTTGCGCCTGATTGCCTGGGTCTTGTCGGCCATCCTGCTTGCGGTCGCCGGGATTGCTTACGCCTATTTCCTTGGCACGATTAGCGCGCGGCCCTTCTATTTCAACCACGTCTTCTTGACACTCGCCATGCTGATCCTTGGGGGAATGAGAACGGTTACAGGTGCGGTCCTGGGCACGCTTCTGATCTCGTTCGGGTTGGAATGCGTGCGCTGGCTGGAAACCGGTCCAATCCTTTTGGGCATCGACCTGCCCGAAGTGCTGGGCTTGTCAGGCATTGCGTTGGGAACGGTCATCGTACTGACTATGGCCCTGCGCCCTGGAGGGATCATGGGTGATCAAGAAATCGAAGACCTGGTTCTCAAAAAACAGGAGTAAGTCATGGGTTGCAACCACACTATTCACAAACACAACCATCATTTCGGCTGGGACAACTCCATCGAACCCGTTCTGAGCGTCGACCCCGGTGAGACCGTCGAGGTCGAAACCATCGACAGCTCGGGCGGGCAGTTGAACGCTTCCTCGACAGTGGCCGACCTGGGTACGCTGTCCTTCGACGCGGTCAACCCGGTCACAGGGCCGATCCACATCGAAGGGGCTCAGCCCGGCGACACGGTTGCTGTGACCTTCCTGGATTTCAAACCCTCGGGCTGGGGTTGGACCGCCAACATCCCCGGCTTTGGCCTGCTGACCGATCAGTTTCCCGAGGCGGCCCTGCATATCTGGAATTATGACGCCAATGCGATGACACCCACCCTGTTTGGCCCGGGCGGGAAAGTGCCGCTGAAGCCGTTCGTCGGCACAATCGGGTTGGCGCTGGCCGAGCCGGGTCTACATTCTGTCGTCCCACCGCGTCGGGTGGGCGGCAATCTGGACATCCGCGACAATTGCGTGGGTACAACGCTATACCTGCCGGTGGAAGTGGCTGGTGGGATGCTGTCGTTGGGAGATACCCATGCCGCGCAAGGTGATGGAGAGATTTGCGGCACTGCCATTGAAAGCCCAATGGACGTGGCACTTAAGGTCGACCTCATCAAAGGCGAAAACCTACCTTTCCCAAGATTTGAAACCAATGGCCCCGTCACTCGCCATTTCGATGCTGCCGGGTACAAGGCGACAACCGGCATCGGCGAGGACCTGATGCAAGCTGCTCGCGATGCGGTCTCGGGAATGGTCGATTGGATCGCGGCCACGACGGGGATGTCTGCGCTCGACGCCTATATGCTCTGCTCGGTGTGCGGCGATCTCCGGATCAGTGAGATCGTGGATATCCCGAACTGGACAGTGTCGTTCTACTTTCCGAAATCCGTTTTAGACTAAAGAATGAAACGACTGTTAGACCCTGCTCTGGATCCGTGCTTGAGCCTAGGCGATGTATGAAACTACCGGTTCCGAAGAAAATCTGCACGCGCATGTTCCAATCGAATTTCCCGGAAGTTTAGGGATCGAAAACGATTGATATTGGTAAAAAACTCTACCTACTACACCTTGTGTTTACGGCGATAGCCCCCAAATCCGCCACTCCGCTGCGTCACTCGTTTTGGCACAATTCAGCCGCCAGCCAGATGGCTTGAGCCTTTGTTTCTAAAGGACGCATTTGAGAAGCTAGCCGCTTCTGGGTCAGAAATGCTTGACGTTTGGGTCAGAATTGAATGACGTGGCTGACCGATTTATTAAGGTTTTGGCTGTCGATTGAGTCAAATATCAGTGACGTTCCACACTTTTATTGAACGTCAGACGGCTTTGACTTTCGCGTCATAAACTGACCTAACAACCCCTTGTCATACGCCCGCAGACTGTTTCGTTTGATCTGACTTCAGCTAGCATATCAAAGTCCCGCTGTCAGCAGAGGTGCAGAAACAGTTCAGCGCTGACGTTCGATTGGATCTTTGTTAATTGCTGCTTTGCGGACAAAGCCGGGGGTGTGTCGCCCGCCAAACGCAGATCACATGCTAATCGTCGATCGCATTGCGGGCAAAACAGCTACCGGATTACTGTATCAAAAATGCGTTCGCCCTGCTCGTCAATCACCTGCTTTGCCTTGGTGATGCTGAAGCTCTCAGCCAGATCTCGGCTTTCAAAGACATCCGCCCGGATCACCGCATGAGTTTTGCGATCTCCGTCGATGGTCTTTTCGATACGGGCCGAAAGGCGATACTTGCCACCTTCGGCAATCAGGTCGGGGAAGATATCGAATCCTTTGTATCCGACCGGCTCAGGATTCGATTTTTCGCCGCCGCCGAAGAGTTTTGTAAAGAGTGACACGGACCGCCTCCTTTCAGCGTTGCTCGGATCAGAGACTAACGCTGCTCGGGACGGGGTTGAAGCGCGCTGTGTGGTTGATTCACCGGTTTCTCGATCCAATTGTACTCTCGCTGCCAACCCGAAGCACCTAGAGCACCCAGTAATTGCAGGAATCAAGCAGGATTTGTCTGCGAGACAGCCACCATTTGCGAAGATCACAATGATCGACCAGCACTCAATCAGAAGGCGGTTCACATAACACCCATTCAAAGATGACCACAGTTTATTGTGGCGCCGCCAGTCATCCAATGGTTGCGAAAACCTGCCAATTGATGCGCTGGTTATTGATAACTGGGATACGCAACAAGAGGGGCAAGGAAAAGATTTTGCTTACCAATTTTGTCAAAAAATGCCGTGGTGAATTTTGTTTGCAGTTTGCCTTCAAACAAAAAATAACATCCAGACAAATACGAAAATGATGATCGTGCTTTCGGTTTCTCCAATCGGGTTTGGGCATCGATAACTTGGCATCTTCGTCCCAGGGACTAACTCGCTTTCGAAACCTCTAAACCTCCACCTTTCACGAGCAGATCCACAATTGCGTCGACCCCGCTTCTGTGACGAAGTGACGAGAACAAGAAGGGCCGTCCTTTACGCATTCTTTGCGCATCACGTTCCATAACCTGCAGCGAAGCGCCAACATGCGGCGCAAGGTCGGTCTTGTTGATTACAAGGATGTCCGATTTCGTAATCGCCGGCCCGCCTTTCCTGGGGATTTCTTCGCCTGCGGCGACATCAATCACGTAGATGGTCAGATCCGCCAGTTCCGGGCTGAACGTGGCCGATAGATTGTCGCCTCCGCTTTCAATCAAAACAACGTCGAGATCCGGATGACGTGTCTGCATTTCCGCGACAGCGGCCAAATTGATCGAGGCGTCTTCGCGAATTGCTGTATGCGGGCAACCACCCGTTTCGACGCCGATGATCCTGTCCTGCGGCAGGACCTGCATGCGCATTAGCGCTTCGGCATCTTCCTGCGTATAAATGTCGTTGGTAATAACGCCCACCGAGCAGACATCGCGCAACGCCTCAGACAAGGCGGCGGTTAAAGTGGTTTTTCCGGCGCCTACCGGACCACCAATACCTACGCGAAGCGGGCCGTTCATACTCGTCATGTGCGGAATATCCTCGAATATTGTGTTTCGTGTTTCATGGACGCGATGTCCGCCAAAAACGTGGTAGAGCTTAACTCGTCCAAACTTGCCTTTTGTGCTCTTTCAGCAATCTGGGAACACAGCGGCGTCAGCTGGCGGATCAGCCTTTGAGCATCAGTCTGTCCCAGTGGCACAAGGCGCGTCGCACATGCGACAAGGTTGCTTGCGAATGCTTGCAGAAACATCTTGGTCGTCAACAGCAAGGGAAGGTTTTGTAGTCTTGCGGCCCGTCCAATCGAGACAGGGTAGGTGAACTGTCCAAGGTCCAATTCCCAGACACCTTTGGTGACATTTCCGAAGGCCTGTCCCAGCAAATCGGTTTCCATGAGCCTTTCGGATGTCGCGCAAAAGGCCCGTGCCGTGACATCGACGTTGATCAGTTCTTCTTTGTCCCGCGCATTGAAGGCGGCCACGACGAACAGAACATCATTCCACCCAGAGCCATATTCCAGCACATCTGAAATCCAGGCTTCGGTATCATGAGAATTCGCGACAGTTCCCCGGTCAATCGCTGCCTCAAGCCCGTGAGAGTAGGCAAACCCCCCCACAGGATAGGCGGGTGACAACCATTGGGTCAGTGTCAGGACATCGGCGTCAGTGGGTGTGGCCATGGGTCCTGCCGTGGCCATAGGCCCCGCCTTCGGGGGTAAACGGCTCGTGCACCTTTCGCACGGTAGCCCCGATTTTGAGAAGCATATCTCGGATAACGTGATCGACCTGGATTAACAGGCGATCCATTTCGATCTGACAAGGCGTATGGCGATTGCCGATATGCCATGCGATGCGCGTCAGGTCCGGGGCTTTTACTTCCAGCAACGCTTCGGGTGCAGCCTGTATTTCCACTTCGCGACCGTCATCCAAGACTAACGCGCCGCCGTGGTTCAATGAGGTCGTTTGTGCCAGATCGATGAGGATCTGCTCGCCACTTTCACAGGTAAGAACCTTGCGGCGCAAAAAGCGGTCATCATAAGTTAAAGACAAGCAGTCTTTCGGATCGCCGTGTGTGTGATCCGAGTATTGGCGGGCGGTGCAGAGCAGGGCGGTCATACCATCGCCTCCTCTGCATTGGGAACGATCAGAGCCAGATCGAATCCGCAAAGACCCGGTGCACGATCCGTTCGCGCGTCAGACCACGGTTTTTCAGCTCTTCGTCGCTGAGCGATTGCAGAAATTCGACTTGCCTGACACGCGATTGGGCTTGGGCCAAGCTGATCAAAGCCGAGTAGATGGATGACCCGATGGATGCGATAAGACCGGGCAGCGAAAAGCGTGAGTTTGTCTGTGTTGCTGAGTGTGCCATTTGAACCCTCGTAAACGGTGGTCCTCCCATGGGGTTTAATATTTGTCATGTCGGCCTCACTTAGTAGAGCGTGTTTGGTCATTTCTGCCTTGCATGTGCCGCAACGCAGCACACTTTTTGATCAGAATAAAAAGTATCGCTGTGCCATGGGCAGCGTTTCGGCGGGTTGGCAGGTTAGCAGTTCGCCATCTGCCCGGACCTCGTAGGTTTCCGGGTCAACTTCGACTTTCGGCGTCGCGTTGTTCAGCAGAAGATCCTGCTTGCCGATCACCCGTGTGTTTTGGACGGCGACGGTTTGCTTTGCCAATCCCAGTGTATCACCGATCCCATCCGCATAAGCGGCCCGCGAGACAAAAGTAATCGCCGAGTTTTCCACCGACCGTCCGTAAGCGCCAAACATTGTGCGACTATAAACCGGTTGCGGTGTAGGGATCGACGCGTTGGGATCGCCCATTTGCGCGCAGGCTATGGTGCCGCCCAGCAGAACCATCTCGGGCTTCACACCGAAAAAGGCCGGGTTCCAAAGGACAAGGTCAGCGCGTTTGCCTTCTTCGATACTACCAATCTCGTGGCTCAGGCCATGTGCAATGGCTGGGTTGATGGTGTATTTCGCAATATAGCGGCGGACGCGAAAGTTGTCGTTCTCACCGGTTTCTTCGGGCAGACGCCCGCGCTGTTTCTTCATCTTGTCCGCGGTTTGCCACGTGCGGATCAAAACCTCTCCGACCCGACCCATGGCCTGACTGTCTGACGCGATAATACTGAATGCGCCCATGTCATGCAGGATATCCTCGGCCGCAATCGTCTCGCGCCGGATACGGCTTTCGGCAAAGGCCACGTCCTCGGGGATGGATTTGTCGAGGTGGTGACAGACCATCAGCATATCCAAATGTTCTTCGACCGTGTTCACGGTGAAGGGCCGCGTCGGGTTCGTCGAAGACGGCAGAACGTGGTTCTCGCCGCAGATCTTGATGATATCCGGGGCGTGGCCACCGCCCGCACCTTCGGTGTGGAAGGCGTGGATTGTGCGACCCTTTATGGCCGCCACGGTGTTTTCGACAAAGCCTGATTCATTGAGTGTGTCGGTGTGGATCATAACCTGTACATCCATCGCGTCTGCCACCGACAGGCAGCAGTCGATGGCGGCAGGGGTGGTGCCCCAATCCTCGTGCAGCTTCAGAGCGCAGGCACCGGCTTTGACCTGCTCTTCAAGAGCTGCGGGCAGCGAGGCATTGCCCTTGCCTGCAAACGCTAGATTCATCGGAAAAGCATCAGCCGCTTGCATCATCCGCCCGATATGCCATGGGCCAGGGGTGCAGGTGGTCGCCAACGTTCCATGCGCCGGACCGGTGCCGCCACCCAGCATAGTGGTCAAGCCGGAATGCAACGCGTCTTCGATCTGTTGCGGGCAAATGAAGTGGATATGACTGTCGAACCCACCTGCGGTCAGAATGCGACCTTCGCCTGCAATGATCTCGGTACCGGGACCGATGATGATGTCCACGCCGGGTTGAGTGTCGGGGTTCCCGGCCTTGCCGATCCTGGCGATACGCCCGTCTTTCAACCCCACATCCGCTTTGTAGATGCCGGAGTGATCGACGATCAGCGCGTTGGTGATCACCGTATCCACCGCCCCTTCGGCTCGCGTGAACTGAGATTGCCCCATCCCATCACGAATGACTTTGCCACCGCCGAACTTGACCTCTTCCCCGTACACGTCTTCGCGGTGGCCGGTTTCGCTGAAACGGGCTGCCGTTGCGCGCTCAACAATCAGATCTTTCTCGACCTCGATTATCAGATTCGTATCTGCCAATCGTACTTTGTCGCCGACCGTGGGGCCGAACATCGAGGCATAGTCACTCCGGCTGATCTTGCCCGGCATCTTTCAAAGCCCCCATGATGTGCATATTGAAACCGTAGATGTGACGGCGCCCGTCATATGGCACCAGAATAATCTCGCGAGTCTGACCCGGCTCAAATCGCACGGCAGTACCTGCAGGGATGTCTAATCGCATCCCCAAGGCTGCATAGCGATCGAAATCCAAGGCGGAGTTCGCTTCGGCGAAATGGTAATGGCTACCGACCTGCACGGGTCGATCACCGGTATTGGCGACAACAACAAGACGACTGCTGCGTCCTGCGTTGAGCGTCAGTGAACCCTCGGCGGGTATGATCTCACCGGGGGTCATTTTGGCAGCTTCATTATCACCGTGATGGCGATGACCGCGATCAATGCTAGCCCTGCTGCAAGCAGGGCATAATCACTGCCATGGGCGTGAACATGGGTGTCCGAATGGGCCATGGCCGGACTAGCCAGAATAAGAGCGGGAAACAGCATGCGGTACATGGGAAACTCCTCTGAAGTTTAACGAATAGGGTTATGAACAGTCACAAGCTTGGTGCCGTCCGGGAAAGTGGCTTCGACCTGCACCTCGTGGATCATCTCGGGCACGCCTTCCATGCATTGGTCGCGGGTGATCACTTCAGCCCCGGACTGCATCATGTCGGCGACTGAACGGCCGTCGCGCGCGCCCTCGACCACGGCGTCGGTGATCAGGGCGATAGCCTCGGGGTGGTTCAGTTTGACGCCGCGGTCCAGCCGTTTGCGGGCGACCTCGGCGGCCATGGCGACCAGCAGTTTGTCTTTTTCACGAGGTGTCAGGTTCATGTCAGAGCATCCAGCATCGAGGGAGGGTGTCTTTGTTCAGTTTGTGAAGAACCGGAATTAACGTCCGGCGAAGGGTAAAGCTGTTTTCGGCCAGAACCCGCGTGACGAGCAGGTCACTGCCGAGCAGGGTCGCCCCGGCGTCCTCGGGCAGCATTTGGCGAACAGAATCCAGATGACCCTCGGCTGCCTTCGATGCAAAGACGATCAGCGCCATCGCTCCCGCGCCGTTCGCAATATGCGGCCGGGACAAATGCTTGTGCCAGTCACCAGAGAATCGAATCGCATCCAAAAACACTGGCATCCCTGCGCGCCGAATCTCAATCCGGTCGCGCAAACGAATGTTGGTCAGCGTTTCACCCATGGCGGCGCGACCGAAGATCAGCGGCTCGACTATCAGCATCTCGGCATCCGGCGCCATATCGATCCTGAGGCGTCGATTCAATGCGCTGCCATTGAACAGAATGGTCTCTTGCGGCAACCAGTTCAGACGAGCCCCAGCGCCGGTTGTCAAAAGATTGGTTATCTGGCCGCATTCGGCGGGTTGGGCCTTATAGGCCCGCTCGCAGGCTTGGGTTGTCAAGGTCAGCGCCGTACCTTCCGCTGCCTTGCCAGAAAATCGGAACGAATCCCCTCCGGTTACGCCGCCTGCAGTATTTAGGAGAACCGCATCAAGATCAGATGTCGTGGCTCTGGGAAACAGGCATTTAAATGACCCGGACTGGTGAAACGTGTCCAGCACCGTCTTATTGCCCAGTTTCTTGGTGCTCAGGCTGACGGCACCTGCAGCACGTGGCGGCACCGCGCTGTGCGTGGGCAATATGACTGCAGCTTGTGTAATAGGGCACCTTTAGAGCGTCGGATCGTGCCACTTGTTTCTCTGTTGAGGCGCCGGAACTCTAATCTACAGTGTCGAAATCTGTATATTTCCATGTCGTGTGGCTAAATTTTAGACAGTGGTGTCAGCGCGAGATCAAAAAATGGGCACATCTCACTGATTTACAGAATCGAGGCAAACGTACGTTGCCAAGCATGCTGCAATGCAGAAACCGTATGGGTGCCACCGCGGAAAGAATTCGTAGGGTGTGTGACGGCTGCGCGAATTGGACCTCGATCACAACCGCCACACGGAACGCAACAACAGTTGCGGGGATCAGGTAGATGAAGAATGCGCAATTGCGCAAGCCTTCTCTGCTGGCCTCGCCAGGAGAATTAGATGAAATCGCTCAAATCCACGCTCGCCGGATCAGTAGTATTTGCTGCCATGGCCACCGCTGCGCTGTCGGCCGAAGACACTATTAAGGTCGGAGTACTGCATTCGCTCTCGGGTACGATGGCAATCTCGGAAACGACGCTGAAAGACACGATGCTAATGCTGATCGATCAACAAAATGCCAAGGGCGGTTTGTTGGGCAAGCAGCTTGAGGCCGTTGTAGTGGATCCCGCATCGGACTGGCCTTTGTTCGCGGAAAAAGCGCGTGAGCTTCTCACTGTGCATGAAGTTGATGTGATTTTTGGCAACTGGACTTCGGTCAGTCGTAAGTCAGTCCTGCCGGTGATCGAAGAACTGAACGGCCTTCTATTCTATCCGGTACAGTATGAGGGTGAAGAAAGCTCGAAAAACGTCTTCTACACCGGAGCGGCCCCGAACCAGCAGGCGATCCCTGCGACCGACTATTTCCTGGAGGAACTGGGAGTCGAGAAATTCGCTCTGCTCGGTACGGACTATGTCTACCCCAGGACTACCAACAATATCCTTGAAAGCTATCTGAAGCAGAAGGGTATTGCTGATGACGATATCTTCGTCAACTACACGCCTTTCGGCCATTCCGACTGGTCCAAGATCGTGGCTGACGTGGTCGCGCTGGGCGCGGATGGCAAGAAAGTCGGTGTGATCTCGACCATCAATGGTGACGCCAATATCGGCTTCTACAAGGAACTGGCAGCGGCTGGTGTGTCGGCAGATGACATTCCGGTCGTGGCCTTCTCGGTCGGTGAGGAAGAACTGTCCGGTCTGGATACCACGAACCTCGTCGGTCACCTTGCCGCTTGGAACTACTTCCAGTCGGCCGACACTGACGTCAACGCAGAGTTCGTTGAGACATGGAAAGCCACCATGGGTGATGAACGCGTGACCAACGATCCGATGGAAGCGCATTACATCGGCTTCAACATGTGGGTAAACGCCGCGACCGAGGCCGGTTCGACCGAAGTTGATGCTGTACGCGCGGCGATGTACGGGCAGGAATTCCAGAACTTGACTGGTGGCACTGCGGTCATGTTGCCGAACCACCACCTGGCGAAACCTGTTTTGATCGGTGAAATTCAGGAAGACGGTCAGTTCGATATAATCAGCGAAACCGACGTCGTGCCTGGTGACGCCTGGACCGACTTCCTGCCGGAGTCGGCCGTGCTGGTCTCGGATTGGAAAGAGCTGGGTTGCGGTATGTACAACACCGAGACCAAAACCTGCGTTCAGACCCTGTCGAACTACTAACCGACACGCAAGGCGGGTTTGTTCGCCCGCCTTGCCACAAGAGACATTCGGGTTTCACCACATGGTACGACTATTCCTTGCGGGCCTCGCAATTCTGTGCGCCTGCCTGACCGCCAACGCGCAAGAGGCCGGTCTGCAACCGATCCTGCAAGAACATCAGGAGATCATCGCCAAAAGCGCGCGCAAGACGATCAAACCAGCGATCGATGCAATTGCATCGAGCGGCTTGCCTCAGGCGCAAGTGATGCTTGAGACGTGGGCCGCCAAGAATATGTGGATGCGCAAGTCGGACGGTCTGTTCTTTTCTGGCCAGAAAGGTGAGGGGCGGTCGTATGAATTGACCGACTTCGACACCGGAGAAGTCGTCGGCACGTTCGAGAAAACCGAGCTTAAGCAGTTGAAACCCAACAGCGGTATCCGCGCGATGATCGGAACGGCTTTGGTGCAGTTCCAGTTGACCGATCCAGATCGCGCTCGGCGACAGGCTGCGTTGCAATCCATCCAACGCGATCCCGAGGGGGTATTGTTGGAACCACTTCGCACGTCAATTGACGACGAACCCGATGCGGATTTGAAGGCGCAGAAGCAGCGGTTGGAACGGTTGTTGACCATTGGGTATGACACCGATACCGGCGCGCGCGTGGCTGCGATTGAAGAGATGTCCGACGATCTGGGCGTCGATGTTCGCGCGGCCCTCAACCCTTTGGTAGTGACCAACCGACAGACCGCTGCCACGCTGCCCTCGGACATGAATATCGCCGCCGTGCTGCAACCCGACTCGGATGACCTGTCGCGCGACGCGGCTTATGATCTGCTGGTTGCAAGCGATCTGGCCGCACCGCGTGTTTCGGCAGACGACATTCGCGCCGCTCTGGCCGCCAATATCGACCGAGGTCGCGTGGGGGGTGTTCCGGTTGCGCAACTGAGCTCCGCCGCTACCCGCGCGCAGGCGTATGAAGCATTGGCTGAGGCCGGGGCCGTCCCGGCCTTGATCACGCAAGCCGACATCGATGCAGCACTTGCCGCGCATGTGTTCTTTGATACCTACGCGGAGCCTTCGCCCGACGTGACCGCCGCCGCCGCGCATGCATTGGAGCAGATTGAGTTGAAGGTCGGCCTGAACCAGACCCTCGACCTGACGCTGGACGCGATTTCTCTGGCGTCGATCTATTTCCTCGCCGCCATCGGCCTGGCGATCACCTTCGGCGTGATGGGCGTCATCAACATGGCCCATGGTGAGTTCATCATGATGGGCGCATATACCGGCTACGTGGTGCAGCAGTTCATTCCCAACCATACGCTGTCGGTCATCGTCGCCATTCCGATGGCCTTTGCCGTAACCTTCGCCATGGGCGTCGCGATGGAGCGGCTGGTGATCCGCTGGCTTTATGCCCGTCCTCTCGAGACGCTGCTGGCGACGTTCGGTATCTCGATTGCGCTGCAACAACTGGCCAAGAACATCTTTGGAACGCAGGCCCGCCCGCTGACCGCGCCCGGCTGGCTGGACGGGGCGTGGGTGCTGAACGATGTGGTCGCGATCAGCTATATCCGCATCGCGATCTTTGTGCTGGCGATGATCTTTCTGGGGCTATTCCTCTACATCATGAAATGGACCCGGCTGGGTCTTGAGATGCGGGCAGTGACGCAGAACCCACGCATGGCGGGGTCGATGGGGATCAATCCGGGGCGGGTGAATATGCTTACCTTTGGCCTTGGTTCGGGCATTGCCGGGATTGCGGGGGTTGCGATTGGTCTGTTCGCTAAGGTCACCTCGGATTTGGGCAGCGACTATATCGTTCAAAGCTTCATGACCGTGGTTGTCGGCGGCGTCGGCAATATTTGGGGTGCGCTGGCGGGTGCCGGAATGATCGGCTTTCTGCAAAAAGGGATCGAGTGGATGAACCCGTCGAACACTCTCGCGGCCCAAACCTACATGATCATCTTCATCATCATTTTCATCCAATTCCGGCCGCGGGGCATCATCGCCCTCAAAGGCCGCGCCGCGGGGGATTGAGCCATGGATCGTAGCTTTGTCGCCAAGAACCCCTCGGTGCTGGTCTTTCTGGCGATCCTGTCTCTGTTTACCCTGGGCGTGACGATCCTGTCCGAAGGGTTCGGGATCGGCGTAATTTCGACCAGCTTCGTCAAAACGCTGGGCAAGACCCTGTGCCTCTGCCTGATCGCAGTGGCGATGGATCTGGTCTGGGGTTTCACCGGTATTTTGTCGCTGGGTCACTTCGCCTTCTTCGGGCTGGGGGGCTACATGATCGGCATGTGGTTGATGTACGAACGCACCCGCCTGATCGTGGTCGACTCGCTGGCACAGGCCGAAATTCCACCGACTTCAGCCGAGGTGGTGGACGCCATCGGCACACAAATCTTTGGCGTTGTCGGGTCGTCGGAATTTCCGTTGATCTGGGCGTTTTCCCATAGCCTGACACTGCAACTGATCCTGATTGTTCTAGTCCCCAGTCTTCTGGCGCTGATCTTCGGATGGTTGGCTTTCCGGAGCCGTGTCACCGGTGTGTACCTATCGATCCTGACACAAGCGATGACGTTGGCACTGGCTCTGTATCTGTTTCAGAACGACAGCGGATTACGTGGCAATAACGGCTTGTCCGGCCTGCAGAACCTGCCCGGTGTCTCCGCCTCGCAGGACGTGGTGTCGATCTGGTTCCTCTGGGCTTCGTCACTGGCACTGGGGTTAGGTTATTTGCTCGCTGCGTGGATCGTGTCGGGCAAATTCGGCTCGGTCATTCGCGGCATCCGCGATAACGAGGTGCGGGTGCGGTTCCTTGGATACTCGGTCGAAGTCTACAAACTGGCCGTCTTCACCCTGACTGCTTGTATCGCGGCCATTGCTGGCGCGCTTTATTACCCGCAAGCGGGCATCATCAACCCCGAGGAGATCGCCCCAATCGCCTCGATTTATTTGGCCGTCTGGGTCGCAATCGGTGGACGAGGTCGCTTGTACGGCGCGGTAATTGGCGCAGCTTTTGTCAGTCTTCTGAGTACGTGGTTCACGGGCGGGCAGGCCCCGGATATTTCGCTTGGGTTTTACACGATCAAATGGGTCGACTGGTGGCAGGTGCTACTGGGCGTAACTTTCGTGTTGGTTACGTTGTTCGCCCCGCAGGGCGTCGGAGGATTGTTCGACTTGTGGACCGACCGCCGCCACCCGGACAGGCACGGGGCAAATCTGGGACCGGATGTCGGAGCCCTGCGAGAGAAGGAGGCCATCGAATGAGCACTTTGCTTGAGGTTAGCGGCGTTTCGGTCACTTTCGACGGTTTTCGTGCTATCAACAACTTGTCGTTCCAGATCGGCGAGGCCGAGCTTCGCGCCGTGATCGGCCCGAACGGGGCAGGCAAGACCACATTCATGGATATCATCACAGGAAAAACTCGGCCCGATAATGGACGCGTCATCTGGGGCAAGAAATCCGTATCTTTGCTGAGAATGTCCGAAGCAAAAATCGCGCAGGCTGGCATCGGGCGGAAGTTTCAGAAGCCGACGGTTTTCGAAGACCAGACCGTACACGGAAATCTGCTTATGGCGCTTCAGAACAAACGCGGCTGGCTTCGCGTTCTCTTCTATCGACCCTCCAAAGACGATTTGCGGAAAGTTGACGATCTGAGCGTTGAGATCGGTCTGCACCAACACCTAAGTCGCAAAGCTGGCGAACTGAGCCACGGTCAAAAGCAGTGGCTGGAAATCGGCATGCTTCTGGCTCAGGAGCCGCGGCTTTTGCTGGTGGACGAACCTGCCGCTGGTATGACACCGCAGGAGCGCGAACACACGACCAATTTGCTGGTTCAGGCCGCCAGAACCCGCGCCGTGGTCGTGGTGGAACATGATATGGAGTTTGTCCGACGTCTGAATTGCAAGGTCACGGTTTTGCACGAAGGGTCTGTCTTGGCTGAAGGCAGTCTTGATCACGTGACTTCCAATCAGGACGTCATCGACGTTTATCTGGGGCGCTAAGCAATGTTGAAACTGACCGATCTGACTTTGCACTATGGGCATTCTCAAATCCTCAATGGGATTTCAATGGAAGCCAGACAAGGTGAAGTGACTTGCGTCATGGGTACCAATGGTGTCGGGAAAACCAGCCTGATGAATGCAATCTCGGGGACGCATCCGCGCTCGGGCGGCAATCTGGAGCTGGACGGGGAACCTTTGGGTGTCCTGCCTGCGCATCAAATGGCGTGGAAAGGTGTGGCCTATGTTCCACAAGGTCGTGAGATATTTCCTTTGCTCACAGTTCGCGAAAATCTTGAAACGGGGTACTCCTGTCTGCCTGCCAGCGAACATTTTATCCCTTGTGAAATTTTTGATATGTTTCCGGTTCTTAAGCAAATGCAATGCCGGCGCGGAGGTGACCTTTCTGGCGGTCAGCAACAACAATTGGCAATCGCGCGGGCACTGATAACGCGACCACGCCTACTGCTGTTGGACGAGCCGACCGAAGGTATTCAGCCCAACATCATCCAACAGATAGGCGAAGTCATCCGGCACCTCAGAACCAAGAGCGGAATGGCAATTATTCTAGTGGAGCAATACTTTGACTTTGCCTATGACCTTGCCGACAGATTTATCGCGTTGCGACGCGGAGAAGTCCTAATCAACGGCACCAGGGAAAACGTGACACGCGATAGGTTGTTGCAAGCGGTAACAGTCTAGCGCTGATACCCGAAATTTGTTTCAGGGTTGAAGAATGAAACGCAAAACTTGGCTTAATTTAGGCTCGGGATATGGTTTGATCCTTTGAACACGTTCAATTGAAACTATATTTTCTTCTGAAATCCCGTCGTTCGATGTCTCCTGCCTTGAAGGGCAAGTACTCACGATCAGATGAACCCCGCTGATCCGAGAAAGGAGAAAGACTATGAAACCAATCAAGTCACTCGCAGTAGCGGCAGTCACAATCGCGTCGCCTAGTTTTTACGAAATTGGACGCTGGAGTGATGAGGACCCAGATGGGTGACGAAGCAACCAGAAAGTTGTTCACGTAACAACCGTTCAGCAATGTCCAATGGCTTTTAGCTGAGGCCTTCCCTCTGAGAACTCAAAACCTGACATTTAGCCGGGACGCCGCGAATGTCTCGAAAGAGCCCATCTTTCCGATTTTCTGCGTTGCGGCCAATGGCAGCTTCATTTTCGGGCCGCAGCGGTCGCAAATCAAATGCTGATCTGCTCACGCATCAAGTAACGCGTCGATCACCGCACATTCTGGGACAGCATCGCCGGTGCATCGCGCAACTGTGTCCGACAAGACATGCTCGATGCGCTGCAGGTCCGCGATCTTGGCTCGAACGTCAGTCAGATGATCTTCCGCGATGATCTGAACCTCGGCGCAGGTCCGGGATTGCTCATCGACCAGCCCGAGCAGCCCGCGAACCTCTTCGAGAGAAAAACCGAGATCTCGGGACCGCATGACGAATTTCAGCCGTCTGACATGGGCGTTATCGTAGCTGCGATAGCCTTTCGTGCTGCGCGGCGGGTCCGGCATGATGCCGATCTTTTCGTAATAGCGGATGGTTTCAAGATTGCAGCCCGTTGCTCGTGCCAAATCACCCCGCCGAATTGATCTCACGCTTGTGTTACTCATTTCGCAAAAAAACCCCTTGAGCCTGTATCAACTACAGACCCTAGAACGGTGGAAATAACTGTTCAAGGAAGATTCGATGGAACAAAATTTGGCGGAACTTCCGCAATCTCGGTCGCAGAAAATTGGCGACGAAACCACCAAGGGATGGGGCGTGACCGGCCTCGGCGTCCTCGGTGCGCTGGCGATGACCTCGTGCTGCATTCTGCCGCTTGTTCTGGTCAGCTTTGGCGTGACGGGCGTGTTCATCGCGCAGCTCGGGGCCCTCTATGCCTACAAGTGGTACACCTTCGCGCTGAGCGCCGCGTTTTTGGGATACGGCTTCTACAAGGCTTACAAGCCTGTAGATGCCGAGTCCTGTGCCGATGGCACCTGCGCCCGCCCCATCGACCGCCGCATCATGCGGGCGACCCTCTGGGCCGCTTCCGCGATTGTCGCTGTCGCCATGATCTTTCCCTACATCACCCCCTTCATCCTGAAATTCTGAACGAGGACAACGACCATGAAGCACCTCCTGCTACCCGCCCTGACCATCGCCGCACTCTCGACTCCGGCCCTCGCCGAAGAGCGCCAGGTCGAGATTGCCGTCAGCGAACTGACATGCCCGTCCTGTTCGTTCATTGTTGCCAGTTCGATGCGTGGTGTGCCATCGGTCGAGATCGTTGCATTCCAGGACGGCCCCGAATACGGGCAGGGTGTTTACAGCGTGACCTACGATGACGCCGAAACTTCCATCGAAAGCATCATCGGCGCGGTGACGGCCAATGGCTATCCGGCGCAGGTGCTGCCCGACACAGCCTCCTGAGCCGCCTGCAATGCGTGACAATCTGATGGGTGGCCTGCTGGCCTTCGGAATAGCAGCTCCGGTCGTGGTCGTCTGCTGCGGCGGCGGAACTGCCGTGCTTGCAGCGTTGTTCGGCGGCGTTGGGGCTTGGCTCTCTGGAATGAGTGGCATTGCCGTGCTGGTTTTGGCGGGTCTGACCTACCTGATCGTCCGTGCACTGCGTCGTTCGCAAATGAAACGCGCCTCCGGCCCCGACCCATCACAGAGAAAGACGGCTCCTTGACTGACACACCTGAAAATTCCGACCGTCTGCTGAAATGGGGGCTTGGCGGTGCGCTCTTCGCCGCGCTCTGCTGCTTTACACCGCTTCTGGTCGTCATCGTCGCTGGCGTCGGATTGTCGGCCCTCACGGGCTGGCTCGATTACGCCCTGTTCCCGCTGTTGTTTTTCAGCCTCGCCGTGGTGGCACAGGCCCTTTGGCTGCGCGCTGGCAAACCGGGACCGGCCCCGAAACTCTGGGCCACCGGCCTCGCGGCAGCTCTGTCGATCCTGATCATTCTCCTCGAGTTCAGGTTCGCGATACGGATCACAATCGGCGTTTTCGCCGCCACGGCACTCTACGCGGTTCTCGTGAACCGTGCGCAAAAGAAAGGAACGCTCTCATGATGATGGGATGTTGCACCGCCACCGGTATGTTCTTCGGTCTTCTCGGCATGCTCACACCGCTGATCGCCATCGGCGCGGTCATATATCTGTTCGCCGCCAGACCAAAAGACCCCGAGTATGGTGAGGCGCGCTGAGATGAAAGACCTGAACAAAAACGACGATGAACAGGGCGGCTATGACCTGATCGTTCTTGGGGCCGGATCGGCGGGGTTCTCCGCCGCAATTACCGGCGCGGATGCCGGAAAGCGCGTCGCCCTCGTGGGACACGGCACCATCGGCGGAACTTGCGTCAACGTGGGATGTGTGCCCTCCAAAACGATGATCCGCGCGGCAGAGGCCGTGCACGGTGCGGGGGCTGCCAAGCGGTTCCCCGGCCTGTCGGGACGGGCACAAGTGGATGATTGGCAGACGCTCGTTCAGTCCAAAGACGATCTGGTCGCGACCCTGCGCCAGAAGAAATACGCGGACCTTCTGCCGGAATATGAGGGTGTCGATTACATCGACGCCGGTCCCGCGCGGCTGATCGAAGGTGGCGTGACAGTCGGTGAGCGAACCCTGAAAGCACCGAGGACCATCATCGCCACGGGCGGGCGTCCCGTCCTGCCGACCATCGACGGCATCGAGGACATCGGCGCGCTCGACAGCACCAGTCTTCTGGAACTCGAAGTACTGCCGAAAAGCCTGATCTTCATCGGCGCGGGTTACATCGGCGCGGAACTGGCCCAGATGATGAGCCGCATGGGCGTGAAGGTCACGCTTGTCGCCCGTTCGCATCTGTTGCCCGGCGCGGAACCGGAGGTCTCGGAGGCATTGGCGGCGGCGTTCGAGGCCGAAGGCATCTCCCTTCTGACCGGGTTAAGCTACGACACTGTGCGCCGCGACGACGCGGGCGTGACACTGCGCGTGATCCAGGACGGAAAGCCTGTCGAAGTGACGGCGGATCAGCTCGTTTCGACCGCTGGCAGGCGGGCCAATACCGAAGATATGGGCGTGGACGCAATCGGCGTGGAAACCGACGCGCGTGGGTCCATCGTCGTCGGCGAGGACATGCAGACATCGGTGCGTGGCATCTATGCCGCAGGCGATGTGACCGACCGCGACCAGTTCGTCTATATGGCGGCCTATGGTGCAAAGCTCGCGGCCAAAAATGCGGTTCTCGGCGAAGACCATCGCTACGACAACGCCGTGATGCCCTGGGTGGTGTTTTCCGACCCGCAGGTCGCGGGCGTCGGTCTCGGTGAAGCCCAGGCGCGGGACGCGGGCCTCGACGTCAAGACGTCCATCGTACCGCTCGATCAGGTGCCGCGCGCACTGGCCGCACGCGACACGCGCGGATTGATTAAGCTGGTGGCGGACAGAAAGTCCGACCGGCTGCTTGGCGGCCAGATCGTCGCGCCCGAGGGGTCCGATACGATCCAGACCCTCGTTATGGCCCTGAAGTTTGGCATGACCACCAAGGCACTTGGCGAGACGGTCTTCCCGTATCTGACCACGGTAGAAGGGCTGAAGCTGGCGGCGCAAACCTTCGATATGGACGTGGCAAAGTTGAGCTGCTGCGCCGGATAGACCCAAGACAAGGACCGGATAATGAGCGAAGACTGCGACCTGATCGTCATCGGGGCTGGCATGGCAGGCGTGGCCGCGGCGAACAAGTGTGGCGCAGCAGGATGGCGTGTGGCCATTGTCGATGCGCTGCCCTACGGCGGCACCTGCGCATTGCGCGGCTGCGATCCAAAGAAAATCCTGCGGCGCGGTGCGGAAATCATGGACGCGGCACGGCTCATGCAGGGCAAGGGGATCGATCCCGGTGATCTGTCGATCAACTGGGCCGATCTGATGGCACACAAGCGTGGCTTCACCGATCCCGTGCCGGACAAGATGGAAAAGGGCCTGTCGGGCAACGGCGTCGAAACCCTGCATGGAGCTGCCCGCTTCACGGGAGACAACACGCTGGAGGTCGATGGAACGGCATATCAGTCGGAACGGTTCCTCGTGGCCGCCGGTGCCATGCCCAGGCCGCTGAGCTTCACAGGGGCCGATCTCGTGATCGACAGCACGAATTTCCTCAACCTGGAGGCCCTTCCCAAACGGGTTCTTTTTATCGGCGGCGGCTTCGTGTCCTTCGAGTTTGCGCATATCGCCGCACGGGCCGGAGCCAACCCGATCATCGTGGATCGTGGCGCCCGGCCCTTACGCGGCTTCGATCCCGATCTGGTCGAAATGCTGATCGAGCGCGGCGCCGGTATCGGCGTGGACCTGATGCGCGAGACCGAAATCGTCTCGGTCGCGGAAACCAGTGGAGCATTCACTGTCGAGGTTGCGTCGGGCGATCAGACCCGGACAATCGAAACCGATTTGGTCGTGCATGGCGCGGGCCGGATTGCAGCCCTGGCCGACCTGAATCTTGAGGCGGCTGGTGTTGACTACAGTGACAAGGGCATCGTTGTAGCCCCCCATCTGCAAAGCACGACAAACAGCGCGGTCTATGCCGCAGGAGATTCCGCCGACACCGATGGCATGCCGCTGACGCCGGTCGCAGTGATCGAAGGGAAGGTCGCGGCCTCCAACATGCTCAAAGACGCGCAAACCGCACCGGATTATGCCGGTATTCCGACGGCCGTCTTCACCGTTCCGGAAGTGGCGCGTGTCGGCATGTTGGAAGACGAGGCAAGGGACGCCGGGCATGACATAGATGTCCGGTTCACCGACACTGGCGGTTGGTATTCGAACTATCGGATCGGCGAAACCTCCGCCGCCGCGAAGATCCTCGTCGATAGGTCGAATGGCAAGATTCTCGGCGCGCACCTGTTCGGCCCGGAATACGGCGAGCTGATCAATTTCTTCGGGTTGGCGATCAAGCTGGGCCTGACGGCCAAGCAGCTTCAGTCGATGACGGCGGCCTATCCAAGTGTCGGATCGGACTTGGGGTCACTTCTTTAACGCAAGCGCCCCCTACTCGTCATTCAGATCATTCCGCGCGTCGCGGATGATCATCCACGACGAATGCAGGAACAGCCCTGCGATGGCGAACGCGACGATCAGGTCGGGCCAGGCGCTGCCAAGCCATGCGACCAGCCCGGCCGCGATGACCACGGCAAGGTTGCCGATGGCGTCGTTGCGCGAAAACAGCCAGACGGCCCGCATGTTGGCATCGCCCTTGCGGTGCTTCAGCAGCGGCAGGACCGCGAGGACGTTCACGATCAGCGCACCCACCGCGAAGGCTCCCATCAACCCGGCTTCGGGTGTCGTTTGGTTGAGGACACGCCAGAGCGTGCTGCCGACGACGCCGAGGCCCAGAAGCCCCAGAAACACGCCCTGGATCATCGCTGACCGCGCACGCCATGTCAGGCTCCAACCGATGGCGAGCAGGCCCAGAAACGTGATCGCGCCGTCGCCGAGGAAATCGAGCGCGTCCGCCTTCAAAGCCTGCGACCCGGACAGGAACCCGCCGAACATCTCGACCACGCCGTAGCCGAGATTGAGCAGGACCACGATCCAGAGGGCGCGGCGATAACTCGGGTCCTTGTAGGCCGGATCGGAGGATGTATCGCCGTCCTCGATCTTCTCAAAGCCGTAGCCGGTCGCATCGAGCGCGGGCCGCACCTTCGACAAGTCACCCTCCGCGATCCGTAATGTCATGACGTGGGTTGCGGCAGACACCTTCACATCGCCTTCGGCCACGCCCGCAGACCGGGCCGCGCGCTCGATCTCGGCCGCGTCCTTGGCGCAGTCCATGCCCTGCACCCGCATTCGGATCGGCGTGGAGGCCGTCGGCAACGTGCTGTTCTCGGCCTGGTTCATGTGCGATCCTCTTCAAAGTGGCGGGCAAAAGTGCCGCCGCTAACGTATCAGTGGATAATGATATGACGACGCAAGACGTTCAAGACGATCTTTTGGCACCCGACGCCCTAGAACTGCGGGCAAAGCTCTTTCGGGGCCTCGGCGATCCCAGCCGTCTGGCGATCCTCGATGCGCTGGTGGCGGGCGAACGCAGCGTTCAGGAGATTGTCGCTCATACTGGGTTGGGGCAACCCAATGTCTCGAACCATCTGCGCTGCCTTCTGCATTGCGGGCTGGTCAGCCGCCGCAGCGAAGGTCGATTTGTCCGGTATCGCCTGGCGGACAGGCGGGTTGCCGAGCTGATCCGTGCCGCGGATCGGCTCCTTGCCTCAACCGCGACCGGGCTCGGCGACTGCGAACGCTACACAGAGTAGTCAGCGTTCTGTCGGCTTGGAAACCCGAAAAACCGCGGCGTCCGTTTCCGATACGTGCGGTAGGGCGCGCCATAGATCTCTTCCAGCCATGGCTCTTCGGCAAAAGGGGCGAGAGCAAAGGCGACCACACCGCCCGTCGCGATGATCAACGCAGCGGGATTGGCGGACAGGATTGCCCATCCGACCAGGATGCCCATGTCTGCCACGTATTGCGGGTTGCGCGACCAACGATAGAAACCATCGGTTTTCAGCTCGGCTTCCGCGCCGCTGGTCGCGTCGAGGCCGATGCCCAAGGCAGCAGGCCAGACCACGGCATTGCCCGCCATGATCAGCGGCAGGCCTACGCTCCAACGAAGCCAGAGCGGCCAATCCAGAGCATTCCATCCGGCGGAGCCCACAAGGATCGCGCTACTGAAGACCGCGAGGGTCGGGAGCCAGACCATGAGTTGGCTGAGCCAGTTCACCCGTTGCGGGGGCCAGAGACGGCGGGATGGGACAAGGATCGACCAAAGCAGCATCGCAATAAGAACTGTTTCACAGACAAGCGCGACGGTCAGCGCGACGGAAGCAAAGTCGGTCATCCGTGCCGCTCCTCGCCATGCCCGCGCCCGCCGAACTCGGACGGGTCGTCGCAGGCGTGGCGCGCGCATTCCAGCTCCAGCGTTGTGTGCTCGATGTCGAAGCGGTCTGCCAGCGCTGTTTTGATCCGCTCCTTCACCGCGTCTGCGTCGGACCAACGGCCCTCGGTTATTACGATATGTGCGTCGAGGGCCGCTCGGTGTTCGTCCATCTGCCAGAAATGCGCGTGGTGGATGCCGGTCACCCCGTCGGTTCCGCGCACGGTCTCCAGCACCGCTTGCGTCTCGATTTCCGGTGGTGAGCCGAGCATCAGGATACGGATCACCGGGCCAATTTCCCGGAACGACTGCCAAAGTATGTAGCCTGCGATCAGCACCGTCACGAGCGGGTCGATCAGCCGCCAGTCGTAAAGCAGGATCAGCGTGCCAGCGACAATCACCGCGACGGAGCCGAGCGCGTCGGCGACGTTGTGCAGGAACGCCGCGCGGATGTTCACACTGGATTTGGACATGGCGTAGGTCAGCGCAGCCGTCACGGCGTCCACGATAAGCGCAATTCCGGCGATGATGACGATCAGCCAGCCCTCGACCGGCTGCGGATCGGCAAAGCGCATTGCGGCTTCGTAGAGCAGGTAGAGGCCGATCACGATCAGCGTGGTGTAGTTGATGAGCGCGGCCACGACCTCGACCCGACCGTAGCCGAACGTCATGTCGGCATCGCGAGGTCGCCGCGCGATTTTCCGGGCGGCGAAAGCGATGATGAGCGAGATTGCATCGGAAAAGTTGTGCAGCGCATCGGCGATCAGCGCCAGCGAACCGGAAACGATGCCGCCGACGATCTGAGCAACCGTCAGGCCCATATTGACTGCGATGGCGGCGAAGACCCGGCGGTCGCCCGCTTCCGGATCGACGTGATGATGATGGCCGTGCCCCATAGTAGCTCCTTTCGATTCGTATCACTTCAGTGTAGATACGATCTACAGCGACTGGAGGTTCAAGAGGCGACATGAAAGAATATTCCATCGGGCAGATGTCGCGCCGGACGGGTGTGAAGGTGACGACGATCCGCTACTACGAAAGCCGGGGCCTGATACCGGCACCGGCGCGGACGACAGGCGGGCAGAGGCGCTATGATGCAGCGGCGTTCGAACGCCTCGCTTTCCTCCGTCACGCGCGGGAACTGGGCTTCGGGCTCGATGACATCGCCGATCTGATGGCCTTGGCAGAAGCCCCGTCAGAGGATTGCGCACCTGCCCATGAGATCGCACGCAAGCAGCTCGCGGCGGTGGACCGGCGCATGACCATTCTCGCGCAGCTTCGGGAAGAACTGGTGCGGATGGCCAGTGCGGACGATCCAGGCCACGCCGGAGAGTGTCGCGTCATCGAGGTTCTGGGGGATCACCGGCTCTGTATCGGTGCGCATGATCTGCCGGACGGTAGCGCAGACTTATCCGGACGCTAGGCGAAATTCAGTTGCTTGTGACAACATCGACGGTTTCGTCGAAGGACCGAAAGCCGCCGTTGGCGCAGCCGCAGCGAATGCACGCTTTGTCCGCGAGGCAGCCTTTCGCACTCGTTCCAATGAACGGCCATCACTCAACCGGAGATAGCTTCACATAAAACCGCTACTGCGATGTTCGCGGATTGCTATGGCACATTCGTCAGCTTTGGGTTGCGGATAGCAGGTGGTTCAATTGAACTTTTTGCGTCCGTACTGTGCTTCAATCATGTTGACTGAAAGATGAGGATTGTCCACTTCTAAAGCAGTCAGATAGGAAACCTGTCGCAAGCTCTACTCAAACAACAAAGCGCCGTTTAGGTCAAAATGCATCGGGAACATTGCGCGCAGAAATCGAAAAACAATTCTCATTGCTTCGTCGCGATCAAATGAATCCGGGTGGAGTAGGTAATCGGTCCACATGCCTTCCAGCATTGCGAGTGTGCCGTGCGTGGCATCCCTAGCAACTTGATTAGGGTGTTCGGTTCCAGCTTCTTTCGCAATTCGAGCGAAAGCGTTGAAAACCAGATTACGAAGCTTGGCATCGCGGGTATCTGAAAACGCAGCGATTGCTGCTCTGTTTCGGGCCTCGCCACGAAACGCGTACCAAATGGAAACGTTTTTCTTATTGAGAATGGTCTCACTCAAGTCGCCCCGAACAATCATCTCGATATGCTCCTGCCCGGTTTGCCCGGTCGTTTCCAACAAGTCATAAATGCCATTGTAGTATTGTTCGGAAGAGTGGCGGGCGGCTTCGTCAACCAAGTTATCCTTGCCACCAAAATGAAGGTGAATCATGCCACGGGATAGCTCGGCGCGTTGAATGATTTCGCTGACTGAGGTCTCGGAAATCCCTTTCTCTGCGACCGAGTCGAGTACTGCCTCGATCAGGGAAAGGCGATTTCGTTCGCGTATTTCTTGTCGTCTTCCAGTCATTTGATCAGGCGTCTCTGTTTGTTTTCAGTCTCTTGCGGTGTCCTTTAGTGGCCGGTGTGAAATTGGCCAGCCCCGGTGGCGAAATTATTAGTTGACACAACTAGTCCAAAAATTCCAGATTTAAATGGACGATTGTCCATTTTGTTATCGACATGTCGCGCCACCGAAAACGAAGTTCAGAAGGGAAGCATGGCCGGAGTACTAAGAAGTGAAACGGGCAAGGGCCTGGCACTGAGCGCGCCTGCGACGCTTTATGTCGGCCTGCTTGTGGCTGTTCCGCTTTGCATTCTTGTCGCCTACAGCTTTTGGACCCAGACCTATGTCGAGATTGACCGCACACTGACGTGGGCGAATTACCAAGAGGCGTTCACCGACCCGCTGGTTCGGCATCTTATGATCCGCTCGGTTGCGATTGCGGGTGCGGTGACATTGGCAACGGTTTGTCTGGCCTATCCGATTGCCTACTTCATCGCGTTTCGGACACAGAAGAAGACCCTCTGGCTGTTGCTGATCACTATTCCCTTTTGGAGCAGCTACCTTCTGCGCGTGTTCAGCTGGAAGCTAATTCTTGGCTTCAACGGAGTGCTGAACTCAGCGCTGATTTCACTTGGTTTGATACAAGAGCCACTGACATTCCTGCTCTACAACGAGTTCGCCGTCGTCCTGACTCTCGCCCACGCTTGGGCGCCATTTGCGATCCTGCCGATTTATGTGTCGCTGCAAAAGATCGATCGCAGCCTGTTGGAGGCTGCAACGGATCTAGGTTGCAGCAAACTCGAAAGGTTTGTCCGCGTGACTCTGCCCCTCACAGTTCCGGGTATCATCGCGGCCTGCCTGATCATTTTCATTCCCACGGTGGGTGATTACGTCACTCCAGCCTTGGTCGGAGGTTCGCAGGGCAAAATGGTAGCGAACTTGATCCAGGTGCAGTTTGGCGCCGCCAACAACTGGCCGTTGGGTGCAACCCTCTCTCTGCTTGCCATGCTTTCGGTTGGCTGCGTTGCAATCGTGTTCGTGGTGGCCGTCACCGCATTGGGCCGGAGGATCAGATGACCAAGGTCATTCGTATCCCATGGTTGGCTGTTTACGCGATCGCCTATCTGGTGTTTCTGTATCTGCCAGTTCTGCTCTTGCCGCTGTTTTCGTTCAATGACGGAACCATCGTGGCTTTCCCTCTGAAGGGTTTTACGCTGAAATGGTACGCGCAGTTGGGTCAGCAGGACACGCTGCTACAGGCTATGGTGAATTCTCTGATCGTCGGCAGCGTGACTGCCCTGATGGCAACATCTCTGGGCCTCTTCGCAGCTCGCGCCTATGTTCGGTATCGTTTCGCGGGGCGTGAGTTGTCTGAGGGACTGGTCATGCTTCCACTGGTCATTCCCGGCATCATCGTGGCCAGTTCGATGTTGGTTCTGTTCATCAGCATCGGCTTGAAACCATCGCTGACCACCGTGATCCTCGGGCATGTGTTCGTGGCGTTGCCCTTTTCCGTATCGATCATGAAGTCTGCATTTGACGATTTCGACCAATCCTTGGAGGAGGCTGCATTCGATCTTGGTGAAAGCGTCGTGGGAACGTTTCGGCGCGTCACTCTGCCAATCGTCGCACCGGGCATCATCGCCAGCCTTTTGGTCACGTTTACCGTGTCATTTGACGAGTTCGTCCTGGCCTTTTTCTTATCTGGGAACAGCCCGACATTGCCGGTCTATATCTGGAGCCAGATTCGCTTTCCGGCAAAGCTGCCCAACACGTTGGCGCTGGGATCGCTGCTTTTGCTGTCTTCCGTTCTGCTGTTGTTGATTGCCGAATACTTCCGCCGCCGTTCCATCCAATCCTCCGATTGAAGCCAAAGGAAACAAGTAAGATGAGCGAACAGAACATCATCGAGATCAAGGGCGTCGAAAAACGCTTTGGTTCCTTTGTGGCTGTGTCCGATCTGAACCTGACCTTGAAAGAGGGAGAGTTCTTTTCGCTGCTCGGCCCTTCGGGCTGCGGAAAAACAACAGCCTTGCGCATCATCGCGGGTTTTCAAGATCACGAAGAAGGTGAGATCCGGATCGATGGTCGAACGATGGGAGAGGTGCCTGCCAACAAGCGTCCCACTAATATGGTGTTCCAAAGCTATGCGATCTTTCCGCACCTGAATGTCGGCGACAATGTTGGCTTCGGATTACGCAAGACAAAGCTCTCGCGAAACGAAATCAAGGAACGCGTTGCCGAGGCGCTTGAGATGGTTGAACTTGGCGGTTTGCAGGACCGCAAGGCCAATGAATTGTCGGGCGGTCAGCGGCAACGAGTGGCGCTCGCCCGGGCACTCGTCATGCGGCCCAAGGTGTTATTACTGGATGAGCCTTTATCCGCGTTGGACAAGAACCTGCGGGAAGCGATGCAATTGGAAATGCGCCGTCTGCAGCAAAAGCTTGGAATTACTTTCGTCATGGTCACGCATGACCAGTACGAGGCGATGACCATGTCCGACCGGATCGGTGTCATGTTTGCGGGGCAGCTCAAGCAGGTCGACAAGCCCGAGGTCCTTTATTCCCAGCCTTGCAACCGTGAAGTGGCCTCTTTCATCGGCGGAATGAACTTTCTGGATGCCGAGGTGAAAGCTGAGAACTCTGAATCGCTGGAGGTTAATGTTCAAGGATTTGGGCAGATGACAATCGGGGTGAACCCCAACGTTCAGGTGCACGCTAAAGAGCTTCTGGTCGGCGTCCGGCCTGAGCAATTGGAGATCAGCGCCGAAAAACCGGATGGTTACGATGCTATTGTTCAGGGCGAGGTGTCGGACGTCGCCTTCTATGGTGAAAGCGTCCACTATTATGTGCGGGTCGATGGTTTGAAGGACAGCATAGCCGTTGCCGTACCGAACTACTTTCACACAGTCGATCACAGCAGGGGCGATACCGTCTGGCTGGGCGTTCAAAGCGCCTCGGTGATCGACTTGGGTAAACGTGAATCTTTGGGAGGAGAGAAATGAGTAAAATAGCATCACTTACGGCAGCATTGGTTGCCACCTTTACGGCCAGTCAAGCTCTCGCCAATGCCGCTGATCTGACCGTGTTTGACTGGTCCGGATATGAGGATCAGGGATTCTACGGCGACTATGTCGAAAAGTACGGCGGCGCGCCCAGCTACACCTATTTTGGCAGCGTGGAAGAAGCGTTCACCAAGCTTCAGTCTGGGTTTGAAGCCGATTTGGCACACCCCTGCACAGACGCCCTGAGAAAATGGGTAGCGGCAGACATGATCAAGCCAATCGACACCAGTAAGCTGGAGAATTGGGACAAACTGATGCCCAAGATCAAAGAGGTCGACGGCATCACCATCGACGGGCAGACCTACATGGTGCCTTTCGAATGGGGCAACACCGGCCTTATCTATCGAACCGATATGATTTCGGCTGACGATGTTTCGCTGCAATTGCTTGCCGATCCCGCCTATCAGGGCAAAGTCGCCATTCCGGACGCCGCTTCCAGTGCCTTTGCAATGGCGGCATTAGCAACTGGCGCTTCCAGCTATACCGATATGAGTGACGAGGAGTTTCAAAAAGCAGGGGACTATCTGCGGGCGATTCATCCGAATGTGCGCTTTTATTGGTCTGACGCCGGCCAACTGGATCAGGCAATTGCCAGCGGGGAGGTCACGCTGGGTTGGGGATGGAACCAATCGGAACTGAACCTGATCTGGAACGAAACCCCAGCGGTCATGATGCGTGATGTGGACAAAGGCATCGCAACTTGGGTCTGCGGTTATGTGCATCTGAAATCTGCCAAGCAGTCGGATGAGCAAGTCTATGACATGCTGAACGCGCTTAGCTCTGCCGCAAGCGGTAAATACATTATCGAAAGCTGGGGATACGCCCACGCCAACGAGGACGCGTTTGCCCAAGCTGACCCGGAACTGATCGAAACCTACGGGTTCTCGGATGTGGACAGCTTCTTTGAAGGCAGCCTGTTTTTTGACGCGGTAAACCCTGAGCTGGAAGCCAAGATGTTGAAGGAGTTCGAGCGCATCAAAGCTGGCTTCTAAGGACGCCTATACAACATAGCGGGAATGGTGGGGACGTAGGAACCCTTCCATTCCCACCAAACTATTTCCGAATTTCTTGGAGGAAGCGCGGCAATGTCAGGCGCTGAAGGATACTCTGTACTCTTCGAACCGGTTCAAATTGGGCCAGTGACGGCTCGAAACCGGTTCTATCAGGTGCCCCACTGCAACGGCATGGGGCACCTGCGACCGCAGGCCGAAGCCGCCATGCGGGCAATGAAGGCCGAGGGTGGTTGGGCTGTTGTTTCTAATCAAGAGACGGAAATTCACCCGACTTCCGACCTGTCCCCCTTTGCCGAAAACCGACTTTGGGATGAACGGGATATCCCGGCGCTACGTCTTATGACCGATGCGGTGCATGGAAAGGGCTCCTTGGCGGCCATTGAATTGGCTCACAATGGCCATCATGCGCAAAACCATTTGAGCCGGGCACCTTTGTTGGCGCCGTCAGAACTAGCCTTGCAAACCGCCTATCCCAAGCAGGCTAGGGCGATGGACAAAGCGGACATTCGCGAATTCCGCAAGTGGCATCGCGCTGCGGCTCGTCGTTCGCGCGAAGCAGGATTCGATATTGTGTATGTTTATGCCGGGCATCACATGACCCTGCCGCATCATTTTCTGCTGCCACAGTTCAATGATCGGACGGATGAATATGGAGGTTCGTTGGAGAACCGGGTGCGTCTGACCCGGGAGATTCTGGAAGAAACCAAGGAAGAGGTTGGAGATGATTGCGCCATTGCCCTTCGGTTTGCGGTTGATGAAATGCTCGGGTCAGAGGGGATGCAAGCGCAGGAAGAAGGCCGTGCTGTAGTCGAAATGTTGGCCGAGCTTCCAGACCTTTGGGATGTTAACGTGGCGGATTGGAGCAACGATTCCGCGACGACCCGGTTCGAGCCCCGCGACGGCTTTCAGACCTCATATATCGAGTTCGTGAAACAGGTGACCTCCAAGCCTGTTGTGGGCGTCGGGCGTCTTACGTCTCCGGACTTGATGGCGTCACTGGTCAAGAAGGGCGTCCTTGATTTTATCGGCGCGGCGCGACCGTCCATCGCTGATCCGTTTCTGCCCAACAAGATCAAGGAAGGTCGCATCGAAGAAATCCGCGAATGCATTGGTTGTAACATCTGTGTTTCATCTGACTCTCTCGGCGTCCCCATACGCTGTACTCAAAACCCTACTATGGGCGAAGAGTGGCGGAGGAAATGGCATCCTGAGATCATTGAGCGTCGGGTGAAAGAAGAAGCTGCTCTTGTTGTCGGCAGCGGACCAGCCGGACTTGAATGCGCCATGCAATTGGCGCGGCGAGGCTACGAGGTAACTCTGGCTGAGGCAAAGCAAGAGCTTGGCGGCCGTGTGCTGCAGGAAGCTGGCCTGACCGGGCTGTCCGCTTGGAAGCGCGTGACAGATCACAGAATCTACGACCTGCAACAACGCGGAAACGTTCAGCTGTTCACCGACAGCCCTTTGTCAGCCAGTGAAGTCGTCGAGCTGGGTATTCCGAACGTTTTTGTTTCAACTGGCGCAAAATGGCGACGAGACGGGCGCGGGAAATCTGCATTTCACGGTGTATCAATCGGTTTAGGTTCTCGGGTTTTTACTCCAGATGACATTATGACCGGGGTCGTGCCGGAGGACGGCCCGGTTGTGGTCTACGATGATGATCAAGCCTATCTCGGTGGAGTCTTGGCCGATCATTTGGCTCAAGCTGGGCGAGAGCTTTTCTTTGTAACACCGGCCTCACTAGTTTCGCCGTTTACCGAATTGACGTTGGAGCAGACTAAAGTGCAACGAAGTCTGTTGGAAAAAGGCGTTCACCTGAACCTGTCCCAGACCTTGGCCAATGTCGCGCCGGGTCAGGTGACATTGCAGTGCGTCTACACGGGACGAGAGAATTCCATTGAATGCAGCTCCGTCGTGCTGGTGACGCAGCGAATGCGAGAGACCACCCTTTACGACGAGCTTTGCGGTACGAATGCGGGTTTGCTGAATACGTTGGAATTAATCGGAGATGCCGCCAACCCTGGCTTGATCGCGGATGCTGTATATTCGGGTCACATGGCTGCCCGAAATTTCGAACGTAACGCAGACGACATCGACCGCGAATTTTTCCGCCGGGAACTCGTTTCCCTTGAACCTGTGTGAGGTGCGCCATGCCAAAAGACGACTTGCAAGTAATGCGCGACTTGATGGACGCGCAGCGGGAAGGCTTCGCCTTGCCACGTCACTTCTATACGTCTCAGGCAGTATACGAGAACGATATCAGTACGTTCTGGAATCGTAACTGGATCTGGGTCGGTCATGTTAGTCAGGTCGCTGAACCGGGCGACTATTTCCTGTTCGACTATGGGCCCGAGTCCATCATTGTCGTTCGGGATCGCGAGGGGGAGGTGCGCGCGCATCTGAACGTTTGCCGCCACCGGGGATCGCGGGTTTGCATTGAACGGAAAGGCAAGGCACGCAATTTCATCTGCCCCTATCATGCGTGGACTTTTGACCTGAACGGCAAGCTACGAAACGGACGATCAATGGGGTCGGATTTCGACCCGGGCCAATACGGATTATTCCCGGTTCAGGTGAAGATATTCCAGGGCCTGATATTTGTCTGCGTAGCTGAAGACGCCCCGCCGTTAGATGCTGCGTTGGAGCGGTTGGCCCCACTGTCAAAACCGTTCGACTTTGAAAACCTGAAGGTCGCTCATGAAGCCTCATACCCGGTTCCAGCAAATTGGAAACTGGCGTTGGAGAATTACCTGGAATGCTATCACTGCGCCCCGTCTCATCAGGACTATTCGCGCAGTCATTCGTTGAAGGATCCTGCTCAGGTTCTGGAGTTCGGCGGGGCTCTTCATGAGCGGATGGGAGAAGTCGGAGTTCCCTTGGAGGAGCTAGACCTGACCGGAGAAAACGCGCTCGCGCCGGGTGCAGATGTCTATTGGCGCCGCTATCCGCTGTTTCCCGGCTATGTGACCGGCAGCAAAGATGGAGCGCCGCTGGCGCCGCCTTTGGGTGAACTGAAAGGTCACGATGGCGGTGCCACCGATCTGGGGATCGGGACACTGAACTATTTCCTTGTTTATGCAGATCACGTTGTTGGCTACCGGTTCGTCCCGCGCGCCCTGCAGGAAACGGATATTCAGATCGTCTGGTATGTGCGCGGCGACGCTCAAGAGGGTCGTGATTACGATAAGGACGCGTTGACATGGCTCTGGCATGTCACTTCGCTCGATGATGAGCGGATCATACGGCACAATCAGGAAGGCGTGAACTCCCACCACTTCGTGCCAGGACCGCTGTCCGAGATGGAATGGAGCATTCCAGGCTTCTATCGCAATTACTTCAGCATGATCTGACACGCTCAGAATTCGGAGAAATACCATGACAGAGTTAACGAAGCGCAGATCAAGACGGCGCGCGGGTGGACGTGAAGCACGAGCCGCCGTGCGAACCAGCAACGTCGCTTCGCAAGCGATCTGGCCGGGCATTTCGGGTGGGCGCTACAAGCCCCTTTCAGACGCTGACATGTCGCGCATTCATGAAGCCGCCCTCGGCATTCTGGAGCGTACGGGTGTCGGCGATCCAACGCAGGAAGTTCTTGATCTCGTGCTGCCTAAAGGGGCGGTGGTGAACGAGCATGGTAGGCTGTGCTTCCCTCGCGCGTTGATGGAAGACCTTCTGGCCAGGGCGGCCAGCGAGTTTTATGTCCATGCGCGCGGATCTCGGGCCGGTAAGGACGATATGCACTGCACCAAGGACAAGGTGTATTACGCAAACTCCGGGACTGCCGTTACAACTTTCGACGCGGAGACTCGCAGTTACCGGCCGTCAACGCTCAAGGACATTTACGACTTTACCCGATTGGTTGACCGGCTCGACAACATCCACATGACTGGTGATACGGTTCTGGCAACGGATGTGCCGCAGGACTACGAGCACGATATGAGCATGCTCTACGCCATCTTGGCGGGTAGCGAGAAGCCATCTTGCCTTACGTTCCGTACGCGCGAGCATATTCAGGACGCGATCCATCTGTTCGATCTGGCGTCTGGCGGGGAGGGCAAATTCCTTGAAAAACCCTCGGTGATTTTTGGTGGGTGTCCTATCGTTTCACCACTCAGATTCGGGCGGGAAAATCTGGAAATACTGATTGATACGGCGAAGATGGGGCTTGTCTGCGATCTTGCGGTCCCGCCGCAAGCTGGGGCTACGTCTCCTGCACCTTTGGCTGGCACGCTGGCACAGGCGGTGGCAGAGACCTTGTCATGTGTGGCCATCGCCAATTTGATCAATCCGGGGACCCCGGTGGTCTTTGCAGCCTGGCCGTTTATCACTGATCTGCGCACTGGATCGTTTACAGGCGGCAGTGGCGAACAGGCGTTGATTTCAGCCGCTGCTATTCAGATGGGCAATTTCTACAACCTGCCGACCAGCGTCGGATGTGGTATGACCGATTCCAAGATCCCCGATGCACAATACGGTCTAGAAAAAGCGCTGACCTTCGCTTTGGCGGCCCATGCCGGGGCGAACCGGCTCTGCGAATTTGGCGGAATGCTCGGTAGCTTGATGGGCTGTAGCTTTGAGTCGATGGTAATCGACAACGAAGCTGCGGGCATGATCTCACGAACACTTCGCGGGATCGAGGTGAGCGACGACACGCTTTCGGTCGACGTCATCCATGAATGTGCAATCGACCCCGGGCATTTCCTCGGCAACGCTCAAACCTTACAGTACATGGAAACCGAGTATGTCTACCCGTCCCTGTTGGACCGAGAGCTGACTGATACCTGGGAGAAAGCCGGTCGTCAGGACATGTTCGAACGTAGCCGATCCGTTGTGGATGACATTCTGTCCAATCACTACCCGAATTACTTTGGTAGCAAGGCGGATGAAGAGGTTCGGTCTAGGTTCCCGATCAAATTGCCACGTGAGGTAATGCACGCTGGGTAAGCGCTGCTAAAGGACGGGCAGGCTTCGCGGTTGTGCCTAAGCTTTGAATACGCCTTGGCGCGTCAGGTCGTCGGTTGCCAGCCGAATTCCTTTTTCAAGGATGTCAAACATCTCGTTTAACTCGCCCTCCGTGATGATCAGCGGAGGGGAGAACACACACATGTTTACGATGGGCCGCAGGATCAGCCCGTTTTCCTGGCAATGGTGATCAATCATCGCACCAACCGACTTATCTAAATCCAATAAATTTTCGGCTTCTGCATCCGCAACGCACTCAACGCAGCCAACCAGACCCATTCCACGGGCATCACCGACCAGCGGCAAATCGGCCAGAGCCTGCAGGCGCTCTTCGAACAACGGAGTGATCGCGCGGACATGTTCCAGAATGCCGTCGCGTTCCATGATCTCGATGGTTTTCAAACCTGCTGCTGCACTCACTGGATGGCCGGAATAGGTGAAGCCGTTTGAAAACGTAGCGTTCTGTGCGTTGTCTCCGCTCACATCTGCAATCAACCGTTCGGAGATGATGCAGGCTCCCATGGGTATATACCCAGACGTCATGCCCTTGGCGCAGGTGATGATATCAGGTTGAATTCCAAAGACGTCTTCGGAGGCAAACCAATGTCCAAGCCTCCCGAATCCGGTCACGACTTCGTCTGAAATATAAAGGACATCGTATTTCCGGCAGATTTCCAGACAGCGCTGATGATATCCTAGCGGAGGCACAATGACGCCACCTGAGCACAATATCGGTTCGGCGATAAAAGCAGCGACCTTGTCTGCGCCGGCCTGTAGGATCATGTTTTCCAGATCCGCTATTTTTTCGTCCAGAAAGTCGTCGACCGTCTGATCGGTGCGACGCGAATACGGATTCACATTCGGTAGGAAGCGCGTCAGGTGACTTGCCTGGTCCAACCACCCCTTGTCGCGCTCTTTTCCGGAAACTGAGGCCGCCAAATAAGTCGATCCGTGATAAGCTTTCTGTCGCGATATCACGATTTTCTTTTCGGGTTTTGCCAGCAGGTTATTGCGAAACTGTACAAACCGCAGTGCGCTGTCTACGGCCGTTGAACCACCTGTCGTGAAGAATACATGGTTCAAGTCACCAGGCGTTCTCTTGGCGATTTCATGTGCCAACCGAGCCGGAGTTGAGTTGGCGTTGTTGAAGGGCGAAAAATACGCCATCTCTTTCGCTTGCTGAGCCATCGCATCGGCGATCTCGGTGTTTCCATAGCCTAATTGAATGCACCACATGCCAGCGGGGCCGTCTATCAGGCGCTTTCCGTCCTCTGTCACGACGTGAACGCCAAGCCCACTTTCGGCGAAGGTCCGTTCGTTTTGGCCAAGATATGCCATGCCTTCCCACGGGTGCAGAAAGTTCTCGTTGTCCCAATTGCGTATGGATTGAAAGTCGGAGTTCGAAAGGGTCATAGGGCACCGTTATGTAACATATATCACAAAATGAACAAACATTCATTCAATGTCAATCCTTGAACCTCTGCTCTGTTAAGTGCGAAAAGGTCAAGAAAGAGCACCCCAGCGAAGGACAAGCAAAATTACTCTCGATCCCGATACCCCAGCCAACGCACGGGAACTCAGCAGGTTGCAGAACCGAAATCAGCTGATCCAATCGGCTGCGGACGCCATCTATAAATACGGAATTCGCGGCACAACCGCGGCAAGAATCCAGGAGTTGTCGGGATTGTCGCAAGGGATGGTAAACCTACACTTTGGTTCCAAGGAAAAGCTGCTGCTTGCGGTGGCTGAGGATCTATCAGTCCGCTACGCGGGGCAGTGGAAGGCCATTGCATTCAATCCAGAGTTAGCCCCCGCAGACAAACTAATCGCTATCATAAAGGCAGATTTCGACCCCTTGGTCCTTAATGCAAGGGACGTCTCGATCTGGTTTTCCTTTCGGGCTGAGGCGCTCTCGAACCCACACATATTTCCTTTCATCGACTCGCGAGACAAAGGTTTCCGCGCGGTGATCCTGGAGCTGTTGGAGCAAATAAAGGTCGAAGGCGAGTACGATGACGTAGACGCCAAACTTGCAACAGACGCGTTGGTTGCTTTGTTGGAAGGACTTTGGACCGATTACCATTTGCACTCAGAGATCTTCGAACCCTCGGAGGCTTTGAAGATTTGCCTGTTTGTGCTGCAGTCAGTGTTTCCTAGACACTTTTGTACTTAGTCGATCCGCGGGTGAAGGTGACCTAAGTGAATAGGAACTAACCATGGGCAATCACGAACCCGTCCGTGTTTCATGGTTCAATCGGCGCAAGTCGTTGATCATTGCTTTGGCTAAAGAGATGCACATGAGCAGCAAAACGACGCTAAACGGCAATGCCCCGATGATCATCGAATTGGTCAATGCCTCTAATCCGCCGCCGCCAGCGATAAGCAGAGCTCCAATTACAAGGGTCAGAAGAACGCCCCAGAGGATGCGATGAAGCAGGCCGGTGTCTTCAGACCCACCGGACATGATCGTGTTCATCACAAGGATGCCTGAGTCGGCAGATGTAACAAGAAATGTCATGGTTAACAGCACACACATGATGCTCACGATTGTTAGAAAGTTGCCCGATACCATTTCCCCCAAAGTGGCGAACAGGGTTGCCGTCGTTGATGCGTCGAGGATAGATCCATTTGCATTCCCATTTAGTTCCAAATCGATGGCGGTCCCGCCCAGAAGGGCCATCCATGCGAAACAAACGAGGGACGGTGCAATGACCGCCCCAAGTATGAATTCTCGCACGGTTCGCCCCCTGGAGATACGCGCTAAGAAGAGACCCACAAAAGGTGAAAACGCGATCCACCAGGCCCAATAAAATGTAGTCCATCCGGCCTGCCATCCAAACAACCTACCTCGTGTGCCCGCGTCATAAACTGCAGTCTTGGTCGCATCAGAAAGACCGGCTGTATCGCTGGTCAAACCCTCAAGAAAGGTTGCTTTTGTTCCCCATGGATCAGTTGCACCCGCAAAAAGCTCGCCGACAAAGGGCGCCGCCTCTGCAGGCAATACGGAGGCAAAATCGACTTCGGAAACCGGTCGAAAAGCTTGGAAACTCAGAGGGACAAAGTTTTTGATATAGTCAACCAGCGCTGTAGCATAGGTTTTCGCTGCAAACGCGAATGAGCCAAAAACAATGAATACCGCCAGCAATACTAGTGAAAAGAGAAGATTAACATTTGACAAGTATTTGACACCACGCCCCACGCCAGAGACGGCAGACAGTGTCGACATCATCATAACAACGATCAACGCCGCAATCAGGCCGGCGGTCGACGGGAACACTTTGGTTGCTTCTTTTTCCACAAGCCACTTCGCACCGGTAATTAGAAACGCACCATCCACCAATTGAGAAACGCCATAACCGATCGTTACCGCCACGCCGAGTATTGTCGCAACGACGCCGAGTATATCGATCACATGGCCTGCAATACCGTTTGAGTATTCTCCGAGCAATGGGGTCAGTGCGGTGCGGATTGTTAGCGGCATGCCTCTTGTAAACGCGTAATAGGCAAGGCTAAGGCCAGTGACGACGTAAATTGCCCAGGCGTGAAATCCGGTGTGCAAAAAAGTATAGCGGTAGGCTCCTTCAATCGCGTCCTCGCTTTTGGGTGTGACTTCCCCGGAAACAGTCAATGGATTGGTTTCCCAAAGGCCAAGTGGTTCAGCGGTTGCGTAGACCATTAAGCCCACGCCTAGACCCGCCCCAAACATCATCGAAAACCAAGAGAAGTTCGAAAATTCGGGTTTCTCATCTTCTAAACCCAGCTTCACTCGGCCAGTTGAAGGAATGAGCGCGATAAGGAAAAGGAAAAGCACAAATAATCCAACGGAAAGGTTGTAGAATGTATTGAACTCAGACAGCACTCCTGACTTCCAAGATCGCAGTGTATCGTTTGCTGATAGTGGCCAAACCAGCGCCCAGAGAACGAGCAGCGAAACCGAGAGTTTGCTTACCAGCGCAATCGGCAGGCTATACCCTTTGTAAAAGCCAGTCCGCTGAGTCCTTATTTTGAGGTCTGTGAAAGGTTCTTCAAGCGCCATGTTTTCCTGGTCTTACATAAATAGACAGCTTTGCACGCCGCGCTGCCAGTCGCTGGGTTCCAGACTAGTTTACTTTCTGCCAGAATAGGACTGAAGCTGCGGAAGCGATAGCTGAGTGGAAAATCTTTGGGTCGCAACTGGCAAAACCTGTGCGGTTATGAAAAATTGAATGACTCAATATCGAAGGCTTAGCCATCGTTCAAAGTCGACCAATTCAAGCCCGGTATTGCGTGCGCACCGGAATATGGTTGGCAGTAGAATTCGCAGATCTAATTGGCGTTCAGACCGCGGCGCAATGTGTCAAGCATCCGAGATTATTAGATCGCTTGCCTTTTCGCCGATCATGATCGCAGGCGCATTGGTGTTGCCACTGACGATTTCCGGCATGATCGAACAATCTGCCACCCGTAGGTTAGCTATGCCGTGGACTTTCAGTTTCGCGTCCACTACAGATTTCTCTGATTGTCCCATCGCGCAGGTGCCGGTGGGGTGATAGATTGAGGTGGAGTTTGATCTGGCCCAATCCAGTGTGCCTTCGTAATCGTCGATGCTAAGTTCTGCCGTAGGTCGAAACTCCTCTGAAATCTTCGAGGCGAGAGGATTCTGTTTAGCAATTCTGCGCGCGATGTTCACACCGTCGACGATGGTTCGGCAATCTGTTTCCGTAGAAAGGTAGTTCGGAATGATTTTAACATGTTTGGACGGATCCGGACCGTTCAGGCGCAGCTCACCTCGACTTTCCGGGCGCAGCTGACAGACCGACATCGTGAAGGCAGAAAACGGATGCACACCTTCACCAGGGCTGTCGGCGGACCAGGGTTGCACGTGGAACTGAATGTCCGGCGTTTCAACATCGGGCCGGGTTTTCATGAATCCTGTGGCTAGGCTTGCAGCCATGGTCATTGGACCTGCGCGGAACAACGCATATTTCAACGCGATGCGGGCTTGATTGAGCAGGCTGCGGACTTCATCATTCAGTGTTGGTTCATTGCATTTGAACACAAGTCGTGCCTGCAAGTGATCCTGCAAACCCTTGCCGACGCCAGGCAGGACATGAAGCGGTTCTATTCCATTTTCTTTGAGATGGTCCGCGTCTCCGATCCCCGACAACATCAGGATCTGGGGCGAATTGATCGCGCCGCCAGACAGGATGATCTCACGCCGGACCTTCAGAGTTTGCTCAACCCCCGACCTGTCCCGGTAAACCAACCCAGTCGCCTTTTTCCCGTCCAAAACCACGCGTGTCACCAAAGCTTTGGTGATGATGTTCAAATTCTGACGATTTCGAATAGGTTTGAGATATGCCACAGCCGCGCTGCAGCGACGGCCGTTGCGGGTGGTTAATTGAAAATAACCCACGCCTTCTTGTTCAGCGCCATTATAGTCGGGGTTGTACGGGTAGCCTGCGGCCTGTGCTGCCGCTACCCAAGCGTCGCAGATTGGGCGTTGAATGCGCATGTTTGACACCGACAAAGGCCCACCAACGCCGTGAAACTCATCTTCACCGCGTTCTTGATCTTCGCAGCGTTTGAACAGGGGCAAGACATCGTCCCACCCCCAACCTTCGTTGCCCATTTGCCGCCAGCGGTCGTAATCTTCTTTCTGGCCACGTACATAAAGCAACCCGTTCAGCGAGGAGGAGCCGCCCAGCACTTTGCCTCGTGGCCAGTCGATGGACCGGCCATTCAGGCCTGGGTCGGGCTCGGTCCGATAACACCAATCGACCGACGGATTATGCATCGTTTTGAAATAACCGACAGGGATGTGAATCCACGGGTTCGTATCGCGACCGCCGGCTTCAAGAAGTGCGACCGATGTATTGGGATCAGCACTTAGTCGATTAGCAATGACACAGCCCGAAGACCCCGCGCCGACAACCGCATAATCCACCTCCATGACCGCCTCCTTCCAACGTCGCTGAAAAAAACTCTATGCAAGATGTAAGAATTATACTAGTCTTTTTTGATACAAAACGTCTCAATAATTGCGATCAGGGAGGTAAGCAATGGAGATTGGTAAGAAACTAAGTGGCATTTCCCGGCGAGATTTTTTTCGCGTGGCCGGGCGTTATGGCATGAGTTCGACACTGCTGGCAGCAGGCGGGTTTGGTGGTGCGATGAGCTTGGCGAATCTCGCGCAAGCTGCCGAATCCACCTATGAAAAGCGCTTTTCGAAGGAGCCGAAGCACACGTTGAAATTTGGTGCTTCAGGTTTCAACACCCGCAATCTGCTAATCGAGCGCGCCGGCGCGATCGAATTCGCTCGGGATCTGGAAGAACGCACTGATGGTGAGATTCGGATCGAGTTCATCGGCGACAATCAGATCTGTGGTCAGCTGAGCTGCGTGGAAAAAACCCAACAGGGTATCGTCGACATTTACGCGGCCTCGACCCAGAACTCAGCAGGTGGCGCACCCTACCTGAACGTGCTGGACTATGCTTACATGTTCCCTAGCCGGGCAGCGCAATATCACTTCTTTTATAGTCCCGCGAGTCAGCGCATCCTGCGTGATCCGTTGGAGAAACGTCATGGTCTGAAGTTCCTGTTCACGCACTGCGAATTGCGCGGCCTGCAAATGGGATCGACCTTTGCCGACAAGCCGACCGTCACCAAACTGGAAGAGTTGTTTGGTACCAAGAACCGCGTGACGGGTACGCAGTTGGGCCGGATTGCAATGCAATTGCTGAATCTGAACCCAGTCCCGGTGGCTTGGGAAGAGACGCTGGATGCGCTTAAGACAGGTCTGATCGATGGGGCGGAAACCTGGGCCTCGGCCGTGGCTTACGCCAACATGGCGCCTGTGGTTTCGCAGTCGGTCAATCTGAAATTTTTCTGCGGCACTGAACATACGTCCATGTCGGCCGAGGTCTTTGACGGTCTGAGTGGAGAATTGCAAGACGCAGTTATGGAGTCTTCCTACTTCACTCAAGCGTTGATCCAGGGTGCGAATGAAGCCGCATTGCTGAATACGGTAGGCTTCTCGGAGCCGCAATTGCCGGACACTATCTTCGCCGAAAATGGCGTGCGCCCGGCATTCCTGGCTGACGATCAGATCAAGCTGGCAGAAGAGATGTGCGCCCCGAACTACAACCCAGAACCTTGGGCCCAGTGGCGCGAACGTCTGAACAAATGGGCGGGCGGTATCGATACCTATCAGGAAATCTACGACATCGCGCGCGAGATTCCGGCTGACACCCTGCCAGAAAACGTCGAACCGCGCCGTTGGTGGAAAGGCGAAGCCTGATACAAAAGACGAACCGGCCCCAAGCGGGCCGGTTCTAATACACACCGACTGGGAGGACGGAGTTCATGTCGTTTTGGGCAGACATCGGCGCGATTTTCAGCGCCTTTCTCAGCCAGGATTCGTTCGAGATTCAATCTGCACTCGAATCCGACGCCACTTGGGTGTTGGGCGCAGTAGTTTCGGCAATTGGCGGGTTCGTGATCATGCTGATTTATCGGGCAGTGCCCTTTGTCGAACGCCATCTGGAACGGTCGGTGATGGTGTATTCCTACCTCGCGATTGCGTTGATCATCTTCTGGGGCGTGATCGACCGGTTTGTGTTCAACGACCAAGAGCCGTGGTCCACCACTATTCCGCCCCTTTTGTTCATGGTGATGGCGTGGTTCGGAGCGTCCTACAACGTCCGCCTGCGCACACATCTGAGCTTTAGCGAGTTTCGCACCGCAATGCCGCGCGGTGGGCAATTGGCCTGCCTGATCCTCGATGCGGTGCTATGGTTCATCTTCGCGGTTATCGTAATCGTGACGACAACGCGACTGGTCGCGCTTTCGGCGTCCAATTTCCAGATCGTACTCGGTACTGACAATATCATGCAGTGGTGGTTCCTTCTGGCCGCGCCGCTGTCTTTCTTTCTGATGGTCGGACGCGTGTTTCAGAACCTCGCTGACGATCTGCACAACTGGAAAACAGGCGAGCCGCTGATCAAGCAGGCCGTGATCGGAGCAGACTGATGGCAGATGGAACTTTGGTTACACTGATCTCGCTTGGGGTCACGTTTCTTTTCATGCTGGGCGTACCTGTTTTTTTGGTCATCGGATATTGGGTGATCGGTTGCTCGTTCGTCCTTGGTTTGACGCTGGATAACATGGGTGCCGAACTGTTGAATGTGTTCAATAAAGGCTTTGCCCTGCTGGCGATGCCGCTCTTTATCCTGACCGGAGATTTGATCAACAAGTCCGGCATTGCCCGGAGGCTCAGCGATTTCGCCTATGCCTGTTTGGGCTGGATACGCGGGGGGTTGGCCATGGCGTCTCTGGGCGCTTGTGGACTTTTCGCCGCAATCTCTGGTTCGAACTCCGCAACGACTGCAACCATCGGGTCGATGCTTCATCCCGAGATGGTCAAAGGTGGTTATGACGAACGCTTCAGCGCGGCGACCGCTGCCGCGGGCGGAACGGTGGGGATTATCATCCCTCCGTCGATTATCTTCATCGTCTATGGCTTCCTGATGAACCTGCCGATTTCCGAGCTGTTCGTCGCGGGTATCCTTCCGGGCGCGCTGATGGTCTTTGGTATGCAATTTGCGTGCTGGATCATCTGCCGCATGAACGGTTGGGGTCATCTGATACCGCTGCAATTGAACCGGGTGCTGAAGACCGCATTTGGAGCATGGCTTGGGTTTTTCGCCATCGGCTTGGTTCTGTGGGGCATCTACACCGGCAAGTTCTCCCCGACCGAGGCAGCAGGCGTGACGGTTGGCTTTTGCGTGATCGCAGGGTTGGTTAGCTATCCGATCAACCGGATCATGGGCGCACGGAACGACATACTGCCAACCGAAAAGAGCTTTGCTGAGATGTTCGTCGTCGAAGGTTTTACGATACCTGAAATACCCTCCATCGTGATCCGCTCGGCCCAGATCACCGGCATCCTCGCGCCATTGATTGCCATTTCGGTGGTGATGCAGCAGATCTTGTCTCTGCTAGGGGCCCAGCAAACCATCGGGGATTTTGTAACCTCGATGGGCGGGTACTACGCGGTGTTGTTCACATCGATGGTGATCGTATTCTTCTCGGGCATGGTGCTGGAAAGCCTGCCTGTCACGATAATCCTGGCTCCGATCCTTGCGCCGATAGCGGCCTCTGTTGGGATTGATCCAATCCATTTCTCAGTGATTTTCCTTGTGGGGGCGTCCATTGGGTTCATCACGCCACCCTATGGGCTGAACCTCTATGTGGCTTCGGGAGTGACAGGTGTGCCCTATTTCCGGTTGCTTAGGTATACAGTACCCTATCTGGCAGCGCTTCTTTCGGTCTGGATACTAGTGTCGCTTGTGCCCGATCTGGCCTTGATCCTGCTGCCAAATAGCTAGACTGTTGCGGGATGGCTGAGACAGAAACACAAGACAAAGAAACTCAAATCCCGACCAACCTGCGCCTCCTTCTGATCCTCGAGGAGGTGGCGCGACGTGGTGTTGCGGTCAAACCCTCAGACTTGGTTGAGGCACTTGGGTTGGCCAAGCCGACCGTCCACCGCCTCCTGCATACCGCAGAAACCGAAGGCTTCCTGCAACGCGATCTTGATGGGCGTTCTTATGGCCCAGGGCGCCGGTTACGACTGCTTTCGGTCAATACCATGTCTTCAGAGCACCTGCGTACGGCCCGATTGGCAATCTTACGCAGCGTTGCAGAGGAAGTTGGTGAGACCTGCAATCTCGCCATCCCTGACCGAGAAGGTATGATCTATCTGGACCGGGTGGAAACGAAGTGGCCGCTAAGAATTCAGCTGCCTGTCGGTACACAAGTACCTTTTCACTGTACCGCAAGTGGCAAGATGTACCTGTCCACACTGCGGCAGAAAACGTTGGATGGTGTCCTTTCAGCAGGAAACCTGCAACCAAATACTGAACGTTCTCTGACTGATCCCAAAGTCTTGCGAGCAGAGATCCAAAACATCGCCGTGAATCGTTTTTCGACGGATGATGAGGAATTTATGGCTGGAATGACGGCACTTGCTGTGCCCGTTCTGGACGGGCAGGGCAGGTTGGTTGGCACACTCTCAGTTCACGCCCCAACCCAACGTCATGACGTCAACAGCCTAATGTCGTTTCTTGGAATTCTGCAAAAAGGGGCGGATGAACTTTCGGCGCTATTGAACGAGTGATTAGGGTCTGAGTTGGCACCCAAATCGCGACCAATTCTGAGCAGCAAAAACTTCAATTATCGGCTGGTTTCGGGGGATTTTGATCGAAAGCCGATGCGTGCGTGATCAAAATCCAGTGTGGACGTTTACTCAGCTTGAAAAGTTAAATTCCAGCACAATACGATCTACGCAAAAACAAGCCCGCGGCAAAATTATAGATGCCGTTCTTGGTGAACGAAAAATAACCCCGATGGGAGCGAGGTAAGAAGGATATTTTTCCGGTGGTATAGTGGTGATCGAGGTCCTTCGGGACCCGTCGTGTGAAGTAGAAGACCCCTGCTTTCACAAATGAGAAGGGAACGGTTTTGTTCTCCAGCATGTACTACGCCCTTGGTCAGCTCCAGTTAAAGCTGAAGGGAAACAGTGGCTTACCTGCTGGGAATGGTGCCCGGGGGCGGAATCGAACCACCGACACGAGGATTTTCAATCCACTGCTCTACCCCTGAGCTACCCGGGCACGGGAATGGCGTTTGCCATTGGGTGGAGGCCTTCTATGACTTGCCACAGGCAGTGTCCAGAGGCTTTTTGACATTTTTTCAATGCGGGCGTGGCGTGGGGCTTTCGGTTGGTTCCGAAGTCGTCTCGGCGTCTTCTTCACGTTGCGATGGCACCGCATAGGAGCCGTTCAGCCACTTTGCCAAATCGATATCCGCGCAGCGTTTCGAGCAGAATGGGCGAAAGGCTTGCAGCGTGTTTTCTCCGCAGATCGGGCAGCTCATTTCAGGATCTCCGTCAAAGGGATACGACCACGTTTGCGCTGAAGTTCGAAATGGCCCAGCGGTGTCCAACCGGCCAGGATTGTCTCGTCAGGATCGGACTTGAAAGCCGACCGTAAGACAGATTCGAAACCTCTCCGGTCTTTCTTGGGCATCGGTGCGAGGTCCAGGGTGATTTGACCTCCTAACCCGCGTACGCGTAGGGCGCGCGGCAGGGTTTTGGCGCAGGCGAAGTTAGCCTTGGTCCCAGCGGCCAGAGACGTGTCGGCACCGGTGTTTACATCAACCGCAACCAGGGCGCGGGTCGGTTGGATATAGAGGCGTCCCCCACCGGGCAGCGCTTCGGAAATCCCCTGTGCGGTGTCAAGCGCGTCCAGCACGCCATGGTCTTCGAAACCACCAGATGCGGTCACGACCTCGGCCGAATCCGTCCAATCGCGCCAAGCCAGGATATGTGGGCCATCGCCCTCACTGAGCAATTCGGGTTCTGTGCCTGAGTCACTTAGCACCTGCTCGGCCAGCGCAAGCATGGCCGAGATATCCTCGGCGATCTCTTCGGCCTCGGCTCCTTGGCAGCAGGAACGTAATATCAGGCCATGCGGGCAGTCGCCCATCTGTTCATGAGCAATTTCGAGCAGTTGGTCGCGCACATCTTCATCCCGAATACGGCGCGAGATGTTCAAACCGGGAGCGTCGGGTGTCACGATTGCATAGCGGCTTTTGAACAGGATGCGGTTTGTGACGGGGATGGCTTTGCCGGGTTCGGCATACCCAGTCACCTGCACCAAAAGCAGCGCGCCGGGCGCCAAACCTTTGATCTGTCTCAGAAACGCGGGACCCTCAGGGGTGGTCAGAAACATGCCGCTTTGACCTTTGACCGGGCGATCCGCACGGGCGCGGTAGATCGTGCCGGGTGCCGGGGCATCTGCGGCGATCAGAAAATCGTCGAGGACGCCGTCCACCATCAGGGCAGCAGCTTCGCGTCCCTGAATGTGATCCAGAATGATGGTACGGCCCTTCATGATGCCTCGCGATATAGGGGATAGCCGATGCCTTGCAGCAGTGCGGCAGTTTCGGACAAGGGCAGGCCGACGATACCGGTGAATGAGCCTGAAATCCATGGGATGAAAGCACCAGCAGGGCCTTGGATCGCATAGGCTCCGGCCTTGCCCTGCCAGTCATCCGTCGCAAGATAGGCATTGATTTCGGTATCTGACAGCCGCTTCACCTTGACCTGAGAAACCACGTCGCGCTGGAGAATTTTGTCGCCGCGCCGCACCGCAACCGAGGTGATCACCCGATGGCGTCGGCCGGACAGGGCGTGCAGAAATTCGGCAGCTTGGCCAGCGCCTTCGGGTTTGCCAAGAATTCGGCGGCCCAGTGCGACCGTTGTGTCGGCGCATAGGGTGATATCATCGCTATCTGCCTGAATAGCCTGCACTTTTTGCCGCGTGATGCGGCTGCAATAGGGGGCTGGCAGTTCGCCTTTCAGCGGCGTTTCATCGATATCTGGCGCACGGATCGCATCGGGTTGAACGCCAAGCTGCGCCAGCAGGTCCAACCGCCTTGGGCTGCCCGATCCGAGGATAAACGCCATGTGTCGGGCGTTACTTGAAGCGATAGTTGATCCGACCCTTGGTCAGATCATAGGGGGTCATTTCGACCTGAACTTTGTCGCCGGCCAGAACACGGATGCGGTTCTTGCGCATCTTGCCTGCCGTATGTGCGATGATCTCATGGCCGTTTTCCAGCTCGACCCGAAACGTCGCATTAGGCAGGAGTTCCTTCACGACACCGGGAAATTCGAGCGTATCTTCCTTGGCCATGTTGTCTCCATCATTACGTTGCACCTGCAGAATCTGCAGTTCGTGCGCTTAAATGAGCCTATTCCGGCCTTATTTCAAGGGCGAAGTCACCTAAAGAGGTGATATTGTGACTGAATCGACTCGGGCATCTTGCTCGGCCCAATGGGTGCGGTTCAACACACGACCGTCTGCACGGACGTTTGCGATTGCGGACAGGTCGACCTCGGCATAGGTCCAGCCGGCTGTATTCAGAGTGCCTTCGGCAAGCACACCCGTCGGCGGGAACCCGATATCGGGCGGGCCAAATACGCCACCCACGCCGGTATTCATGTCGACCGCCTCGGACCATTCATTGCCGCCAACCAATGATGACATTACCGTAACGCATTGATTCTCAAGGGCTCGGGACATGGCGCCGATCCGCACGCGCCAGTAACCGGACAGGGCTTCGGTACAGGATGGAACGAGGATTAGATCGGCCTCGCTCAGCGCGCGACCCAAGAGCGGGAACTCACTGTCATAGCAGATGAGAACGCCGATTTTACCCAAAGCGGTATCGAACAGTTTCAACGGACCACCTGGGGCGATGTCCCAGACCTCGCGTTCAAACCGTGTCATGATCTGCTTGTCCTGATGGTCGCGGCGACCATCAGGCGCGTAGAGGACTGCGCGGTTCACTGGACGGCCTGATCCGTCGATCACCGAGGCTGACGCACCCAGAATGTATGCATTGTACGTCATCGCCAAGCGGGAATGTATGTCTTGTACATCTTCCATCCGGTCGGAAACGGCGTGAATAGAACGTTCAAGATCACCTGCCACCTTGGGACCATCGAGTGTCGACAACTCCATCGCACCATACTCGGGGAACACGAGAAGATTGGAACCATGACTTACGGCTTCGGAAACCCACGCCTCAACTTTGTCTTCATATTGCGCCCAACTGTCGAGCCAATTCAGGTTGTAAGCAGCAGTTGCGATTTTCATTCATTTTCCCCGTTTCGCAGCGTGTCGGATCTCTGGGCCGCAAATTACGGCGGACCAATACAAGCATTATGTTGCTCGTTACTGATCATCAAACCTCAGGAGCCTCGAGGCCAGACCCGGACCCAAACATTCCCTACTAGATCGTTGAACCGGCCGCCAACATCCCACGAGTTGGAATATCGATACTCTGGCTATCTTTGAGTACGCCCGATCTTGGCACCAAGATAGAGTGGACAGTCAGCTTTGGTGGGCATCGAACACATCAATTGTAAAGTAGAGGCAAATTTTGAACCTAAATTCGTTCAACTTTGACCGAGTCTTCGGGATAAAACGCCAGATGGTTCTTAACTTCGGCGATGGTATCGAGTGGGTTCTCATAGCTCCACGCTGCGTTTTTAGTGACTGATGATTTGTTCACGATCGAGAAATGCGTGGCCTCCCCCTTGCCTTCGCATTGGGTCACTTTGTCGGTGCGATCCAAAAAAGCCATTGCGATATCCGCGCGCGGGAAATAGATGACCGGGTCTTTGTCACCTTCAAGCAATTCCAGCGCTGCTGTGGTTTCACCTAGAATCGCGCCGCCTGAACGCACGCTCCATTTACCCGGCGCTTTGCGAATTGTGATGGTGTCTGTCATTCCTGTTCCTTCCCTTGTCGGTTCGGGGCTTCTCCTCTGCCCAATCTATGTAACATGCTGGTGTCAAACCGGCGCAGTTGCGGCATCCAACCACAGTTGAGCGGCGTCGCCCAGCCTTGGCCGGACTTTTTCTACGACTTCGCCGTGATAGGCGTTCAGCCAGGCGCGTTCCTCGCGTGTCAGCATGTCGACCAGGATCAGACGCCGGTCGATCGGTACAAATGTCAGCGTCCGCCAGTTCAGCATGGCCCGTTCGTCATCGCCACCGGGCAGGGCGGGGGCATCCTCCACGACGACGAGGTTTTCCAGACGGATGCCAAAGGCGCCCTCGCGGTAATATCCCGGCTCGTTCGACAGGATCATTCCTGGCTCAAGCGGGATGTGGCTGACCCGTGACAGGCGTTGAGGGCCCTCGTGCACGCTGAGATAGGTGCCGACCCCATGTCCGACACCGTGGTTGAAATCCTGCCCGGCCAGCCAAAGCGGCAGCCGTGCGACGCATTCGATATCACGCCCGGCCAGACCAACAGGCCAGCGTAGCATCGACATGGCGATCATGCCTTTTAGGACACGGGTGAAGCAGGTTTTTTCCTCATCCCCCACATCACCGATCGCAATCGTGCGGGTGATATCGGTGGTGCCGTCCAGATATTGACCGCCGCTGTCCAGCACCAGCAGGTGACCATTTTCCAACCGACTGTCGGTTTCTTCGGTCACGCGGTAATGCATGATGGCCCCGTTCGGGCCGGTGCCCGCAATGGTGTCGAACGAGATATCCTGCAGGGCGTTGTCGCGGCGGCGGCTTTCTTCCAGCTTGGTGACCACTTGGGTCTCGGTCAGGGTGCCGGGTGCCTGCGCATCGAGCCAGCAGAGCAGTTCGACCACGGCTGCCGCATCGCGTAGATGCGCCTCGGCCGTGCCAGCGATTTCGGCCGGATTCTTGCACGCCTTAGGCAGGGCGCAGGGATCGCCGCCACCCACCATCCTGTCCCCCAGCGCATCCGCCACGATCTGCGGAACCGTTCCCGGATCGACCTGCACCTTGCCCTCAAGTGCCCTGACGGCTTCCAGAAACGCATCGGGTTCGTGTTGGGCTACCTGATCGCCCAGGTGCTCCTGCAACCCGGTCAGCTTGGCGGCGGCCATGAACAGATCAACGCGGCCATCGCTGTGCAGTATGGCGAACCCATGCGCCACCGGATTATACGCGATGTCCGAGCCCCGAATGTTCAGCAGCCACATGATCGAATCCGGGAGGGTGATCACAGCTGCCGCGTGCCCCGCATTCTGCAATTCGGCGGCGAGGCGTTTGATCTTGTCTTCGGCGCTTTCACCCGCAAATTCAATTGGATGCACCCTGACCGGATTCATGGGAGGGGCGGGTTGATCCGCCCAAACCCGATCCACGAGGTTATCGCAGCGCAGCAGCTCGACCCCGCTGCCCTCAAGCTCTTTCTGTGCAGATGAAATCTGGCCAGCCGCGTGAAGCCATGGGTCAAACCCGACCTTGCCGCCATTTGGTAGCTGTTCTTTCAACCATGCGCTCAGGCTGACATCGGGCCACGGGACCGGCGTGTAGTCTTCAGCGACCTGCGCTTTCACTTGCGTGCGATAGCGTCCATCAATGAAGACCCCTGCAATATCCGTGAGTGCCACACAAAATCCGGCAGACCCCGTGAATCCGGTGAGCCAGGACAGACGTTCATCCCGAGGGGCCACATATTCCCCCTGATGCGCATCTGCGCGGGGGATCAGAAAACCCTGCAAACCTTCGCGCGCCAATTCTTCGCGCAGGGCCGCCAGTCGCGGGGGGCCTTGTTCCGGGCGGGCGGTCACTTCGAAACTTTGGAACATGGGCGGCCTCTTCGGGTGGATTTGAATGCGGTGAAACCTGAGGGCTGCGCCAAAGAATGTCCAGCGCCAGATCAGCTATCCGAGGGCGTTCCAAGAAATTCGATGAGGCTTTGCATGTAGATCTCGTAGGCGGGGTTTCCGGGCAGCGGAATTTGATTGGCGGTTTCAAGGATAACAAGCGAGGCATTTGGAATACCTGCAGCCAGTTTTCGTGCCTCGGTCAGAGGGTGAACTTCGGTGTGGCGTCCGTGCAGGATCAGGGTTGGGCAAGTGATCTCGGACAGCAAATGCAGGGCGGAGGTGCTGTTTCCGATGTCGCGATACAAAAGCTTTTGCTCACGCGAATAAAGCGCCTGCATCTCTTGCACCATGTGCCGGACATCATCGAGCGGACCATCGGGAAAGTAACTGAGCGTTGAGCCCATCGCGTATCCGCCGCCCGGCGTTTGCCAACCTTCTGCAATCAGTGTTCGGATCGAATCGGGTTGTTTCGTATCGCCCCGGTGGTCTCGCCCTTCGGCCCAGCCGCCAGCGATCACCAGCTTATCAACGCGATCCGGATGCCGCGCTGCGAAATGCAGGGCTGGGAAGGTTCCTCCAAACTCGCCGATGATCGAGAAACGCTCGAACCCGGCGGCCTTGGTTACGGCCAGAATTTCCTGGATCCTGAGGTCAAAGACGGCTTGATGGTCCGAGTTGGAGCTTACTCCGTGATCCTTGTTGTAGCGCAGCAGGCGGAATTGCTTGGCCATATCCATCAACCGGGTGCGTTCAGAAGACAGGCGCCATTCGGCTTCCAGATCGTGAATGACCGAGCCGATGCGAAGAACGGGGTGACCACTGCCCGAGAGCGCGTAGGGGATTGGTCGTCCATCGCTGCCTTGGGCATAACGCAATTTTTGGGTCTGGCTGTTCTCGTCCGAGATTGAACCAGCGTCGCTTTTGACCTCGGCTGTCATCTGCAATCCGCGCCGAACGATTGTTCGGATGATCCGTTGTGACTTGCCATCATCACCAACGGCCCGACGGGCTGCCGCAATGCGTGCACTGATCGTTGAATCCGAGACAAACCGGCCGTTCCAGACCCGATCGATGATCTCTTCTCGGACAACCAGTTTACCGGGGCTTTCAGCCAGCAATTCCAGTAGATCAAAGACCTGGGGTTCGACCCGCACGGTCTCGCCGCCCCGCAGCAATACGTGGCGGTCCACATCAAGAACACAGTCTGCAAACTCATATCGCATGGGCTGAATACACTCTGTTTCGGCGCAGGCCTCAAGTTTCAATGATTATCCCAAGGAATTCTCGGGGGTTTCTCAGGATCGCCTTCAAGCGGGCGCGCGGCATAGTGACCACATTGGAAGCAACAGACAGGAGATCAAGATGATGCTTCCCTTTGACACCGCGTTATTGCACCACCCGGCTGCTCGCCATCGGCCAAGCCTATCCCGCCCGCGCGCTGAACACTCGTGCAGTGCGATAACCATGCCCAATTGGCTGGTCATTCTGGTGCTTCGTTTGACGGCGCAGGGCGGGCGGGCTTAGCTGGCCCGCTTCATCCCCATGACCCGTGCCCGTGCGCGGGGATCACTGTCGAAGAGCGCCGCCAATTGCTCGGTCATTGCCCCGGCCAGTTGTTCCACATCGGTGATGGTCACGGCGCGGTCGTAATACCGTGTCACGTCGTGGCCGATGCCGATGGCCAGCAGTTCCACCATCTTACGCTTTTCGACCATGGCGATCACGTCGCGCAGATGCTTTTCCAGATAGTTCGCGGGGTTAACGCTAAGCGTTGAATCATCGACCGGCGCTCCGTCCGAAATCACCATCAGGATTTTGCGGGCCTCACGCCGTGCCAGCATCCGGCGATGCGCCCATTCCAGCGCCTCGCCGTCGATGTTTTCCTTCAGCAGGCCCTCTTTCATCATCAGACCCAGATTGGGCCGCGCGCGACGCCATGGGGCGTCGGCACCCTTGTAGATGATGTGGCGTAGGTCGTTCAGACGCCCCGGTTGCTGCGGGCGGCCATCGTTCAGCCATGCCTCACGCGCCTGGCCGCCTTTCCACGCGCGGGTGGTGAAGCCCAGAATTTCAACCTTCACGTTGCAACGCTCCAACGTGCGCGCCAGAACATCGGCACAAATTGCGGCGATCGAAATCGGACGCCCGCGCATCGAGCCCGAATTGTCCAGCAACAGCGTCACCACGGTATCTCGGAACTCGGTATCTTTTTCGACTTTGAAGCTCAGCGGAGTGGTCGGGTTGGCCACGACACGCGCTAGACGTCCGGCATCCAGAATGCCTTCCTCGCGGTCGAACTCCCAGGACCGGTTCTGCTGTGCCTGCAAGCGGCGTTGCAACTTGTTGGCCAGACGGCTCACCGCGCCCTTCAGCGGTTCCAGTTGCTGGTCCAGATAGGCGCGCAACCGTTCCAGTTCGGCGGGTTCCGCCAAATCTTCAGCCGCGATTTCTTCATCATGGGTGTTCAGATAGACCTTGTAGTCCGGATCCGCCTCGGACGCAGGTGGCGGGGCAGGCGGCTCCAGCGGAGCCTCACCCTCGGGCATCTCGGCCTCATCGCCCATCTCATCCTCGGCCATCTCGTCCATCGAGACCTGGGCCTGAGACTGGTCTTGCTGCTCTTCCTGAGTTTGCTCAGGCGTCGCGTCGGCGTCCTGTTCGTCCTGATCATCCTGACCGGTGCTATCGGGATCGGGCTGTTCTTCGGCCTCTTCTTCGGCCTGATCTTCCTGCTCGTCGTCCAGCTCATCAGGGTCCTCGCCCAGCTGGTCGCCATAGCCCAGATCCTTGATCATCTGGCGGGCAAACTTGGCAAATTCGGCCTGATCCGAAAGCACCTCATCAAGGTTTTCAAGCACGCCGCCGGCCTGTTCCTCGATAAACCCGCGCCACAGGTTCATGACATTCTCAGCCGCAGGCGGCATATCGCGCCCGGTGGCCAGATGTCGGATCAGATAGCCCGCCGCCACAGCCAAAGGCGCATCCGCAGGCTGCTTGCATTGGTCATAGCCACGCCGGATCGCCTCATGCCCGATCTTGACGTCGATATTTGACGCGGTTCCGGGCATGTCCCGTGCGCCCATCGCCTCGCAGCGGGCCGTTTCCATCGCCTCATAAAGATCCCGCGCCATATCTCCTGGAGGCGCATAGCGCGCGTGCGTCGCGTCGTCATGGTACTTGCGCTGCAGGGCCAGAGCATCTGCCGTGCCGCGCGCCAACAACACCTCTTCGCGCGTCATCCGGCGTGAGACCTGCGGCAGCCGCATGGACTCGCCCGACAGACCTGAGGGGTCGACGGTATAGCTTACCGAAAGCTCAGGGTCATCGGCCATGACCTTGGTGGCTTCGGCCAGCGCCTTTTTAAAAGGATCAGCAGGGTTGTCGTTTGGTTTACTCATCTGTCCGCCCCTGCTTCTTCAAGCGTCATTTCATCACTTGCCAGACGCGCCAGCATATCCACATGCACATCCAGCGCATCAACAACCTTATATCCGGGATCTCGCTCGTCAAAGGCAAGGTTCAGGTCGGTCCCAGCCAAAACGACGGCATCAGCATTCAAATCATTCACCATACGGCGACCCGCGTCCAGAAACAGTGCGCGATCCTGATCGGAGCAAACCCCGGCAACGGCCATATCCTGGTAAGTTTGTCCCAGCATTTCGATCTCATCTTCCAACGCAACCGCCCGGGTTTGCCCAAGCTGACCATAAAGTTTGGTCTGCATCACAACACGCGTTCCAAGCAACCCGACAGTGCCAAACCCCTGTGAGGCGAAATACGCATCCAGAGGCTTTACGGCCGAAATAAGCGGCAGCGGAGACAACGGCACGGTTTCATCATAGCAGAAATGCCCACCCAGCGACGTGATTGCCACACAATCCACGCCAGCCGCCTTCAGGCGATCAATGAGCCTTGCGTAGACCCGCGCCTGTGCATCCCGTTTGTCCGCCAGATTGTTGTGGATCAATTCCTGCACATCCGCATGCACGATGGTCAGTTCCATCGGCTTTCCACGCGCCGCCATCGCCGCACTCAGCCGCTGATAATAAACCACCGTTGCAGCAACACCGATCCCGCCAATCAATCCGATATGCATGGCGGCCCCCCTGTCACCCCAGGCTGGCGCTCGCCGCGCTTTCCGGCAGTTCCTCATCAAAACAACGCTGATAGAACTCAGCTACGGTCTGGCGTTCCAGTTCGTCGCATTTGTTCAGGAAGGATAGGCGGAAGGCATAGCCGATGTTGCGGAAAATCTCGGCGTTTTGGGCCCAGTTGATCACGGTCCGCGGGCTCATGACGGTGGACAGATCGCCATTCATGAAGGCGGTCCGGGTCAGGTCGGCGACGGTGACCATCTGGCTGACGGTCTTGCGGCCTTCGGCAGTGTTGTAATGGGGGGCTTTGGACAGCACGATCATCGTCTCGGCATCGTGGCTGAGGTAGTTTAGCGTCGAGACCAGAGACCAGCGGTCCATTTGCGCCTGGTTGATCTGCTGCGTGCCGTGATAGAGGCCGGTGGTGTCGCCCAGACCCACGGTGTTTGCAGTCGCAAACAGGCGGAAGTTCGGGTTCGGCGTAATGATTTCGTTCTGGTCCAGCAAGGTCAGCTTGCCGTCATGCTCCAGCACTCGTTGAATCACGAACATCACATCCGCACGGCCCGCGTCGTATTCGTCGAATACGATTGCAACCGGGTTGCGCAGAGCCCAGGGCAGGATGCCTTCGTGGAATTCGGTGACCTGCTTGCCGTCGCGCAGTTTGATCGCGTCCTTACCGATCAGGTCGATCCGGCTGATATGGCTGTCGAGGTTCACACGAACGGCGGGCCAGTTCAGACGGGCAGCGACCTGTTCGATATGGGTCGATTTCCCGGTGCCGTGATAGCCCTGAATCATCACCCGGCGGTTATGGGTAAAGCCGGCAAGAATCGCCAATGTGGTTTCGGGGTCGAACTTGTAGGTCGGGTCGATGACCGGCACGCGGTCGCTGCGCTCGGCAAAGCCTTTGACTGCCATATCGCTGTCAATGCCAAACACCTCGCGAACCGAAATGTCCTCGGTGGGTTTTGCGTTGATGTCGATCGATCCGTCAGCCATGCGCCTTGTCCTTATCCTTTGGCCCGTTCACCGGGTTTGAACCCGTGTGTGGTGCAACATATTGCGGGCAAGGGCAAGGGAAAGAGGTGACCGGATCACGCTAGCCGGATGTTTCTTTGAAACTGGCCTTATGATGGCGCGGGTTCTAGTGAAAATCCCGGCTTGGGAACAGACGCTTGGCCTGTTCGCGCGGATGGCGGGCGCTTGGGCCGTTCTGCCGGGGGCGCGGGGTGTCATCCGCTTGCGGTTGGGTGATGCCGATGGCCTCATCCAGCGGATGCCCAAGCTCGGACAGTTTATGCGACATATCGGTGATTTCCTGCGCGATCAGATGCACGACGATCCCCTCGCGCTGCAGATACCCGCGGACCTGCAGCAACCGCCCGCCCATCACGATGCGGCGAAACCGTTCATAGACCTTGGGCCAGACAACCACATTGCTGACCCCGGTTTCATCTTCAAGCGTCAGAAAGATCACGCCCGAGGCGGTTCCCGGCCGCTGGCGCGTAATCACCAGCCCGCAGACGCTGTAACGGCCCAACGGGATGTCCTGCAGCGTGGCATGCGGCACAAGGCCGGGGATGGATGGGCGCAACAGCTCCATCGGGTGCGAGCGCAGGGTCAGACGGGTCGAGACGTAATCCTCGACCACTTCCTCGCCCAGATGCATGACCGGCAGGTTCACCGGTGGCTCGTTGATGCTTTCGCCATCGATGGGGTCATTGAACAGCGGCAGAGCGGTTCGGCTGCGGATGGCTTTGACATGCCACAGGGCGTCGCGCCGGGTCAGGTCCATGCCGGAAAACGCATCCGCCTCGGCCAGACGCGTCAGAACATCGGGACGCAGCCCGGCCCGCAACCACAGCGTTTCGGGGTCCGGATACCCATTACCCCGCGCGGCCACGATCCAATCCGCATCCTCCTGCTTGAACCCTTTGATCTGGCGAAAACCCAGCCGCAGGGCCAGCGCCCCGTCGGCGCGGCGTTCCAGCAGATTGTCCCAGGTCGAGGTGTTAACGCAGACCGGGCGGATCTCGACCCCATGCTCGCGCGCGTCCCGCGCGATCTGGGCCGGGGCGTAAAACCCCATGGGTTGCGAATTCAACAGCGCGCAGGCAAAGATCGCCGGGTGGTGGCATTTCATCCAGGCCGAGACATAGGCGAGCATCGCAAAAGCCGCCGCGTGGCTTTCGGGAAAGCCGTAATCGGCAAAGCCTTCGATCTGGCCAAAGCAGCGGTCGGCGACCTCGGGCGTATAGCCATTGTTCAGCATCCCCGCGATGAACTTGTCACGATATGTGCCAATCGTCCCCATGCGCCGGAACGAGGCCAAGGAGCGGCGCAGGTGGTCGGCCTCTTCCGCCGAAAAACCTGCGCCTACCACGGCGATTTGCAGGGCCTGTTCCTGAAACAGCGGCACGCCCAGCGTGCGCCGTGTCACCTCTTCCAAGGCAGGGCCGAAGGGCTCGGATTTTTCCAGCCCGTTGCGCCGCCGGATATAGGGCTGCACCATATCGCCCTGAATGGGGCCGGGGCGGACGATGGCAACCTCAATCACCAGATCGTAGAATTCACGCGGTCGCATCCGGGGCAGGAAATTCATCTGCGCCCGGCTTTCGACCTGAAACACGCCCACCGCATCAGCGGCGCACAGCATGTCATAGGTCGCCGTGTCCTCTTGCGGGACGGTGGCGATGCTGAGGGTTTCGCTGTTGTGTTGCTGCATCAGGTCAAACGCCTTGCGGATGCAGCTGAGCATCCCCAGCCCCAATATATCCACCTTCAGAATGCCAAGCGCATCGATGTCATCCTTGTCCCACTCGATCACGGTGCGGTCTTCCATAGCGGCGTTTTCGATCGGGCATAGCTCATCCAGCCGTCCTTTGGTGATGACGAACCCGCCTACATGCTGCGACAGATGGCGGGGGAAGCCGATGATCTCGCCAATCAGTCGAACCGTCTGCATCAGGCGCCGGTCTTTGAGGTCGAGGCCGAGTTCCTGCAGCCTCTCGGCGTCAACGCCGCCATTGCTCATCCCCCAGATCTGGCCGGACAGACCTGCGGTGACGTCCTGAGACAGGCCCATCACCTTGCCCACCTCGCGGATTGCCGCGCGGGATCGGAAATGGATGACCGTGGCACAGAGGCCCGCGCGGTGGCGGCCATATTTCTCATAAATCCACTGGATCACCTCTTCGCGCCGCTCGTGTTCGAAATCCACATCGATATCCGGCGGCTCGCCTCGGTATTTCGAGACAAAACGCTCGAACACCATGGCGATCATGTCGGGGCTGACATCGGTGATGCCCAGCAGATAACACAGGATCGAATTGGCGGCTGATCCGCGCCCCTGGCACAGAATGCCCTGCGAGCGGGCGAATTGCACAATGTCATGCACGGTCAGGAAATAGGCCGGGAAATCCAGATCGGCGACCAGGGCCAGTTCCTTTTTCATCAGACTGATGGCCTTCTCGGTCGGGCCATCGGGATAGCGCCGTTTCAACCCCTCGCGCGCCAGACGTTCTAGCCGCGCCAGCGGGGTTTCAGTGCTGGCGATCTCGTCTGGGTATTCGTAAGACAGCTCGCTCAGGTCAAAGCTGCAGCGGTCGGCGATTTCCAACGTGCGGCGCAGCGCGCCGGGGTGGTCCTGAAACAGCCGGGCCATATCCACATAGCCTTTCAGCCGCCGCTCGGCATTGGGCAGGGCGCGGGTGCCGATCTGGTCAATCGTGATGTGTTCGCGCATGCAGGTCAGCACATCGGCCAGTTGGCGGCGGTTGCCACGGTGCATCAGCACATCGCCTACCGCCACCATGGGGGCCGAGGCTCGCAGCGCCGCCTGCGCACAGGCCGCCAGATAGGCCCGATCACTGCCGTCATAACGCGGCACCGCCCCCAGAAAGACCGCATTGGGGAATTGCCGCCGGACGGTCTGAATGTCGGGGATGGCCTGTTTCAACCCTGACTGAGGCAGCGCGATCAGGATCATCCCCTGACAGGCCGCCAGCATGTCCTGCAGATCCAGATGGCACTCCCCTTTCTCGGCCCGTCGTTTGCCCAGTGTCAGCAGGCGGGTCAGTCGCTGATAGGCGGCGCGGTCGCGGGGCAGGGCCAGCCAGTGCACCGCGCTGTCGCGCAGAACCAGACGGCAGCCGACGATCAGCTTGGGCAGAGCGGGCACATCCGGTTTGTCGATCGGCTGCACATGCCCGACCTCTTGCCGGGATGAGGAATCAAGGCGGTGTTGCGAGCGGATTTGAACCGCGCCTTCCGCCTCGCGCCGCAGCTCTTTCAATGCGCTCCAGCCCCGGACCACCCCGGCCAGAGAGTTCCGGTCGGTGATCGCGATGGCCTTCAGGCCCAGCTCTGCCGCGCGGGTCACCAGCTCTTCTGGGTGTGAGGCTCCGGTCAGGAAGGTGAAATTGGTGGTTACGCCCAGCTCGGCATAGCCGGGTTCCTGCGCGTGTGAGCTGGGCGGGTTCGGTTTGGTCATGCGAATTCCCCATGCACGAACCATCCCGGATTTTGCGGCGTGTAATACAGCCACAACCGTCGCCCCTGCCGGGTTTCAACCTGCCAGTAATCGCGCAAACCCGTGCGCCAGTTCTCATCTTCCAGCCACCATTCGGGGCAGATGCGTTCGGGGCCGGTTGAGCGGCCTGTGGTCAGCGACATGCGTCGCCAGCGAAAGCGGCGCGGCGGGTGCGGGCCTGATCCGGCGATAGGTTCTGGCGGAAACAGTTGCAGGGGGCGGGGGCGCAGGGCGACCCAACCGCCTGCAGGATCGGAATAGGCGGCGGGCGAGATGATGAAGCTGCGTTCGGGGATATGGCTTTGCGCGGGCAGCAAGCGGTGGATCTGATCCAACCCGATCCGGGTACCGATGCGGGTGATCAGGTCATCCAGTTGGTCTTTGCCCCGGCTTGCGGCGCGGCTGATCTGGCGCACCGGCAGGGGTTCCACCAGCGTGGCCTCCAGCCGCAGCTGATCGACGCCAAAGCCTGCATCCACCTCGGTCAATCCACGCTCGAACAGGGGCAGGATGCGATATGGATCACGCAGAGGGCGGGCCAGCCGCAGTTCGACCTGCTGGTGATCCTGATCCACCCGGCGCAAGGTGATGCATAGCTTGCGCGCGCCCATCTCCTGCGCTTTCAGCTTGTCGCAGAGCCGTTCCAGCAGCCGTTCGGCCCCGGCCATCATATCGGACAGTAGCCCAATGGGCTCGGGCAGGGTCATGCGCACGCCGTAATGGGGCGGGTCGGCCAGCGGGGTGATCTGTTCGGGCTGATCCCCCAAGGCCTGATCCAGCCGCATCAGAACCTCGGGGCCAAACCGGCGCGTCAATGGCGCGCGCGGGGTTTGTGCCAGCTCACTAATCCGACGCAGGCCCAGCCGTTGCAGCGCGACCGAGGTATCCTCATCCAGCCGCAGCGCCGCCACCGGTAGGGCGCGGATGGCCTTCAGCGTATCCTGGGTCGCAACCCCTTCGCCATAATGCGCCAGGGCCCAGGCCGCGCCGCGTGTCGGGGCCAGACCGATCTGCACCGCCAGCCCGGCGCGGGCCAGACGCCTGCGCATATCGGTCAGCATCATCTCTTCCCCGCCAGCCAGATGAGCCGATCCGGTGATGTCCAGAACCAGCCCATCCTCACCCTCGAGCCCGACCCAGGGGCAATAGCGTGTGGCCCAGCGGCGCAGGGCGTGCAGAAACCGCTGATCTCCTTGCGGGTCGGCAGGATGGCTTTGCAAATCGGGGCAAAAGGCGCGGGCATCGGAATAGGGCATACCGCAATGCAGGCCTTGCCGCTGGGCCTGCGTGTTCAGGCAATACACTCGGTTTGCATTATTCTGTTTCAGCGTCAGAACAAACGGCCCATCGACCGGGCGCAGGCGCAAAGCCCGGTCGCTTGCCAGCCGGGGAAACCAGAGTGAAACGATGCGGCGCTGCATCCCGCCGAACATATAAAACCCCCAAATGTTCTATATTTGTTCTTATATGTTCTTGACCCTCAAAGAGTCGAGTCCTTGAGGGTCAGATCGTCAGGGATTCAGAGCCCGGGCGCTTACTTCAACGCCCGCGCCAGAAAGGCCTGCGTGGTCTGGTGCGAAGGGTGGTCAAACACCGCCTCGGGCGGGCCTTCTTCAATGATCCGTCCGCTGTCGAGGAAACAGATCTTGTCGGCGGCCTCGCGGGCAAAGCCCATTTCATGCGTGGCCATCACCATCGTCATGCCCTGTTTCTTGAGCATCAGCAGAACATCCAGCACCTCGCCCACCAGTTGGGGATCGAGGGCCGAGGTGATTTCATCAAACAGCATGACCTCGGGCTGCATGGCCAAGGCGCGCACGATGGCGACGCGTTGCTGCTGACCGCCCGACAACTGGTCGGGATAATTATGCATCCGGTCGGCCAGTCCGAACCGGGCGAACAGCGCCTCGACCTCGGGCTGCAGTTCGGCGCGGGTCAGCCCACGCACCCGGCGGGGGGCGAGCATGACATTCTCAAGCGCGGTCATATGCGGAAACAGGTTGAAGCTTTGAAAAACGATCCCGATGCGGGCGCGAACCGATTGCGGGTTGAGACCGGGGATCGAGATATCCTCGCCATCCAGAAAGATCGCACCGTCTTCGATGGGTTCCAGCAGGTTGATGCAGCGCAGCAGGGTGGACTTGCCCGACCCGGATGCGCCGATCAGGCAGACCATTTGGCCCTCATCAACGGTCAGGTTGATCCCGTCACAGACCGTGCGGTCGCCAAAGCGTTTCACTACGCCCTGAAGTTCCAGTTTTGGCATCAGCGCCTCTCTCGCATTTGGCGGGCCATCAGGTGATCGGCATAGCGGGTGGCCGGAATGGTGACGATCAGGAAGATAATCGCGGCCCCCACATAAGGGGTGAAATTCGCCAGCAGTGATTTGAACACCCCGGCCTGACGGAAGATTTCGACCGGACCGATGAAGCTGAGCAGCGAGACGTCCTTTTGCAGTGCAATCAGCATGTTCATCTGTGATGGCACCACGTTGCGGATGGCCTGCGGCAACACCACGTCGCGCATCACCTGCCGTTCCGACAGACCCAGCGACAGGGCGGCGGCGCGCTGGCTGTGGTGAACGCTGTCGATGCCGGAACGGAAGATCTCGGCCACATAGGCCGAATAGGTCAGGATCAGCGCCAGCGAGCCCCAGATGTAAGGCGAATTCCATGGACGCGGCAGGCCCAGCCCCGGGATACCGAAGCCGATCAGATAGACCGTCAGGATCACTGGCACGCCGCGGAAAATGTCGGTGAACGCCGCGCCAAAGATGCGCAGCGGAAACAGGGCAGGTGATTTGGCATCCCGCGCCAAGGCAATCAACAGGCCAAGCACGGCGATCGCCGGTGCGGACCATAAAAAGATCATCACGTTGATCCGAAACGCCTCAAGCAATTTCGGGAAGGTTTTGACTAGTGTCTCGCCGTTGAAAAAGCTCTGCTGAACCTTCGACCAGCCCGGAGCGAGCGGCACCAGAAAGTAAATCGCGGCCACAACAGTGACCGTGCTTATTGTGGCGATCACCAACGAGCGTCGTCGTTGGTGCGCCTCGTACCGTTCGCGGCGGGTCATCCCCGCCGCCTTGTGATCTGCCATGTTACTTGATCAGAGGGACACCGGTGGTGTCCTGCAGCCATTTGGCCTCGATGTCGGCCAATTTGCCGTTCGCCATCAGCGCTGCCAGCGCCTCGTCCACGCATGCCTTCAGCGGGTTGCCTTCTTCCATCAGCATGCCGAAATGATCGGGATTGTCATTTTCATCCGCCGGGAACTGGCCGATGACTTTTGAGCCTTCGATCATCACCGCGCTCAGGAACAGGGCAGTGGGCAGATCGAATAGGGCCGCATCGATCTGGTTGGCCGACATGGCGGCGTTGACGTCCGCATTGTCGCCATAAAGCAGCGGATCGCTGTCGGGTTGGATGATGCTTGCCAGTTTTGGCACCGCCGTGGTCGAGCCAACGGCCCCCCATTGCAGGCCTTTCAACGCTTCAAGCGTTGGGGCTGTCTCGGTTGAGTTAGGGCTCACCAGAACCGCCATCGGAGCGGTGTAGTAGGGGGTAGAGAAATCAACCACCTGATCGCGCTCAGGCGTGATCGAGTATTGCTGCATATTGACGTCAAATTCCTTGGCGCCGGGTTGGATCGCCTCGTCGAATGAAGATCGGACCCAGACGACATCATCAGCCGCGAACCCCATCTCTTCGGCGACCGCATAGCCCACTGCGGCCTCGAACCCTTCGCCGCTTTCGGGCGCGTCATCAAGTACCCAAGGGTAATAGGCAGGGTTACCTGTTGCGATGGTGAATTTGCCGTCTGTCAGTGTCTTGCCAGCGGCGCATTGGTCCTGCGCATATGCTGCCGTCGAGAGAAACAGAACCGTACTTGCCGCGATCGTGAGTGTCTTGGACATCCGAGTGAATCCTCCTGTTGGATCATTTTGCCGCTACGGTAGTTCTGCCGGTCGGGCCTGTCCAGCAGATGCGTAGCTATTGGGCTTCGACTGGATTCGATTTCTATCTTATTTCAGATGATCGAAAGCCCGCCTAAATAGCAGCAACAAAATTCGGGAATGAGCTCCAAAGTGACTGGTGCAGTGTCGACGCCGAATGTCAGTTTTGGCAAAACCGGTATCGACGATATCAGATGTTGATTGCCTCGCGGAGGTAGTTATGGACGAAAGATTTTGCCCTCTTGCATGCTAAAATAAGATCGTTCCACTGGATCAGGCCGCACGCGATCGCCGTGGCCATTGCGCAGCCTGTGCCGCGCATCGTTGCTACTTCTAGCCTCGGTGCCGTCAGTATATTCTGCTCTGTAAGTGTGTACAGATGATCGTCGGAGGTTTCACCCGATGCATGGCCTCCCTTGATCAACACGGCCTGTGCTCCATAGGACAAAAGCCAATCTGCCTGTGCCGCGATCTGGTCGTCGGTCTCCGCCACGGGATATCCCGAGAGCGCTGCCGCTTCGAGTAGGTTCGGGGTGACAAGCTGGGCCTGCGACAGCAACGTTCTGGGAAACTGCCCTGACATGAGTTGACGTCCCGAGCTGGCTTTTAGCACCGGGTCCAGGACAATGGGGCACGATTGCCTATGGATGGCGTTGCCAACCGCATTAGCAATTTCTTCATTACCAAGCATGCCGATTTTGATGGCAGCAGGAGCGGTTGTGGCCAATGCGGCTTTGATCTGGCTGGCGATCATTTCCGTCGATATGAGTTGGGTATTGAATACCATATCATCTGATTGAGCGGTCACCGCCGTGACAATGGGAAGGACCTGACATCCAAGTTTTTGGGCCACCCAGGCATCTCGGATCAGGCCTGCGCCCCCGCTACTGTCGGTTCCGCCGATTATCATGATCGGCTTCATTTACAGGCCCTCGCAGCCAACAAAGCGAGGTTGGTTTCACCCTGCGCCTGCAAGCCCTTTGCCGCCCGCCAAGCTCGTAATCCGCTTAGGCAGCACAAGACTACCCTTTGCCTTGAAAACAGAAACTGATCGCGCAACTCGGCTTCGGAAATGCGCTCAGCTTCTGGGCGGATTTTTTTAGGTGCTTCGTGATGGCTCCTCAGTTCAATGATCAGGTCAGAGCATTGCAACATCGTTTCTGCGATGAAAGGGATTGCGGTTTCGGGTTCTGGGTTGCCCAGAAAGCTGAACCCGCCAAAATGCATTCCAGAAAGATCTGCTGTTATCATCTGCCCTAATGCTGGCTGTGCACCCAAAAGGACTTTGATCGCGATCTGTGCCTGCAATGCGCCGATGACGCCTACCACGGGCCCCAGCACACCTGCAGTTGCGCAAGTCGCTCCGGTTGCGGGCAATTCAGGGAACACGGCACGTAGAGACGGTGCGCCCCCGCAAAACCCGCCGATATATCCGGTTTGCCCCAGAACGCTTGCTGAGACGAGCGGCGTATCTTCAGCCAGACAGGCATCTGACAAGATATATGAGGCCGCGAAACTGTCCGCCGCGTCGATCACCAGATCCGCCTTGGCTGCGATCTCTGGTGCTCTAGTTGGGCCGATCGACTCTACATTTGCTGAAACTTCCACCTGTGGATTGAGCGCGCGCAGAGCATCGCGCGCGGCAAGTGCTTTAGGCTTGCCGATATCCGGCATGCGATAAAGAGGTTGGCGGTGCAGGTTGCTTTCCTCGACCTCATCCGGATCAAAGATCGAGATATTCCCAATGCCTGCGCCCACCAGGTATTGCAGGACAGGGCAGCCTAACCCGCCGGCCCCGACGACCGCGACATGGGCTTTGCCCAATCTGGACTGACCGGCCTCGCCGATTTCAGGCAACTGCATCTGGCGGGCATACCTGCTCATGTGTTGCACACCCGCAACCATTCGCGCGTGCGGGCTTCGGGGTCGGCGGACTGTTGAATGTCTGTCACCACGGCGGCACTATCCGCACCAGCGGCAAAAACACCGGGCGCACGCTCTGGGGTCAGACCGCCAATTGCGACTAACGGGACGGTTCCGGCCCTTATTTTCCATCGGGTCACACGGCCCAATCCCTGCGGCTTCCATTTCATTTTTTTCAGTAGGGTCGAATAGACCGGGCCAAGCGCCACATAGGCCGGATCAGAGGATAAGGCACGGTCAAGTTCGGCTTCGTCATGAGTTGAGAGTCCAATACGCACGCCCGCACGACGAAGGGCTGCAAAATCGGCAGTGTCCATATCCTCCTGCCCTAGATGGACAAAGTTACAATTGAGATCCAACGCCAACTGCCAGTAGTCATTCACCACAAGTTGGGCTTGATGGACGGCACAGATGTCGCGGGCTCGGGCGATCTGACGACGAACTTCGGGCTCCGGCATATCCTTAATGCGCAATTGCACAAGCTTCACACCCTGAGGCACCAACAGTTCCAACCGCCCCACATGGCCCGTGATCAGATAGAACCGTTCCATCACATCAACTCCGCGAGGCCGAGTACGGGAGTGGAAGGCACCGCCACATCTCTCCGATCAATTGGATCAGAGGTAAAACCCGCACGCCCGGCCTCGACCGCCAGGGCCATGGCTCGTGCCATGCCGACGGGATCGCCCGCCTTGGCCACCGCGGTATTGAGCAGGATCGCATCCATACCCAATTCCATGGCCTGTACCGCATCAGAGGGCCGTCCGATTCCGGCATCGACGATCAGAGGAACATCCGGAAAATGCGAACGCATCGTCCGCAAAGCATCAGGCGTGCGCAACCCTTGGCCCGAACCGATGGGCGCTCCCCAAGGCATCAGGACTTGGCATCCCGCTTCCAGCAGCTTCTCACCTACAATCAGGTCATCCGTCATGTATGGGAAAACTTTGAAACCATCGGCCGTCAGAATACGTGCGGCTTCAACCAAGGCGAAGACATCCGGCTGAAGGTTATCCGCGTGGCCAATCACCTCCAGCTTGATCCAATCGGTTGCAAAAAGCTCACGAGCCATTTGTGCGGTGGTCACAGCCTCTTGTACCGAATGGCACCCTGCAGTGTTGGGCAGGATGTGGGCGCCCGTTGCGCGTAGCATATCCCAGAACCCTGCACCTGTCCCATCCGCTGTTTCGCGACGCAGGCTGACAGTGACCACCTCGCAACCGCTGGCGCGGATCGCTTGGTGCAAAATCGCGGGTGACGGGTATTGCGCTGTGCCTAGAAACATAGGCACCGAAATATCGACATCGTAGATTTTCATGTCAGCCCCCTTGCATCGGGGCCAGAACTTCCAGCCGGTCGCCTATGTTCAACACGGTTACGCTGCGCGCAGACGCCGGTACAAACTGGCCATTTAGCGCCGTTGCGATGGCGGGACTGATAAAGCCAAGCTCGACAAGCGCAGCGTCCAGCGTTTCGGCAGATACTTCATGCGCTTTGGCATTCACTGTGATGTGCATGTTTCGTCTCCGGAATGAGATGTTGGACCACCCTGGCCGCCATTGCCGGGGCCAGAAGGAAGCCGTGACGATAAAGACCGTTCAGATGCAGAGTGTCGCCACACTGAACAAGGCGAGGAAGGTTGTCGGGAAAGGCCGGGCGTAACCCGCTACCGGTCTCTATGACGCTGGCTTCGGCGAAACCAGGGTGGATGGCAAATGCCGCAGCAAGTAGTTCGGAAAGCGAACGCAGGGTTACCGGACGCTCGGACGAGCTTTCGATCATTGTGCCGCCGATCATATAGTGGTTGTCTCTACGCGGGACGAGGTAGAGCGGAATGCGCGGATGCAATAGGCGGATGGTTCGGCTGATCGTGACCTCCGGGCAATGCAGTATCGCCATCTCACCGCGCACAGGGCGCAGATTGGTCAGAGCGGCTTGAATACCTGTGCAATCCAGATCGACATGCCCCTGTGCTTTGGTTCCAAGAAGGATCTCAACACCCAGAGCCTGCGCTGCCTTGGCCAGATCCCGCAGGGCGCGTCGCGGATCCAGGTGGGCCTCAGATTTATAAAACAACCCGTGCGAAAACCGGCCTGCTAAAGACGGTTCCAAGGCGCTGATGTCAGCGACGTCCATCTCACGATACCCGAAGGTGCGCCGGGCAAAGCGCGTCAACTCTGCCCTGTCGCGGGCCGGGGCGACCACCAACGTACCAAGACGGGTGACGGGTGTGATGTCCGCCCACCAATCAGCCGCCCCCGCACCAAGAGTGATTACTTCTTCCTCGGCATTTTCACGTTCGCAGCACGGAGCCAACATGCCACCGGCGAACCGAGAAACGCTCCCATCTCCGATCTCGGTTCGGGCTTCGTACACACGTACCCGGACCCCCGCCCGCGCAAGCTCCAAGGCTGAGGTGAGGCCGGCGAGACCGGCACCCGCGATCGTAATCATTCGCTCGGTTCCTCGACGGGTATATAAAGATCGCCCCCCTCGCGGTATTTTGCAGCCATGGCCTCCATCCCCTCTTTCTGCGCTTCGGCACGGATGTCATGGGAAATCCGCATCGAGCAGAACTTAGGCCCGCACATGGAGCAGAAATGCGCTACTTTATGGGCCTGTTTGGGTAAGGTCTGGTCATGAAAATCCCGTGCAGTGTCAGGATCAAGCGACAGGTTGAACTGGTCCTCCCAGCGGAATTCGAACCGCGCCCGGCTTAGCGCATCATCGCGTCGCTGTGCGCCAGGCAGCCCTTTGGCCAGATCGGCAGCATGCGCGGCGATTTTGTATGTGATCACTCCAGTTTTGACGTCATCGCGGTCTGGTAGGCCCAGATGCTCTTTGGGCGTGACGTAGCATAGCATGGCGCAACCGAACCAACCGATCATCGCAGCGCCAATACCGCTCGTGATGTGATCATAACCCGGCGCGATATCGGTGGTAAGCGGCCCAAGCGTATAGAAAGGCGCTTCGTGGCAGCATTCCAACTGCTTATCCATGTTCTCCTTGATCTTGTGCATGGCCACATGGCCCGGCCCTTCGATCATCACCTGGCAGTCTTTGGCCCAGGCGATTTTCGTCAGCTCACCCAAGGTCTCTAGCTCAGCAAATTGCGCCTCATCATTGGCGTCGGCGATCGAGCCAGGGCGCAACCCGTCACCCAAGCTGAAGGCAACATCATACTGACGGCAGATGTCGCAAATCTCTTCGAAGTGTTCATAAAGAAACGACTCCTTGTGGTGATGCAGGCACCACTTGGCCATGATAGAGCCGCCGCGCGAGACAATGCCAGTCACACGGTTGACTGTCATGGGGACCATATGCAGGCGTACACCCGCGTGGATGGTGAAATAGTCCACGCCCTGTTCGGCCTGCTCGATCAGAGTATCGCGAAAGACTTCCCAGGTCAGATCCTCGGCAATACCGTTCACCTTTTCCAGCGCCTGATACATCGGGACAGTCCCGATCGGCACTGGGGAATTGCGAATGATCCATTCGCGGGTGTTATGGATGTTGCGCCCGGTTGAGAGATCCATAACCGTATCGGCACCCCAGCGGATGGCCCAGACCATCTTGTCGACCTCTTCCTCCATGCTGGAGGTCACGGCGGAGGTTCCCATATTGGCATTCACCTTTACCAGAAAGTTTCGACCGATGATCATCGGTTCGCTTTCTGGGTGGTTGATGTTGGCCGGGATGATCGCACGCCCTGCGGCAATTTCAGAGCGGACAAATTCCGGCGTCACATAGTCGGGGATATTGGCCCCAAAGTCGTTCCCGTCCCGATGGCAAGGTGACGTTTCGCGCAGCTGGTTTTCGCGGATCGCTGCAAACTCCATTTCCGGGGTGACGATCCCGGCCCGTGCGTAGGCCAACTGTGTTGGAGCCAACCCATCCTTACCACGCAGCGGTCGTGGCTTGATTGGAAATTCAGGTGTCAGCTTGTCCCCGTGAACAAACCCGTTATCGGCATCAGTGATCTCGCGTCCCTCATAGGTTTCGACATCACCGCGTGCCTTGATCCATTCGGCGCGCACTGGTGCCAGACCCTGCCTAATGTCCGTCAGCACTTTCGGATCGGTGTAAGGGCCTGAACTGTCATAGACAGGTAGCGGAGCTTCACCGGCTGTCGGATGTGTCGAAATTTCGCGCATCGGCACGCGGATGTCGGAATGCAACTCGCCAGCGACATAGATTTTGCGCGATGCCGGCAATTCATCGGTGGTAATTTTTGGGTTTGGTACGTTCACTTTGGCGCTCCTCAAGCTCAGGTCTCAAAAAGACACCAGAAGAGTTTGGGAGGAGGCAAAGGCAAAACGTGCCTTGTGTTCCGGTTGCGCAAGCCAGAATGGGCTGTGCGACCTTAGCTTCCTACGCCAGTGTCAACTGGGTCAGGTTCAAAGGGTCGCATCACCGGGTTCTCACCCAATCAGCCTCTCAGTCCCATGGGCGGGACTCCCCTGCGTAGGTTTGCGATAGGATGGAACAGCCGGTTTGTAAAGTCTCAAGAAACAACCTTTCGCGCAATCGCGGTGAAAACACACTTTGTCCGCATAGCGGGCAATCAGGCGGGTTGGTCTGACGACAGTTTCAGTTGGGATTGAAGCGCTCAATCAACACTACCGGAAACCGTATTGGCTAAATCGAGAATAGTGTCGATGCTCTACACCGACCCGAGCGGCCTTTACCCATGGAGATGTCCGAAAAAGAAACCCGCCAAAATTTGGCGGGTTTCGGTGCTATAGTGGATAGCCTGTATTGTAGGATCAGCCGAAGACACGCCCCAACGCGCCGTCTACGGCATCGGTGATATGGTCGATATCGTCCGCTGTTGCGATCAGCGCTGGCGAGAAGCACAGCGTGTTGTTGCGGCTGGGGATCGAACGGTTGGTAACACCGATGATAACGCCCTGCGCCATACAGTCAGCCACGACGGCCTGTGCCTGCTTTTCGTCCACCGGCTCTTTGGAACCGCGATCCGCGACCAGTTCGGCACCCAGGAACAGGCCTTTGCCACGCACGTCGCCGATAACCTTGTGCTTTTCCATCAGTGCCTGCAGGTTGCCCATCATGCGATCACCCATGTCGATGCAGTTCTGCAGCAGGTTTTCGTCTTGAATGATGCGCATGTTCTCAACCGCCGCAGCCGGACCGGCGGTGCAGCCGCCAAAGGTCGAGATATCGCGGAAATAGCTCATCGGGTCTGACGCGTCGTCCTTGAACATGTCAAAGACTTCCTCGGTGGTTACCATGCAGGCAATCGCGGCATAACCCGAGGCAACGCCCTTGGCCATGGTCACGAAGTCCGGCTTGATGCCGTATTGCTGGTATCCGAACCAAGTGCCGGTCCGGCCAACGCCGCAGACAACCTCGTCAATGTGCAGCAGCACGTCGTATTTCTTGCAGATTTCCTGCACGCGGGGCCAATAGCCTTCGGGCGCTTCGATGACGCCACCGCCTGCGGTCACCGGCTCAAGGCACAGGGCGCCAACGGTGTCGGGGCCTTCGCGCAGGATGACCTCTTCGATCTGATTGGCAGCCCATTCGCCAAAGTTCTCTTCCGGCGCGCCATCCAACTCGTGCTTGCGGTATTCCATGCAATGCGGAACGCGCACAAAATCGGGTGCGAAGGGGCCGTATTGCGCGGTGCGCTCGTCCTGACCACCTGCCGACATGGTTGCCAGGGTCGAGCCGTGGTAGTCGCGGTCGCGATACAGGATTTTGGTCTTCTTGCCGCCGTACTTCTTGTGCGCGATCTGGCGGATCATTTTGAACGCCTTCTCGTTCGCCTCGGAGCCCGAATTCGTGTAGTACACGCGGCTCATGCCCGGCATCTTGTCGATCAGCATTTCCGCGAAATTCGAACCGGGGATCGAGCCTGCGGTATTGGCGAAATAGCACAGCTTCATCAACTGGTCATAAACCGCCTTACAGATGGATTCGCGGCCATAGCCAACGTTGACAGTCCAGACCCCGCCAGAGACAGCATCCAGATGCTCCTTGCCCTTCTGGTCCCAAACGCGCATCCCCTTGCCTTCGACAATGATACGGGGGTCATTGGTCTCAAATGGCTTATGCTGGATCAGGTGATGCCAGATGTGGGCGCGGTCAGCTTCGACAACGCGGGAAAGATCGTTTTCGTTGAACGTGCCGTCCATGACATGTCCTTTCAAAATAGGGCGCACGGGAATCAGAGCATCCCTGTGGGCGCAAAGTGACGTGATACTGCAGATCAACGCGAATGGGACGCGTGAAGTAGGGCCAGATTAGCCCATAGAATATCTCCAGTGTACCAGAATCGCGTATTAATACGGGTTTGTTCTGGCGCAAACTTTGTGCTCAATACGCCAATCTGTCGAGTTTGGGAGGATCGCCGGATGACAGCCACGCCAATCTACCAGCAACATCTGGATAAAACCCCTGCGAATTTCACGCCCCTGTCTCCGCTCAGCTATCTTGAGCGGACGGCGGAAGTGTATCCGGATTACCCATCCGTGGTGTATGGCGAGCGCCGGTATCGCTGGGCTGATACCTATGAGCGCAGCCGGCGACTGGCCAGCGCGCTGACAGCGCGTGGCGTGGGTGTGGGAGACTCGGTGTCGATCATCGCGGCCAATATTCCCGAGCTTTACGAGGCGCATTTTGGCGTGCCCATGGCGGGCGCAGTGCTGAACGCGATCAACACGCGGCTCGATGCGCCGATCATCGCCTTTATTCTGAACCATGCCGAAGCCAAGGTTCTGCTGGTTGATCCCGAGTTCTCAGGCTTTGTGAAGCAGGCGTTAGGGCAGGTGGATCATGACATTCTGGTGATCGATATCGAAGATGCCAGCTTTGACGGTGGTGAACGGTTGGGCGATTTGACCTATGAGGGGCTGCTGGCCGAGGGCGATCCGGAGTTCGATTGGTCTTTGCCCGCAGATGAATGGGACGCGATCACGCTGAACTATACGTCCGGTACAACCGGAAACCCTAAGGGTGTGGTTTATCACCACCGAGGCGCGGCACTGAACGCGACGTCGAATATTCTAACCTGGGGTATGCCGCAGCATTCGGTCTATTTGTGGACCCTTCCGATGTTTCACTGCAACGGCTGGTGCTTCCCGTGGACGATGGCAGCCAACGCCGGCACGTCCGTTTGCTTGCGCGCCGTGCGCGACGAACCCATCTATCGCGCGTTCCGAGAAGAGGGCGTAACCCACTTTTGCGGCGCGCCGATTGTGCTGAACATGCTGGCCAACGCGCCGGATCACCTCAAGGATTTCACGCAGCAGATCAGGGCGATGACAGCTGGTGCTCCGCCGCCTGCCAGAGTGATCGAAGCGATGGAAGGGATGGGGGTCGAGGTTACCCATGTCTATGGCCTGACTGAGACCTATGGCCCGTCTGTCGTCTGTGCATGGAAGGACGAATGGAACGAGAAGGGCGCAGAAGACCGCGCTGCGCTGAAGGTGCGTCAGGGGGTGAAATACGTCGCCCTGTCCGGCCTGATGGTGGCTGACCCCGAGACGATGGAGCCCGTGCCTTCGGATGGCGAAACCATGGGTGAGATCTTCATGCAGGGCAATATTGTCATGAAGGGCTATCTCAAGAACGCTGAGGCGACGGACAAGGCCTTCAAAGGTGGGTGGTTTGCCTCGGGCGATCTGGGGGTGATGCATCCGGATGGCTACATCGCGCTGAAGGATCGGTCCAAGGACATCATCATCTCAGGCGGCGAGAACATCTCGTCGGTTGAGGTTGAAGACACGCTTTACAAACATCCCGCCGTAATGGAGGCGGCGGTGGTGGCCCGCCCGGATGAAAAATGGGGTGAAACGCCTTGCGCATTTGTTGAATTGAAACCGCAGGCAGAGGCGAATGAGGCGGATATCATCACTTTCTGCCGGGATCATATGGCCCACTTCAAAGCGCCCAAGACGGTTGTTTTCGGGGTGTTGCCGAAAACGTCGACGGGGAAAATTCAGAAGTTCATCTTGCGCGACCGGGCGCGGGAGCTGGGTTAATCGAAGATCGACAGATCAAGATCCAGCATTTCGCCCATCCAAATGGCGCGATCCCGGTGATCGGCCAAGTGATCGCCGGTTTCTGGATGGGTAAAGATGGTCAGCCCTTTCCGGTTCAGGATCAGCCAGGGAAAGACCTGATCAAAGGCTTCGGCGGGAAAGCCCAGCTGGCAACTCCATCGCGGATGCGGGCCAACATTGCGCGCATGCATGCGGCCCATCTGCACAGTGGGAAACAGACGCGCAGCCTCCTCGCAGACCTGCTGCGCCGTGTCCTGCGTGTCGGCGTCGAAATAGATATGGGCGTGGTAGCCGGTGATCTTGGGCATGGGGGTCTCCATCTGTCGTTGCACAGAAACCTAAGGACGGCGCGAGGATTTGTGCACCCGCATCGCCACACCGACCCTGTGCGCCGGATCAGAGCGGAGCGTGAAGGTCGGGATGGGCTGCGGCAAAGGCAGAATGCTCGGCGCAGACGGCCTCGACTGCTGTCAGGCGTGGCATATCGGATAGATCAACTTCCCACCGGCGCGCATTATAAAGCTGTGGGATCAGGCAGATATCGGCCAGACCGGGGATGTCTCCGGCGCAGAACGGGGATTGATCAAAGCCGCTCAGCAGCGATTCAAACGCCAGCAGACCCGGTCGGATGAAGTGGCGCATCCAGTCGCCGGGCATGTCGCCAGCGCCATTGCTAAGCGCGGTGGCATGTTTGGCAACCGACAGGTTGCAGACCGGATGGATGTCCACCGCGATACTGTGTGCCAATGCCCGCGCGGCTGCTCGTTGGGCCGGATCGGTTGGCAGTAGCCCCAGGTCGCGGGTCTCATCCAGATAATCGATGATCGCCAGCGATTGGGTCAACCGAACCCCATCGATATCCAGCACCGGGACCAGACCCTGCGGGTTTCGTTCCAAATGATCCGGGGCGCGATGCGCCCCGTTCACCAGATCCACGACGACCGGGTGGTAGGTGATCCCAGCCAGGTTCAGTGCAATCCGCACCCTGTAACTGGCGGAGGACCGCCAGTAATCAAACAGAACCACTTCGGACATATGATGGTCAGCCTTTGCTTAGTTCCTTGGCATGCAGCCAGTCGGCATGCTGAGGGGCTCGTTTGGTGCGCGACCATTCTTCGAGCATATCCCATTTCACCGAATCCAGCCGGGCCAGCATGGCCTCTTCCTCAGGGTCGGGGCAAGCTAGTTCAACCCGATGGCCGTTTGGATCGAAGAAATAGATCGAATGGAAGATCGAATGATCCGTGACACCCAGAACCTCGACGCCGTTGGCTTCGAGATGATCCTTGAACGCGATCAGCTCATCGCGGTCCTTCACCTTGAACGCGATGTGTTGCACCCAAATTGGCGTGTTTGGATCGCGCCCCATCTCCGGCTTGGTGGGCAGTTCAAAAAACGCCAGCACGTTGCCGTTTCCAGCATCCAGAAACAGGTGCATGTAAGGATCGGGCTCGTGGGTCGAGGGCACATGGTCTTCGGCAATCGCCAGAATGAAGTCCATGTTCAGCATCTTGCCGTACCATTCCACCGTCTCTTTAGCATCCTTGCAGCGATAGGCGACGTGGTGAATTTGATCGATTTTCATGAGGCTTACTCCTGTTTTAGCGCTGCGGCCTCAAGCGCCTGCTTCAAGATTGCATTGTCGCCAATGTGGTTCGCCAGTACCAGCACGAGGCGTGCGTTGAACGCATCGCTTTCGGATTTCTCAAGCCCTTCATGGGCCGCCACCAGATCGGCATAGAAATCGTCGGCCTGGGTCAGGTTGGGTGAGAGGATCAGTTCGGCCATGTCGCTTACTCCTTGCCTGTGGCGCGGCGCACCGCGTGCCGGAATGCGTTTTCTTCGTAAGTGTCGCGGCGGGCGGCCACGTGCTGATCGGGTCGGATCAGATAGACCGCTCCGGTAGCATCGCCCAGATAGCGGCGCTTTAGCGTCAGGGTCGGGTCGTCTTTGACCGAGAGTGCCAGGCGTTTGACGGTGATCCCGTCGACCTCGATCTCATCCGGTGCATCGGCGTCGATGGTCAACAGCGTGAACTGTCCGGCCAGTTTCGGCAGCAGGAAGTCATCACCCAAAGGCGCATCGGGACAGGACGCTCCGGGGCGCGTCTGCGATGGTCCGTTCAGCGCATCCGCCGAATTCAGTGGCGAGCCATCATAGACGCAAGGCACGCTGAGCCGACCTGAATTCACCATCGGTCGGGCAAAATCATAATGTTCACTCAGGTCCAATACCGCATCGCGCAGGATGCGGGACATCTGCGATTTCGGGGTGATGAAATCGGTCGAACGGGTCGAGTTCAGGATGTTTTCGTCCGCACCGTGAATGCGTTCCTGATCGTAGCTGTCCAGCAGCGACTCTGGCGCTTTGCCGTCAATCACCAGTTTCAGCTTCCAGCACAGGTTGTCGGTGTCCTGAACGCCAGAGTTTGCACCCCGTGCCCCAAACGGGCTGACCTGATGCGCGCTGTCGCCTGCAAAGATCACGCGGCCGTGGCGGAATTGCTCCATCCGGCGGCACTGGAAGGTGTAGATGCTGACCCATTCCAGTTCGAAATTTACATCCTCGCCCAGCATGGCCTTGAGGCGTGGGATCACGTTCTCCGGGCGTTTTTCGCGTTCCTTGTCGATGTCCCAGCCCAGCTGCAGGTCGATGCGCCAGACGCCATCGGGTTGCTTGTGCAGCAGCGCCGATTGGCCTTTGTTGAAGGGCGGGTCGAACCAGAACCAGCGTTCCGAAGGGAAATCGGCCTCCATAATCACATCGGCGATCAGGAAGTTGTCCTCGAACACGCGGCCCACGAAATCCTTGCCCATCATGGCGCGCATCGGAGACCCCGCGCCGTCGCAGGCGATCACCCAATCCGCCTCGATGGTGTACGAACCCTCGGGCGTTTCGACCTCAAGCTTGACGTGATCGGGATGGGTGCCCACCGCCTCGACTTTGTTGCGGCCGCGGATTTCGATCGGAGCGCCCTGCGCTTGCAATTCGCGCACGCGGTCGACCAGAAACTGCTCGAAATAGTATTGCTGAAGGTTGATGAAGGCAGGGCGCTGATCGCCGCTGTCGGGCTGCAGGTCGAACTCATAGACCTGACGTTCGTCGAAGAACACTTTGCCCTTGTTCCAAAGAACGCCCTTGTCCACCATCGGCTGCCCGCAGCCCAGGCGGTCGAGGATTTCCAGCGGGCGTTTGGCAAAGCAAATGGCGCGGCTGCCGAAGCTGACTTTGTCATTGTCGTCCAGCACCAGCACCTCGACGCCTTGCTGGGCCAGATCAATGGCGGCGGCCAGACCCACCGGACCGGCCCCGACAACGATGACCTTGTGGTGCACGGGCGCGGGCGCGGATTGGTCCGGGCTGGCCTCATAAGCATAAAGTGGAACTTCAAAGATCTTGTTCACTCTCTCTCTCCCATTTCTGGCGCATCGGGCGCACCTCGTCCGTTCTCCTGCACAGTTGCGCCGGAGGTCTCGCGTTAGAGTTTCACCGTCAAATCCGGGCCGCCACGATCTGGATCAAATCCGGCCCGGAATTCTTAGCTCTGCAGGGCCTCCCACATCTCCAGATCGCGCTGGGCGGTCCAGATACGGGGTGTGTCGATGCCGCGTGCCTCGTCATAGGCGCGGGCGACGTTGAAGGGCAGGCAGTGTTCGTAGATCGCGTAGTCGGCGAATTTCGGATCGCATTCGGCGCGCACGGCGTCCCATGCTTCTTTCAGGCTGCCACCCCGTGCGGCCACTTTGGCCGCCGGTCGATAGGTGCTTTCGACGAAATCGCGGGTGTTTTCGATGGCCGCATTGACCATGTCCTTACCGACCAGAGCGTCCCCACGCCCCGGAGCGATGGCGTCCACGTCAAACCACTTGATCTCATCCAGCGTGTCGCCCCAATCGCCAAAATGCCCGTCGCCGCAATAGCAGGCCGAGTGGTATTCGACGATATCACCGGTGAACATGACATTCTGATCGGGCACGTGGATGACGATATCGCCAGCGGTATGCGCACGGCCCAGATGCATCAGGTCGATCCGGCGGTTGCCCAGATAAACCGTCATTGTGTCGCTGAAGGTGGTGGTGGGCCACGTGAGGCCGGGGATGCTCTCATGCCCTTCAAACAGGCGGGGGAAGCGTTGGAATTCGCTGTCCCAGTCTTCCTGACCGCGTTCAACAACCATGGCGCGTGCCATATCCGACATCAGGATCTGTTGCGCACCAAACGCGCTGGCGCCGAGCACACGAACTGCGTGGTAATGCGTCAGCGCCACATGGGTGATCGGCTTGTCCGTGACCGAGCGCACGCATTCGATCACCTTGTTGGCCAGACGCGGGGTGGCCTGCGCCTCGACAATCATCACGCTGTCATCGCCGATGATCACGCCAGAATTGGGATCGCCTTCAGCGGTGAAGGCATACAGCCCTTCGCCCACCTCGGTGAAGCTGATTTTCTTTTCCGACATGTCCCCCTGGGACGCGAATGCCTTGGCCATTTCTCAATCCTTTTGCAAAAACTCGAGCCGGTTTCCGAAAGGGTCTTCGGTGAAAAACCGGCGGCGGTCATTTAGTGTTGTGTCCCAGCGCAATTTCTGACCGTAACTTTCGATCTGAGCGGCGATCGCCTCCAGATCATCGACGGCGAAACCCGGATGGGCTTTGCGGGCTGGTGAGAAGTCTTTCTCGACACCCAAGTGAAGTTCGCACTGACCCAGCGCCAGCCAGAGGCCACCACGCGCGCGCAGGGCTTCGGGCTTTTGCAATTCGTTCAACCCCAATGCATCACGCAAGAAAATCTGCGCGGTGGATTCGCCACCTTCGGGGATCGCAATCTGGATATGGTCGAGTCGAGACATCAATCAGCGCGCATAAGGGTCGCTTAACGCAGGCAGCACAGTGCCCACGCAATCGCCGAAGCCGATGGTGTAGCCGTCGCCCTTGGCCGCGCCGGTCAGAGTCATGGTGTCACCATCTTCGATAAAACTGCGGGTTTCACCGGTGTCCAGTGTCAGCGGTTCTTTTCCACCCCAGCTGAGTTCCAGCAATGAGCCGCGTTCCGGTTTGGTCGGGCCCGAGATGGTGCCGGATCCCAGTAGGTCGCCTGTGTTCATAGGGCAGCCAGACGTCGAGTGATGCGCCAACTGCTGCGCTGCTGAGTAATACATCTCGCGGTAATTGGTCCGCGCGATGGTCGTGGCATCTTTGCCTTCGGGGGCCATGGTCACGGCCAGATCAATGTCATACAGCATCGGACCGCAATCTTTCAGGTGATCCAACAGGGCAAACTCACGATCCGGGGTGTCGCAGCGGAACGGTTCCAGCGCCGCTTTGGTCACGATCCACGGGCTGATCGAGGTCGCCGTCGCCTTGGCCTGAAACGGCCCCAGCGGCTGGTATTCCCAAGCCTGTATATCGCGCGCGGACCAGTCATTCAGCAGGACGTATCCAAAGATGTTGTCGTCGGCCTCCTGCACCGAGATCGGGCTGTCAGAGGGTGTGCCGACGATAGCGCCCATCTCAAGCTCGATATCAAAGCGGCGGCAGGGCAGGAAGGCGGGCAGGTCCTGATCGGGGGATTTCAGTTGACCCCAAGGGCGACGGATATCGGTGCCCGAAACAACCACCGAAGAGGCGCGACCATTATAGCCGATGGGGATGTGTAGCCAGTTCGGTGGCAGCGCATTTTCAGCGCCGCGGAACATGGTGCCAACGTTCTGGGCGTGATGGCGTCCCGCGTAGAAGTCGGTGTATTCACTGACGGCAAAGGGCATATGCATATCGGCCTCGTCCTGCGGGATCAGCATGCCTTCGATCTTGTGCTGCGCGTCTGAGCCTTCGGCCAGCAGAGCGATCAGGCGGTCGCGCAAGGCGGCCCATACGGCAGGGCCTTCCTCCATCAGCGGATTCCAAAACGGAAGATCAAAGAGCGGCTCGTCCGAGAGTGCGATCAGCCCATCGACCTCGGCGGCGGTGACGTCGAAGATCATATCACCGATAGCCACCCCACAGCGGGGCTCGGTACTTTCTGTCGAGAACACGCCATAGGGCAGGTTGTTCAGTGGAAATGGGTGATCGGCGGAATTCGCCGATGAGACCCAGGATTTAACTAAAGGCATCTTGTCTCCAAACCTTTGTTCGCGGCCAAGATTTTTCGACGAAAAATCTTAGGTCTTGAGCGGTACTTACTTCTTGCCCGGCGTCCCATCGAATTTCTTTTCGATGTCGCTCCAGCAATCGATGTAATCGTCCTGCAGCGGGGCCTCGGTTGCGGCAAAACCGGTCAGGTGCTGTGGGAAGCGGGTTTCGAACATGAAAGACATGGTGTTTTCCAACTTATCCGGGCCGAGGTTCGAATTCGACGCCTTTTCAAAAGCTTCCTTGTCGGGCCCGTGTGGGATCATCATGTTATGCAGGCTCATGCCGCCCGGGATGAACCCTTGCGGTTTGGCGTCGTACTGACCGTAGATGTTGCCCATCAGTTCGGACATGATGTTTTTATGATACCAGGGTGGGCGGAACGTGTCTTCCATAACCATCCAGCGCTCGCGGAACAGAACAAAGTCGATATTGGCCGTGCCCGGCTGACCTGAGGGTGCGGTGAGGACGGTAAAGATCGACGGATCGGGATGGTCGAACAGGATCGCGCCGACCGGGCAATAGGTGCTCAGATCGTATTTGTAAGGCGTGTAATTGCCATGCCATGCAACCACATCCAGCGGGCTGTGACCGATCTTGGTGGTGTGGAACTGCCCGCACCATTTGATCGTCACGGTCGAAGGCACCTCGCGATCCTCAAACGCTGCCACCGGAGCTTTGAAGTCGCGTGGGTTCGCCATGCAGTTGGCCCCGATCGGTCCGCGCCCGGGTAGTTCGAACTTCTGTCCGTAATTCTCGCAAACGAAACCGCGCGCGGGGCCTTCCAGCACTTCGACGCGATAGAGCAGCCCACGTGGGATAATCGCGATCTCCTTCGGCTCCAGATCGATGATACCCATTTCGGTGGCAAATCGAAGCCGACCCTCCTGCGGGACGACTAGCAATTCTGAATCTGCCGAGAAAAAGTACTCGTCCACCATCGATTCTGTGACCAGATATATGTGGCTCGCCATTCCGACTTGGGTATTCACGTCCCCGGCCGTGGTCATGGTGCGCATGCCGGTCAGCCAGGTCAGGCCTTCATCCGAATGTGGCACTGGATCCCAGCGGTATTGGCCCAGAGAGATCACGTCCGGATCAACGCAGGGCGCTGATTTCCAGAAAGGCAGGTCGATTTTCACATATCGATGCGAATGCTTCACCGAAGGCCGGATGCGATAGCACCACGTGCGTTCAGGCGGGTTGGCAGTGAAGGCGGTGCCGCTCAGTTGTTCACCATATAACCCATAGTTACATTTCTGCGGGCTGTTCATGCCCTGCGGCAGCGCGCCGGGCAGGGCCTCGGTCTCAAAGTCATTGCCAAAGCCGGGCATATAGCCGGGATGGGTCCCGACAGGGGTGCTGGCCTGGGTCATCTTATGCGGATCGGTGGGGCGATTCATCGGGCGCTCCTTCAAGTTGCTGCTTGTCGGATAATAGTTGATTTTGTAACTAACAAGGATGAGACAACAGAATAATGACGAAAAAGATGAGTTTGATTTGCGAAATTTCCTGCCATTCCTGTTGAATCAGGCAGCGGAGGAGAGCTCGCTCGAATTTCAGCGCGTCTACAAGAATCGATATGGGATGTTGCGTACCGAATGGCGGGTGCTGTTTCACCTTGGGAATTATGGTGAGATGACGGCCAAGGAAATCGGCTTGCGCGCGAAGATCCATAAGACCAAAGTCAGCCGCGCTGTGCGCAAGCTTGAACAGCGCCGATATCTGAAACGGACGCGGGACGAAAACGACCGCAGAGTTGAAAGACTGACGCTGACAACCTCTGGCCAGAGTGTGTATCGTGAGCTACGCGGAATTGCGCGCGATTATGACGCTAAGCTTGCAGCCCATTTTACGACCGGCGAAGCCGCACTGCTGCGCATGATGCTGCGACGCCTAGCTGGAATGGAATAGCACTCTGGTAATCTGGGATCATGATCCCCAGATCAACGTCATAACAAACACAGGACTGTGAAATGACCAAGCCGGAGTCCCCAACGGCAAAATCCCATGATTTGATCAATTGGCTTGTTGCTCGCGGTCTGGAAGGGGCCGACAAAGAAGAGCTGCTGGACGGTTACTGCAACCAGCTGCTCGAACTTGGCGTGCCTTTGATGCGGTTCCACGCGGCGCAACCGGCATTGCATCCGGTCTACGGTGGCACTGGATACAGCTGGTATCAGGATCGGGGCGGTGATTTCCAAACTTTCGAATACTCCGAGGAGCCCAGCGAGGTTTGGACCAAAAGCCCGCTCTACGTCATTCTGAACGAGGACGTCGATGCGATCCGCGAACGTCTGATCGATCAGAATGAGCCCAGTAGATTTCCATTGCTGAATGAATTGCGGGAAAACGGTGCCACGGACTATTACGCGACTGGTATTAGCTTTGACGTGCCCAGCCAAACCAACCCGCACGATGCAAAAATGTCTATTGATGGCGTGCTGATGTCCTGGGCCAGCAACGCGCCCGAAGGGTTCGGGGACGATGATCTGGAAGTGATCGAAACTGCGCTGCCGCACTTGGGTTTGGCCTTGAAGTCGGCCTCGAATGCGCGGGTGTCTAAGGACTTGATGCGGGTTTACCTGGGACGTGATGCCGGGCGGCGGGTCCTGTCCGGCGAAATCCGACGGGGGTCTTTGCAGCAAATCGATGCAGTGATCTGGAATTTCGATCTCGAAGGTTTCACCAGCCTGTCGGAAGAACTTCCGGGGATTGAAGTCATTGACATGTTGAATGACTACCTCGCTGCGGTGGTGGATGTGGTTCATCAATGTGATGGCAATATCCTGAAATTTATGGGCGACGGGGTTATGGCGATGTTTGATGTGGGCGAAATTGATGCCGACGCCCGTGCCGCTCTGGCTGCCGCGACAATGCTTCAGGAGCGTATGGCCGAGCTGAACACCCTGCGCAAAGAGCGTGGGCAGCCCGTTTCGAACTATACGCTGGCCCTGCATGCGGGTGAGATTCTTTATGGCAATATCGGTGCCGACAGCCGTCTTGATTTTACTGTCATCGGCCCGACCGTGAACCAGACATCCCGTATCGCCGGGATGCATCGTTCGTTGGGGCAACGAATATTGATCTCGGATGATGTGGCCCGTGCGGCTCAGCCTTGCGATCAGGAACTGATCTCAGTTGGGCGCTATATGCTGCGAGGCGTGGCAGAGCCGAAAGAGCTGTTTACGGTCTACCATGCAGCGAACTAGATCGTGATAGGCGATAAAATATCCCGGGTGTAGGCGTCCGATGCGGAGTTGGTTGACGTAGGGGCAACCGAAAATCTATCATTGTACCGGAACGGAGCTTTTCTTCAGTTCTTGATACAACATTGAACTATTGCAATTTAGAAAAATGCAACTCTTTAGTTTTGGTATTGATCAGTTGGGAACCTGTACGAGTGATGGCACTAAAAATTCCAAAATTCTCAGTGGATTATGCCCCGAGCGATAAGGTTTATGGTGGCAGAGCCGCGACCGCTACTCTTACATCGACCTGCCTAAATCGAGGGCAGAGTGCAAGCAAAAGCGATTGTGTGATCGTTGATGAATTCAATACAAACTGGAATGTGCGCGACTTCATCAAGATTTCAGATGTTACCGCCGCTGTTTCCAGCCTTGATGTCAAAAAGATCGAACGAATGCGATCGGTCGATTCCATACTCAAAGAGCTCAAGCTCACCGGTATACTTGAACTTGCGGATTACGCGGAACTGAACTCGCAGCGGTGGGTTCGTGGCCACTTATTAGCGCAAAAACTGGGTGGGTCTGGAAAATCCGAAAACTTGGTGCCGCTGGATCGCAACAAAAATGCTGTTATGGAGAAGTTTGAAACCTCTTTATACAATTTTTTCAAAGCCGCAAAAAACGCTGAGAAAATGTCGGCTAGTAAACACTATGTTCGTGTTGAGCTGAAAATCAAAGCCGAAGGCAATATGTCACCCTGGTTCAGCAATTGTTCTGATAGAGTAAAAAGAAAGTTAAGAAAACTCCCAGAGAAAATCACCTACAAGATTAAGACAGAGTACGTTGAAGCGAGCACGGGCAAAGCTCAATCAGCCCCGCCCAACAAGAACTACCCTAGACCTTTGAAGGCTCCACCACCGTTGAGCCTCTAAAAATCGATCTCAACCCCCGGCAGGTTCAATTCTTTCATCATGTCGCGCAATTCCTGCCGCGCGGCGATGTTCGAGATATTGAGCTGTTTGACGCCAATATCCTTGAGGTCCAGCAGGGTCAGCCCGCGCGGAAAAAGTTCGCGAAAGATAACCCGTTCAGAGAAACCAGATGCCACCCGGAAACCGATGCGCTGCGACAGCATCTCGATGGCGCGTTGCATCTTTTCCTTATTGACCATGCGCTGCGTCCCGACCCGGTTACGCACCACCACCCAGTCGATCGGTTTCAAGCCGGCCTGAGCACGCAATTGGCGCGCGTTCCAAACCATTTCGGAATAGACCGACGGGCCAAGGATTTTCTCACCCTTGGAATCGATCCGCGCCAGCAGGTCGAAATCGATGAAACTGTCGTTCAGCGGCGTAACCAGCGTATCGGCCAGCGAATGGGCCACCTGGCTGAGGCGCGTATGCGATCCGGGGCAATCGATCAGGATAAAATCGCTGTCACTTTCCAGCTCTGCGACGGCAGCCGACAGGCGGTGGTCATATATATTCTCGCCGGGTTTCAGCGCGCTGGCGTCAATCTCGGGCAGGTCGTGATGGCGCGGACTGGGCAGAGACAGGTCCGAGCCGTTGAGAAAGTTCAGGCGATTCTCGAAATACCGGCCCAGACTGCGCTGCCGCAAGTCGAGATCAAGCGTGCTGACTTTATGCCCCAGTCGGGCCAGGGCAGTGGCAACATGCATTGACACGGTCGATTTACCTGCGCCGCCTTTTTCGTTCCCGACCACGATGATATGTGCCATGCCTGTATTCCCAAGTCCCGCCGTGTTTATCTACACGTTGTGGCAGCCACTATATGTTGTGTGAGCTTGGAAGGGAAGAACCTCGGGCCGTCCCGAGTAGCTTTATCAGGCTCTATTTTGGAAAAACGCGTGATGGGTTGGGTTTAGGGTAACTCCTTGCCAAACAGACGCCCGTATTTCACTGTCGGGATCGAGGAATTGTGATTAAGGACAGCAATTGGACCATCTGTTTTTGAACGTCCTGAACGTGGTTCTGCCCGTCCTGATTTGTGCTGGAATCGGTTATTGTTTGGCACTAATCCGTGCTCCGTTCGACAATAAGGTCATTGGTGGAATCGTATCGAGGGTCGGGTATCCAACCCTGATCATCTCGCACTTGTCGACCACCAAAATCGCGGTCGGCACGTTTCTTGACGTGATGACAGCCGCCGCTTTGGCGATCGCAGGATTTGGAGTGTTGGGGTTTGTCGCGCTCAAGCTGATGCGGTTGCCAGCGCGGGCGTTTTTAACGCCGCTTATGCACGGCAATGTCGGCAATATCGGTCTTCCCATAACCTTACTGGCGTTGGGGGATGCCGGCATGGCTTATACGATGGGATTTGTGGTTGTTGTGCTGATCAGTATTTTCACGATCGGTATGTGGATTCCGGCTGGGGAGTTCTCACCCAGAAAACTTGCTACATCTCCGATCATCTACGCGGTAGCGCTGTCTCTGGTGCTGATGGCCACGGGCTATAGCCTTCCGCAACCGGTTGCCAAATCCTTTGACATACTGGGAGGCCTCTCGATTCCGCTGATGCTGCTGACGTTGGGGCACACGCTTGCGACGCTGCGGATCATAAGCCTTGGGCGCGCTGTATTGCTGACTGCGTTGCACCTGGTGATGGCCGTGGTGATTGCAAGCGCGCTGGTCTGGGCTTTCGGCTTTACGGAGGCCGAGCGGGGGGCGGTGATCCTGTGCTGCCTGATGCCGTCTTCCGTCGCAACCTACCTATTCATTGATCAACATGTACCGGAATACGGGCCCGACGTGGCTGGGTTCATTCTGGTTTCAACCCTGACCACGATTTTGGTGTTGCCGGTGGCACTGTCTTACTGGGTCTGAAGTGGGCAAAGCTCGCCTTGCGGAAAAACTATACGCACCAACGAAAAATCGTTTAATAATAGGAACAACACAGCGCTAAGCTATGCGCCACGAAGACCAGCAGGCTATTCCTGAACGAGGAGTACACAGATGCCAGCAAGCGTCACTGATGACAATTCAGGCTCGGGTGGGGTGCGCCTGGTTCTCATAATGACGGCGCTGTGCATGATGGTAGTTGGGTTCAATTCGACCGCCGTTGCGACGATCCTGCCCAACCTGAAAACCGAATTTGATCTGTCACCATCCAGCCTGCAATGGGTGATGGCAATCTATACGGTGGTGAGCGCCACACTTGTTACCATCGTTAGCCGGCTGGGTGATATTACCGGCAAGCTCGGCGTATTCTTTGCCGGGATGATTGTGTTTGCCCTTGGCTCTGCCCTCGTGCTGCTTTCGCAGGATGCTGCCATGTTGTTGATAGGCCGAGGGGCTCAGGGCGCAGGGGCTGCGGCGTTGTTTGGCACCTCTCTGTCATTGTTGACGGCGGCGACGCCAGAAGATCAGCGGGCCAGCGTAACCGGCGCCTGGGGTGCGATCGTTGGGTTGGCGATCGGTGTGGGTCCGATCTTGGGCGGCGCGTTCGCGCATTACCTCAGTTGGCGGGGCGTGTTTGCCACCGATCTGGCGCTGCTGCTGGTTGCATTTCTGGTCGGGTTACGGGTGAGCAAGGAACATTATGTACCTGACACGCGCCTTGCTGGTGCGAAGTTTGATATGGCTGGTGCCGTTGCTTTGGTCCTTCTGCTCGGTCCGCTGTCCTTCGCTCTTAGCAATGGCGAAAGCCAGGGCTGGACCTCCAGTTCGACACTTATCCCGCTCTGCGTTTCAGCGATTGCGGTGATTGCGTTGATTATCACCTCGCGCCGAAGCGCAGACCCTCTGATCGAGCTACGTTATTTCCGTCATCCCCGCTATTTCATGGCAGCGGCGGGGATGTTCATCACCGGCTTCGCGCTGTTTAGCTTCTTTGTCTATTTCAACGTGTTTGTGCAGTCGCCCGATGCATTTGGCTTATCGGCCGTCGGTGCAGGTGTGGCGATCCTGCCGTTGAGCCTCAGCATGTTCGTTGTGTCCGTGATCGCGCCGCGCTTTCTGGCACCCTATAGCTTCCAATGGCCCGTGATACTTGGCATGGGTTTCATGGCCTGTGGTTTCCTGCTGTTGACCACGACGACGAACACAACCGGCATGGGCGGGATCTGGTGGAAGCTGCTGATCATAGGGACCGGGCTTGGCATCGGGTTTTCATTGCTGCCTCGTCTCGGGCTGCGTTTGTTGCCAGAAGAGCATATGGGGCAGGGCTCGGGTGTGGTGAACGCGTTCCTCTATTTTGGTGCGACCCTTGGTGCCGTGGTCGGTGGGCTGGCCGAGGCGATCACCACCCGTCGGGGTCTGTCCGAAGTGATCGCCACATTACCCGCTGGATCAGAGCAACGGGCAGATCTGGCTCATGCGTTGACCCATGGTACAGCCAGTCAGGTACAGCAGCTTATCGCTGGGCTTGATCCGGATACTGGCGCGACACTGGCACGTGCTCTGCGTGATCTTCAGGATGATGCTTTTGACAGTGTGATGCTGATCGCTGCCGGTGTCGCACTGGCTGGGATGCTGCTGGCATTGCTGCTGCTCAGAGGGCCCGTTCCGCCTGTGCATAGCGCGGTGAACCTGACCCGATAGCGCACGGTTTCAAGTGCGATTCTGGGTTTGGGGCTTACTTCATGCTCTGAGTTGAGCATAGCGAAAACACAACTGGTACGTCCGGGAGCACAACTTTTGTGAATAGCGGCTACCGGAACTGAGGTTATGATGTGGTTGTATTGGTATTGGAAAAGTTAATGAGTCTATTTGGTATCACGAAACGGTTTCTGTATGTCCTTTTATCACTGTGTACCTTGCCCGTATGCACTTTGGCACAAGAATCCTCGGCTTCGGACAAATGGCCAATAGATAGGGTGCTGTCCTATGCACCGACTCCTGACCTGAGTTGGCTCAATCATAAACCTGCCGGGTTTCACGGAAAAATTCTAGCGCAAGACGGTGCATTGGTGTTTGAGGATGGGACGCCAGTCCGTTTTTGGGGCGTTAATCTACAGGCATATGCGTTATTTCACACCAACCTGAATTCAGTCGAACTGCATGCCCAAAGGATGGCGCGGTTGGGGGTTAACCTTGTCAGAATTCACCACCACGATTCTCATTGGGTGGGTCCTAACGTCTTCGGATCAGATCCCTCTGATACGCTTAACCTCGACCCAGCGTCGATGCAAAAGCTTGACGCTTGGATTGCAGCGCTAAAGCGGCAAGGAATTTACGTATGGCTTGATCTCCATGTAGGTCGAAGGTTTACGCCGCAGGACGGAATTTCCGGGTTCGATGAGATTGCTGGGGATGACGATATCGCCGATGTCAGAGGCTTTAACTACATCTCGCCCAGCATTGAGGCGCGAATGGTCGAATTCCAGAACGCCTATTTGCGTCACGAAAATTCTTTGACGGGTCTTACGTATGCCGAGGACCCGGCAGTCGTCGCTGTGATGTTGACGAACGAAAACGACCTTACACATCACTTCGGCAACGCTCTCCTCCCGAATAAGAATGTACCTATGCATAGTGAACTATTCATCGCTCTGGCAGATGAATTTGCGCGCGGCAACGGGCTTGATCCCAATGAAACCTGGCGGACATGGGAGTACGGCGACTCGAAGATTTTTCTGAACGATCTTGAACGCCGTTTTAACGAACAACTGATCCCCGCTGTTCGCGACACTGGATTTGAAGGTCTGATCTCGACAACGAGCCTTTGGGGCGGGATGACAATCGCGGGTCTGCCATCGCTGACCGTTGGGTCCATAATCGACGCGCATAGTTATGGAGCAGTTGGTGAAATCGGTTTTGACCCGCGCCAACAGAGTGGTTTTTTGGAATGGATCGCGATCGCGCAGGTCGAAGGTATGCCGCTTAGCGTTTCAGAGTGGAACATTGGGGAATTTCCCGCAGAAGATAGGTTCATCACGCCGCTCCGTGTTGCGACGAGCGCAGCGCATCAAGGCTGGGATGCCATGATGATTTATGGCTACTCACAGCAATCTCTGAACCGATCAACATCGCCAAACAATTGGAGTATGGCCGAAGATCCCGGGATGATATGGATGATGCCCGCCGCAGCCCTTCTGTTCCGGGAAGGCCATGTCAAGCAAGCCGAGAATACGTACGCGATTTGCTTGGATGAGGACACGTTCTTTGGCCGTCCTGTGTCTCCGGAAACATCAGTTGCCATACGGACAGTGTTTGAACAAAGCAGGTTGGTAACATGTATGCCCGAGACTCGTGCATTGCCGTGGCTCGCGGCGACCAAATTGAACCGCGACGAATACGGCCCGCTTGATCTCGACAGATCATATTTGGCAGAGGATGCCACTGTTGTTGCCGCAGATACGGGCGAGTTTCAGCGCGACTTTGGCAATGCCCGGTTCACGGTGGACACGGGAAAGAGTCAGATCGCGGCAGGCTTTTTCCATGACGAGGTAATTACGACCAGAAATGTTGTATTCGACATCACGACACCCATGGCGGCGGTGGCAGTTCAAAGTCTGGATGGCAATGACATTGCACAATCGCGTCAGATTTTGATTTCGATTTCAGGGCGAAGTGTTCCTTTCGAACCTCAATCAGCTGCCTTCCGGGTCGAACCGGTCACGGGTATTTTGCAGATTACCGCCTCCGCTGACCTCAAACTGAGGTCCGTTGATCCGGGTCGGGTTCTTCCTCCAAAGGCGCATCATTATGAAAATGGCAGGCACATAGTTGACCTGACAGAGCTAAATGGTGCGCGCTGGCTTTATCTTGATCTGTTGCAATAAAAAAGACCGCCCCAAGGGACGGTCTTTTGAATTCGAGCGGTTTGGGATTAGAAGCCCAGACCTTCGTATTTCTTCTTGAACTTCGACACGCGGCCGCCAGCGTCCAACAGGCGCGACGAGCCACCAGTCCATGCGGGGTGCACGGAGGGGTCGATTTCCAAGGCCAGCTGGTCGCCTTTGGCACCCCAGGTGGATTTCATCTGGACCACGGTGCCATCGGTCATTTTGACGTCGATGACGTGATAATCGGGATGGATGTCTTTTTTCATCTTTCCGTTCCTTACGCTTCGGCGCCAGCCTTGGGCTTGTAGTTGGTGACCTCTGCGATACGTGCGGATTTACCGCGACGGGTGCGCAGATAGTACAGTTTGGCGCGACGGACGCGGCCACGGCGGACAACGGTGATGCTGTCGATGTTGGTCGAATGCAGCGGGAACACACGCTCCACGCCTTCGCCAAACGAAATCTTACGGACGGTGAACGAACCGGCGATGCCGCTGCCACCTTTGCGCGCGATGCAGACGCCTTCGTAATTCTGCACACGGGTACGCGACCCTTCGGTCACTTTAAAGCCGACACGGATGGTGTCACCGGCTTTGAAATCGGGGATGTCTTTCCCCAGGGCGGCAATTTGTTCCGCCTCAAGCTGTGCGATTAGGTCCATCGCAGTTACTCCTATCTGCTCGTGGTTGGTCCACGAAGTTTGGGCACGGGCTGAGAGCTCTTGGTCTTCACCGGGTCCTGCGTACAGCCCGCCAGAGGTCAGATCGAATGTTCCTTTTGGTCCGGTCCGCCCTGTCGCGCCGGGGCCGAAGAAAGCCGGGCGTCACGTCAGGATGCAAACCAAAACACCGGAGTCGCGTAACGCGGCACCGGATTGCGCTGCTTTAAGGGCTTTGTGTGCAGGGATCAAGCCTAAACTGACACGATTCACTGCGGACGCCGGTGTGTTTTCGCCATCGGTCAAATACATCGTTGCCTTGGCGGCCAGATCAGGCATTCTGGGTTCAATTATCAGAGCAGAAATTTGATACAGGACCAAAAGATGCGCAAAGCACTCCTGCTGGCCGTCATAGCGCTTGCACTCGTCTCATGTGGCCGCCGCGGCCCCCAGCCTCAGGCGGTTGAACCACAGGCCTTTGCGGACACGACTCCGCCTTCGATCATCTATCCCGCGTTTGGTGACGCCGACCCGCATGAATGGGAGGGCCGCCATCCCGGCCATTACCCGGTGCACGGGCTTGATGTATCGCGCTGGCAGGGACCGATTGACTGGCGTACCGCCCAGAAATCCGGTGTCAGTTTCGCATTCATCAAAGCCACCGAGGGCGGAGATTTCACCGACCCGATGTTTGACGAACACCGGCGCGGTGCGCAGGGTGCCGGGGTGCCCTGGGGCGCTTACCACTATTACTATTTCTGCCGCCCGGCTCATGAGCAGGCCCGTTGGTTCATCCAGAACGTGCCCAAAGGGGCCGATCTGCCGCATGTACTGGACATGGAATGGACGCCGCATTCCAAAACCTGCACCCTGCGCCCAGATGGGCGAACCGTCCGGGCCGAGGCAAAAAAATTCCTGGATATTCTGGAACGCCATTATGGGCGCCGCCCGATTGTCTATACAACGGTCGACTTTTACCGCGACACCGACATTGGCCGGTTGCCCAAGACCGAGTTCTGGCTGCGTTCGGTCGCCGGACATCCTCGCAATGTCTACCCACGCGCGATCTGGCGGTTCTGGCAGTATACCGGCACAGGTCTGGTACCGGGGGTTCAGGGCAAGGTCGACATCAACACCTTTAATGGTACGCCCGAGACTTGGGCGCTCTGGAAAGCGACCCGCTAGTCTTAGTCGTTGTCCTTGGATTTCTGATATGCGTCCCAAAGATCGGGCCGCCGTTCGCGGGTGATCTCTTCCGACATCTCATGACGCCAGTCCGCGATGCGACCGTGGTGGCCCGACATCAGAATGTCCGGGATCGGACGGCCTTTCCAGTCGGCAGGGCGGGTGTATTGCGGATGCTCCAACAGGCCGGAGGAGAAGCTTTCCTCCTCAGCCGAAGCCTGATTACCCAGAACGCCAGGGATCAGCCTCACCGTAGCGTCGATCAGGGCTTGCGCCGCGATCTCGCCTCCGGTCATGACGAAATCGCCCAAGGAAACTTCTTGCACGCCGTAATGCTCAAGCACCCGCTCATCGACGCCTTCGAACCGCCCGCACAGCAGGGTCATGCCATCGCAGCGCGCCAGATTCTGCATCATCTGCTGGTCCATCCGTCGCCCGCGTGGGCTTAGGTAGATCAGTGGCCAGTTGCCCCGGATGCCTGCCATTGTGTGCTCGATGGCATTGCCCAGCACATCGGCACGCAGGACCATGCCCGCACCGCCACCTGCAGGGGTGTCATCCACATTGCGATGCTTGCCAACCCCGAACTGGCGCAGGTCGACGGTTTCCAATTGCCACAGACCTTCCTGCAGGGCCTTGCCAGTTAGGCTTTCACCCAGCACTCCCGGAAAGGCCGAAGGGAAAAGGGTGATGATCTTGGCCTTCCACACCCCGTGCAGATCGGGGGTTGGCGTCATCAACTCGCGCGGCTTCAGCGTCGGGCGGATGGCTTTGCGGCCATGGGACTTTCCGGGTTTATCTGTCATTTCGAGCCGATCAGATTATTTTGGACGCGTTGAAACAGAGCTGCCTTTTGTTCGATCAGCGCAGCGTCGTCCAGCTCGGATCGGTTCATCTCTAACATCTGCTGCAAGATATCCTCGGGCAGGCGTGGGTTCGAGCGCGTCGGGCCCACCAGTTCGGCGGCCTTGTCCGGGGGCAAGTCAAGGAATTCGGCAAATGTATTTCCAAGCCCATAGCGCAAGCCCTGCAGGTCCTCCAGCCATTCGGTTCGGACCGAGACCGAAGGCAGGCGATCACGCACTGCTTCAGCCGCGATCTGGGGGGAGGGCACGGGTTCAAGCCGGGCGCGAAACGTCTCAAAATCCTGGATCAGGCGCGATCGTTGCAGATCATGCGCCCAGAGGCTGCGCAGCCAGCTTCCGCGTTGGCGCAACGAGTAGTAGATCGTGATATGCACTTCTTCTCCGGCAAACCGGTCGCGGATCAGGCCGACAAGGCACGAGGCGAGCTCGGGCGCGGCCTCATAGCCCACCGCGACATTGCGGCTGGGGCGCAGGCCAGAGAAATTCTCTTCGCTCAGAACCAGTCCGCGCTTCTGGCCGAATTCCAGTGAATTCAGGAAGTGCCGCATCTGATCCTTGAAATCGCTCATCGCGCCGGGGGTGCCGTAGACGGAATAGCGTGTGGCTGCTTCGGACAGGCCGGTTTTGCGGGTCCGATAGGGCAGGACCAACGCATGGTGCGGCCAGATCAGTGACCGGTTTTCGAACAGAAAGGACTGTGCCGCCGTTGTCCCGGTCTTGTGCAGACCCAGATGCAGCAACACGCGGCGCATTACAGCAGGCCCTCAGGCGGATCGGCGATGATGCGGCCCTTGTCGAGATCAACGGTCGGAACGGATTCGAGTGTAAACGGCAGCAGCACGGTGGCCTTTAAGCCCGGCCCGTGTAGTTCCAACAGATCCGCCGCGCCGTGATTTTGAACCGATTTCACCCGGCCCAGCAGGGTGCCGCCGGTATCATAAACCTCAAGCCCGATTAGATCGGTGTGGTAAAACTCATCATCCGGCAGCGAGGGCAATTGATCGCGCCGCGCATAAAGGCGCAGGCCATTCAGCGCATCCGCTTCTTCCTTGGTCTCAACCCCACCCAACCGGGCGGCAAAACCGTTCTTGATCGCGCGGGTCAGGACCACGGGATAGCGGTCTTTGCCGGTCTCGTCGGTCAGCGGCGAATAGCCCTCGATATCTTCGGGGACGGCGCAGAAGCTTTTCAGCCGCACCTCGCCGCGCACACCGTACGAGCCCGCAATGCTGCCCACGCAGATCAGATCACTCATTTCGACCATCCGTCACACATAGCCCGTCCCGCCATTGCCCGATCACTTCGCACGCCTCGCGCTGGTTCGAGCGCTCGAAGAACACGCCCACAATAAATGCGATCGCCAGCAGGATGGGAAGCCGTAACAATCCGAACATGTCTAGCGTACCTCGATGGGCAAAGTATCATTGCGGCCTTCCCAGCCGACCTGTTCTAATTCAGGCGTATCCGAAAAGCTTTCGGGCAGGCCTATACAAAAATAACCGATCAGCCGCCAATCCGCGGGCACATCCAGATCGCGCGCCATCTGGTCCGGGTCGAGGATCGAGACCCAGCCCAGCCCCAACCCTTCTGCCCGTAAGGCCAGCCAGAACAGGGTGATGGCTGAGACCACAGAATAGCGCCGCATCTCGGGCATAGTACCCGCGCCCAGACCTTGACCTTTGTCGGTGGCATCGTCGCAGAATACGGCCAGCTGCACCGGGGCTTCTTTCATCCCGGACAGTTTCAACTGGCTATACAGTTGCGCCTTTTCGCCGGAATATCCGGTCAGCGCCTGTTCGTTTGCGGTTTGGAAATTCTTCAGCGCCGCGTCACGCGCCGCCTGAGTTTCGACGCGGATCACGCGCCAGGGTTCGCTCAGCCCCACCGAAGGGGCCAGTCGAAACGCGTCGAGGCAGCGCGCAAGCACTGCCTCGTCAATCGCGTCAGTGCGGAACCGGCGCACATCGCGCCGGAGCCGCATCAACAGATCGAACTGCGTGCGAAAATCGTCGGTAAAAGCCTGATCCCGCACGCGCCCGCCTGCTTATTCTTCTGCCGCAGCTTCTTCAGCCGGTGCAGCAGCAGCTTCAGCCGCCTCAGCAGCTTTGGCCGCTTTTTCTTCTGCGCGTTCCTGAGCTTTCTTGCCCGGAGTACCCTTGTTGGGGTTGTTGCGCTCGGCCTTGTCGCGTGCGCCAGCAGCTTCCAGCATGCGTGCGATCCGGTCGGTGGGCTGTGCGCCCTGATCTAGCCAGTACTGGATGCGCTCCATGTTCATTTTCACGCGCTCTTCGCTGTCTTTCGGCAGCAGCGGGTTGTAGGTGCCCAGTTTTTCGATGAAACGGCCATCGCGCGGCATACGGCTGTCAGCCGCAACAATGCGATAGAAGGGACGTTTTTTCGAGCCGCCGCGGGCGAGACGAATTTTCATTGCCATGGTGGTATCTCCTTTGAATGGCGTATCCGGCGTAGGTGCCGGTTAGTTCTGATGTTTCTTGTGGTGTCGGATGACTTCCTGAATGATGAAATTCAGGAAAGCCTTGGCAAAATCGGGGTCCAGATCGGCCTCTTTCGCCAGGTCTTCTAACCGTGCGATCTGCGCAGCCTCGCGCGAAGGATCGGACGGGGGAAGGTCGTGTGCGGCCTTGAGCTTGCCCACAGCCTGCGTGTGCTTGAACCGCTCACCAAGCGTATAGACAAGGATCGCATCCAGCCGGTCGATGCTTTCGCGGTGATCCTTCAACAGCGCGGCAGCTTGTGTCACGGGGTTGTTCATTGGCCGGTCCTCTCGGTGGTCAAATCAATCTGCGGATGGCGCCAGATCTGGGCGTGCTTGCCCAAAAGCTCGGCTCTCTCAATTTCCAGCATTGCGCCCAGCCGTTCGGCTAAAGCGCGCGAGCGGTCATTGGCATGGGCGATGTAGGAAATCACACCGTTCAGGCCTTGATGCCGGGCGGCGTAGTCGCGTGCAGCGGCTGCGGCCTCAAAGCCCAGACCTTTGCCTTCTGCCTCTGCCATCAGCGTCCAACCCAGCTCGGGCTCGGCCCAGCCGGGGACGTAGATCATGCCGGCCCAGCCGACAAATGCGCTGCTGGCCTTTTCGGTCAGATGCCATAGGCCATAACCACGAAGCGCCCAATGACCCAACCGGTTCGACAGAGAGCTCCAGCTTTCCAGCGCGTCCTTGGGACCACCGACCATATGACTGCGTTCGGTCGCGAAGAATTCGGACATCGCAGGCAGATCGTCCAGATGCGGCGCGCGCAGGATCAGTTGTTCGGTCTCGACGGTGGGGATGGTAAACGTGGTCATGCGTATGCCTCCACGCCGCCATTGACCAGATCACCTGGCGAAGGATGCCGCCAGATTTCCGAAGTACCATATTTAGGGTGCTCATAATGATATTCGAACTGTGCACCCATCCGCTTGGCCACGGCCTTGCTGGCGGTATTGTCCAGATCGATCAGAGAGATCGAGGTCGCCCACCCTAGAACATCATAGGCATAGGATCGGGCAGTCAAAGCGGCCTCGGTCGCATATCCTTTGCCGGTGGCGTGGTTCAGCAGGGTCCAGCCGACCTCGGGCTCGGGCCAGCCTTCGGGGAACCACAGTCCAATACGGCCAACATAGGTACCGGTGTCTTTCTCATCGACGCTCCAATAGCCATAGCCGCGCACGGCCCAATGGCCCAGAAGCGAGGCGAACACCCGCCACACTTCATCCCGGCGCAAAGGTCCGCCGACGAACCGCGCGGCGTCGGTGGCAAAGAACGCCGTATCCGCGTCCAGGTCAGCCTCGGACGGTGCGCGCATGATTAGGCGCTCGGTTTCGAGCGTCGGGATCGGCAGAGCGAACTTCATGCCTGCACCTCACCGTACCGCCAGACATGCTGTGTTGGACCAATGGCGCTTTCGGCAACGGCGTCGCGAGTCGCACCCAGACGCTGCGCCAATGCGTTCGAACGTGTGTTGGACTGCGAAACATAGCTTACGAACCGGCCGGTCCCCAGCAGATCGAAGCCAAAATCGCGAACAGCGCTGCACGCTTCAGTCGCGTAACCTTGCATGCGGAACTTGCTTCCGAACATATAGCCAAGCTCGGGCTCGTGGTCGTCCCATTCGAGGCCCAGAATGACGAAGCCAATGACCTGATCGTCGTCCTTTAGCGAGACCGTGAACAGGCCATGCCCATGCAAAAGCCAGCCCGATGTGTAGTAGGAAAACTCAGTCCAGGCGTCCTGTTCGGTATCGCCAAAGCTGTCCTTGCAGATCGACGTCCATACCGGCAGGTCGTCCAGAGTAGGCGCGCGCAGAACCAGCCGCCGGGTCTGAATGACCGGCAGGGCTGCGCGATACTGCGCTGCTGCCATCTCCGCCTTTCCGGACGGGGGCTGGGTGCAGCGTGCTGACGTCACTTTTTCTTACCAAAACCACTTAGCCCCGGGGGCAGACCCATGCCGCCACCTAGTCCGGGCAAACCGCCGGGCATCTTGCCGCCCATCGCTTTGGCGGCCTGTTCCAGCGCCTTGGGGTCCATGCCCGCAGCCATTTCCTCAGGCGAGGGGCCGCCTTTGCCAAACATGCCTTTCATGGCCTGTTTCAGCATCTTGCCTTTGCCCATCTTGCCCATTTTCTTCATCATGTCCGACATCTGCCGGTGCATCTTGAGCAGTTTGTTGAGGTCGCTGACTTCCATCCCCGAACCCGCCGCGATGCGTTTCTTGCGGCTTGCCTGCAGCAGTTGCGGGTTCGCGCGTTCGCGTTTGGTCATGGATTGGATCATGGCGATCTGCTGGCGCAGGATCTTGTCATCCAGACCGGCCTGATCCAACTGCTTGGCCATCTTGTTCATGCCCGGCATCATGCCCATCATGCCCTGCATACCACCCATCTGGATCATCTGTTCCAGCTGCATTTTTAGGTCGTTCATGTTGAACTGACCTTTGACCATGCGCTTCATCATGCGCTCGGTCTGTTCCATCTCCATCGTTTCCTGGGCTTTTTCGACCAGGGCAACGATGTCGCCCATACCCAGAATACGTCCCGCGATCCGGTCCGGTTCGAATGTTTCGAGCGCGTCCATCTTCTCGCCCAGACCGACAAAGCGGATCGGCTTGCCGGTGACCGCGCGCATCGACAGCGCCGCACCACCGCGCCCGTCACCGTCCATCCGGGTCAGGACCACGCCCGAGATGCCGACCTTGGCGTCGAACTCTTCGGCTACCTCAACGGCGACCTGACCGGTCAGACCGTCAACCACCAGCAGGGTCTCGCGCGGGTCAACCGCGTTGCGGACCTGCTCGACCTCGTCCATCAGGACTTCGTCGATATGCAGACGGCCCGCGGTGTCGAGCATGTAGACGTCATAGCCGCCCAGCGTTGCCTGTTGCTTGGCACGCTTGGCAATATCGACGGGCTTTTGCCCCGGCACGATCGGCAGCGTATCGACGCCAACCTGCGTGCCCAGAACGGCCAACTGATCCATCGCAGCCGGGCGATAGACGTCCAGCGAGGCCATCAGGACCTTCTTGCCCTCTTTCTCTTTCAAGCGTTTCGCCAGCTTACCGGTGGTCGTCGTCTTACCCGAGCCTTGCAGGCCGACCATCAGGATCGGCGCGGGCGGGTTGTCGATCTTCAGCGCGCCGGGGTCTTCCTCGCCGCGCAGGGTATCTACCAGAGCGTCGTGCACGATCTTGACGACCTGCTGACCAGGGGTGATCGACTTGGTGACTGCCTGACCGGTCGCTTGCTCCTGTACTTTCTTGACGAATTCGCGGGCCACCGGCAGCGAAACGTCAGCCTCAAGCAGGGCAACGCGGACTTCGCGCAGGGCGGTTTTGACGTCTTCTTCGGACAGGGCGCCTTGTTTTGTCAGCCGATCAAAGACGCCGGAAAGGCGTTCGGATAGATTTTCAAACATGCCTTCGGCCTCCTTAGCCGGTTATCTGGTGGCACCACCTAATTAGGAGGCACCGGTTAAATGCACAATTGCCCCCACGGGCGAAACTCGCTGGTGGGGGGCGATCCCTGAACGACTCAAGGGACCGGAAGATCAAACGCTTCCGGATGTTGGCGGCGATTTAGGCCGATTGGCTGGCAGAGTCAACCTTGCGTGCCGGAAGCCAGTCATTGACCGCATCCACCAACCGATGCGCACCGCGCCCGCTGGAATAGGCCTCAACAATGGGATGGCGTCCGGCGCTCATGCCTTCATCCAGTATCAGGACAGGGCGATAAAGGGTCGATGTGCCATTGTCGCTACGTGAGGTCGTGCTTTCGGTTTCCGCGTGCGAAAGGTTTGAAAGAACGTGTTCCACTTGTTCGTACCCAAAGACCGACTGCCTGCGAATAGTGATGCTGTTCTTATCGCGGTCCAGAATGACCTGCGCACGCCGGACGAAAGCGCAGAAGGCGCCAAAGCCCATGCCTCCACCGAATAGTGCGAAGAAAATGCCGAAGAAGATACCCTCGCCGCCTTCACTGGCCATGAAGACGCCCGCGCCGACAAAGGCCAGAATGAAGAGAACCAGCGTGATGCCGATGAACCATGGGGTATTGGACAGGATCAACTGGTTCGGAGTGTTGCGAGTGACTTTCATGGCGGCACGCTAGCACCAAATACCGTGCCTGTCGTGGCTTGAATTTACCTGTCGGTTGAGCGATGAGCGCGTCATACGAGGAGGTTTCCATGGACGCATCATCCGCATTTCAGGATACATTACCGCTTAGCTCGGATGCGCTGTTGGCGCAGCTGGATGAATGGGGACTGAACTATCGGTTGCATACTCATATCCCACTGCGCACGGTCGAGGACGCCAAAGGGGTCGAGGGCCAGTTCATGGTGCCGGGCGAAAACACGCTGCGGCTTAAGAACCTGTATCTGCGCGACAAGAAAAAGCGGAACTATCTGGTGACGCTGGAACAGAGCCGCGAGATCGACCTTAAAGCGCTGGGCGCGGAACTGGGGATTGGTAACCTGTCCTTCGGCTCGGCGGATCGGTTGTTTCAGAATCTGGGCATTCGCCCCGGCGCGGTCAGCCCGCTGGCGATGATAAACGGGGTTGAGAACAACGTTAAATTCTTCATGGACGAAGCCGCACAACAGGCCGATGTCATCAACATGCACCCTTTGGTCAACGACCGAACCGTTGTTTTGTCGCGCGAAGATCTGATGGCGTTCTTTGATAAGATCGGGTGCGAGGTGACTTGGCTGCCTTGATCACCCCTCAAGCGCTTCGTTCAAAGCGGCAGCGACATGGGCGGCAGACGGGTTGATGAACAAGTGGCCATCCGCCTCGAACACCGGATCGTCCAGATGATCAGGGAAGGCCAGAGGCAACTCGGTACACGCCAGCAAGATTGCCGTTCCGGGTGCGGCATGCTTGTTGCAGAACGCCAGCAGGCGCGCATGTGCGGTGTCAGATGCGCCACCGTAGAAATCACTGTCGATCATCGCCTGCATCTCGGCGATTTCGGACTCGGGCAGACGGGCGTTTGCGGTGATGCTCTCGGCGGCTAGTCGGTCGGCGTAGTTACGGGCTTGCATGGTGACTGTCGTGCCAAGGACCAACGCTTTGGTCGCACCTGTCGAGGCGGTCGCGTCGGCGGTTGCGTCAAAAATGCTGAGAATGGGCATCGAGACGCCCTGTCGGATCGCATGAAGACGCGCATGGGGTGTGTTTGAGGCGATGATGCCGAAATCGCAACCTGCGTTTTGCAGTGTCATCAGGGCCTCTCGGAACACCGCGTCGAAGGCGGCCCAGCTTTCCTCGTCACCTGCCACGCCGCGCAAGGCGCGGGTTTTGGCTTGGGTGACAGATTCGATGGTCATTGGCGGGATCGGCAGTGGTGATCCGTGGCCGCGTTCAGCGAAATATCGACCCGCGCCTTCAGCAATCGCCCGGTAGTAGTCGACGGTTGAGGCCCAGCCAACACCGCCCAGTATTCCAATCTTCTTCATGTGAAACGCCCAGCCTGCTGATTTGCCTCGGCGCAGACTGGACGGTTCAGGGGGGTCAGGTCAATCAGGCCGCCAGTTCAGTGACAGCTTTCTGCGCATTGGACAGGGTTGTTTCGGGGTCCAGTGCCATGCGATCAGCGGCGATGACCTCCACATCATGGATGCCGATGAAGCCCAGAACATGGCGCGCATAGGTGGTGGCAAAGTCAATCTCGGACCCGACAGCGGTACCACCCGAGGCTACGGCGAGGATGGCGCGTTTGCCATCCAGCAGGCCTTTCGGACCTTCCTCGGAATAGGCGAATGTCAGACCCGCGCGGGCGACCAGATCAATCCAGGCTTTGAAGGCTGCCGGGACCGAGAAGTTGTAGATCGGCAGGCCGATGACGATGGTATCCGCCTTTTGCAGTTCCGACACCAGCTCGTCCGACAAGGACAGAACGTCCTGCTGGACAACGTCGCGCTGATCGGCGGGGGTGAAATTGGCAGCGATCCAGTCTTCGGTGATAAGGGGCAGGGGAGAGGCGAGATCGCGGCGGATAATACGCCCGGCGTTCAGGTGGCGAACCACGCGTTCGGACAGATCGCGGGTGGCTGAACCGGTGCGGCGGGCTGAGGCGTCGATGTGCAGGATGGTTTTGGTCATTTCGGAGGTCCTAAACTGTGGAATTAGCTTCTGCCGCCCCAATATGGCTGTTGCGAATGTGAACAAAACTCGGATATATCAACAAGCATTGTTAGAATTTGCACAGTGGAACGGATGCAATGGACAATTGGGATGAAGTAAGAACCGCCTATCAGGTGGCGCGCATGGGAACGGTCAGCGGCGCGGCGGATGTATTGGGCGTACACCACGCCACCGTGATCCGCCATATCGACGCGATCGAGGCACGGCTGGGCGTCAAATTGTTTCAGCGTCATGCGCGCGGCTATACCCCGACCGAAGCAGGTAAGGATCTGTTGCGTGTAGCGCAGGCGACCGAAGATCAGTTCAACCAGTTGGTTGGCCGCATGAAGGGGCGCGGAGATGATGTCTCGGGCGAACTGGTGGTGACCTCGCTGGCCTCGCTTGCGCCTTTGATCGTGCCGACCTTGAGCGAATTTCAGCAAACCCATCCGGGTCTGATTGTGCGCTATCTGACAGGCGACCGCCTGTTTCGACTGGAATATGGCGAAGCGCATGTGGCTATTCGCGCAGGGGCCGCGCCGGATCAGCCGGACAATGTGGTGCAGCCTTTCATTGCGCAAGAAGTCGGGCTGTTCGCGAGCAAAGGCTATATCGCGCGCCACGGTAAACCTTCGAGCGTCGAGGATTTCGCCAATCACCACTTCGTCGGCAATGATGACGAAAACAGCCGCGCGCCGTTTTCCCGCTGGCTGCGTGCCAATGCACCGGAACCGGCAATCACCTTCCGCTGCACCAACAATTTCTGCATGCGCGAGGCGGTTCTGGCCGGGGCTGGCATCGGCTTTATGGCCCGTTGGGAGGCCGCGCGCGATCCCGATCTGGTTGAGGTTATGGAGCCTCTACCCGAGTGGTCCGGCAAGCTGTGGCTGGTGACCCATGTGGATCTGCACCGGACGACCAAGGTGCAGGCGTTTCTGTCATTCCTGAAAGATCAATCCAAAGGCTGGCTGCCGTGACACCACAAGCACACGGCCATCTGGCCATGCTGACATTCTCGGCCTTGGTGGCGGGCAGCTTCTCGCTTGGCTCAATGGTGGCAAACGAGATCGCACCGTCGGCGATCACTGCAGCGCGCTTTGCCATTGCGGCAGTGGTGATCGGCATCGCCGCCCTTGCCACAACAGGCATATCGCGCAGCGCTGCCCAAGCGCCCTGGCGCTATCTGGTACTGGGCGGGTTGTTTGGGTCGTATTTCGTCTTGATGTTCTACGGCCTCAAAACCGCGCCACCCGTCAGTGCGGCTGCGGTATTTACCTTGACGCCGGTCATTTCGGCTCTGGCTGGCTGGGTGCTGCTGCGTCAGATCACTACCGCGCGCATGGCGCTGGCCCTGACCGTTGGCGCGGTCGGCGCGCTTTGGGTAATCTTCCGGGCTGATTGGCAGGCCTTTCAAACCTTCGAAATCGGAGGCGGAGAGATCATCTATTTCTGGGGATGCGCTGCCCACGCCGTCTATACCCCGATGGTGCGTCGCCTGAACCGGGGAGAGCCTGCGGTAGTGTTTACCTTCGGAACACTGGTGGCCGGGTGCCTTATCCTAACGCTGTGGGGCTGGTCCGATATCCGCGCGACCGATTGGGCGAACCTACCCAGGATTGTCTGGGTAACGCTGCTCTACATTTCGCTATTCGCGACGGCGGCCAGCTTTGTACTTGTTCAGTTTGCGGCGCTGCGTCTGCCTGCAGCCAAGGTCATGGCTTATACGTATCTGATTCCCAGCTGGGTCATCTTGTGGGAGATCGGGCTCGGGCGTCCTGCACCAACGGCCTTGGTATTGGTTGGGGCGGCTTTGACAGCCGTTGCGTTGCTGATGCTGCTGAAAGGAGAAGACACTTCTTCCAAACCTGTTCTGACACTGGATTGAATCTTGCCTTCTGAATCGGGTCTGGCAAGTTGGCCGGTACTAAGAGCTATTTGAGTGCGGAGTTTCGCTATGAAATCAACCCTCCTTGTTCCTGTGCTGTTTGCCTTGTCCGCTTGTGCAACCGGAGGAGCGAACGACGCCGCGCAGGCTGACCTGCAGGCAAGCTGCGAGGCTCTGGTAGGTGCTGAAACCGGGACCGGGCCAAGTGGTGTCAAAGCAATCTCGACGCAATCCGGACCGACTGGCTCGGTCACCAGTGTTTTCGTGGCAGGGGCAGAGGCGCCATGGCTTTGTCGGGCCGATGCGACCGGCGTCGTGACCGGGGTCGAATATAGCCGAGAAGGTTAGGCTAACGGCTCCCAGCACCTTTGAGGCAGGTCAAAGTGGTTATATGCGAATTTCTCTATGCTTTTTGGCGAGGAGGAAGATGAAATGTTCAAACATATTATGGTCCCAGTCGACCTGCACCTGCCACCCGAGGTCAAGAAGGCGACTGAAGTTGCAGCACAATTGGCCAGCTGGCAAGCCGCCAAAGTGACCGTCGTAAGTGTCACGGGCACTCAGCTCGGGGATGTTAATCTTTCGAAAGACGCAATTGAGCAAAAGCTGAAGGACTGTGCTAGTGAGATTGCAGAACAAAGCGGCGCTCCGGTTGCCACACGCAATATACACTCGGTCGATGTCGCTGCCGAAGTCGATGGCGATCTGACCCGCGCGGCAGAAGATATTGGTGCTGATCTGATTGTGGTCGGGACTCACGCCCCAAGGATCACAGACTATATCTTTTCCAGTCATGCTGGTTATTTGGCCAAACACGCCAGCATGTCAGTTTTTGTGGTGCGTTGAAACTCAGGCCTCGTCCGAGGGTAGTTCGACCTCGAGGAACCGCTCGAACGCATCCAGATTGACCGGTTCGAACTGTCCGAAACCCTGCATCCAGACCGACGCCGCACGCAGGGCGTCAGGCTCTAGCTTGCACCACTTAACCCGCCCTCGTTTTTCCTGAGAAATCAGCCCGGCCTTGGTCAGGATCACCAAGTGTTTCGAGATCGCAGCCAATGACATGTCGAACGGTTCAGCCACGTCGGTGACGGCCATATCGTCCTCCAGCAGCATCGCAAGGATGGTGCGGCGGGTTGGGTCGCCGAGGGCCGCAAAAACAGTGTCGAGGTCGTTGGACATGGCTCATTCCTAAAGCGCAAGAACCGGTTTGACAATTTTCGCTGCAACGACAAGGTGCCAGCAAACAAAAAAGGTTTGGGAATGGCACTGAAATACTGGTTAGTGATTTGCATACTTGGCATCGGCTGGGGCATGTCATTCATGTTCAATGCCATTCTGCTGCGCGAGCTTGGGCCACTGTCGGTATCGATGGGGAGGGTGGGTTTTGGTGCGTTGGGGTGCTGGGTCTATGTGTTGGGCGCCCGTTTGCAAGTCAATCTGACCTTCGGTCGTGCAGCCGGGTTGCTGGGATTTGGCGTGCTCAGCTATGCAGCTCCATTTGCCTTTTATGCCCTGGGTCAACAGCATATTGGCGCGGGTGTCGCAGGGATCGTGAATGCCACGACGCCTGCTTTTGCGGTTGTTGTATCGCATTTCTGGCCCGGAGGAGAGCGGGCGACGCTATTGAAATCCCTGGGCGTGGTCTGTGGTTTTGCGGGTATCGTAGTATTGTCGTTGCCGGTGCTAAACTCAGGCGCAAAATCCGAGTTCTGGGCAATTCTTCTCACCTTGTGCGCCCCTGTCTGCTATGCCTTTTCGGTCAACATCGCGCGCGCCTTCCGGGAAATGCCGCCGGTTGTTCTGGTCGCGCTGGCCCTGACGGGCGCGACACTGGCAATAGCTCCGCTAGCCTTGTGGCGCGAAGGCGTGCCCCATATCACCCGGATCGAAACCTGGGCTTCGCTGGCCATGATCGGCTTTGTACTGACCTCCGCAGCCTTTATCGCATTCTACTGGCTTCTTCCCAAAGTGGGACCAACGAATATATCGACGGTCACCCTGATCGCTCCGGTCTCTGCGCTGGTGCTGGGAACATGGGTGCTGAATGAGACGCTTCGGCCCGAGCACCTGTTGGGCATGGGGGCAATTCTTGTCGGGCTTTTGCTTATCGACGGGCGGATCGTCAGGCGCAGGCAGCGGGATGCAGTTGGAAAAGATCAACCGAAAGGTTGAATATGCAGAATTCGCCCAATTCGCCCGTTTGGCCTGTTTTAACGAATGGGATGATTTGAGTGAAGTCGTACTTCTAATATAAAAATCAAATTGTTAGAGGTATTTTGGGCGGACAGTTAACAGCGTTGACTCTGCGCCCTCAGCCCCTTAGCACCCTACCCAAGACTGTGCGAGGGAAACGCCCGTGACCGATGATGACCAAAAGCAGCGTATGGCGCAGCTGGAGGCCAAGATCGACGCGGCAAAAAAGGCCAAAGCGCCCAAGCCTCGCGCAGATGCTGACGTGTCCGGGGGTGAGCTTGCCTGGAGGATGGTCATCGAAATGGTATCCGGTCTGGGGATCGGATTTGGCATCGGATACGGGCTGGATAGCCTGCTCGGGACGATCCCGATCTTTCTGGTGCTATTTACATTGCTGGGCCTTGTCGCGGGCGTGAAGGTTATGCTCCGCAGCGCGAAAGAGGTTCAAGAGAAACAAACGGCTGCAAATGCGGCCGAAAAGGACGAGAGGGACTGAACGTGGCGACCGAGACCACCGCAGCAGAAGGCAGCAGCCTGGTATTCCACCCGATGGACCAGTTCATCGTCAAGCCGTTGTTCGGCGACGGTGCGGTTGGCATGTTCACGGTCACCAATGTGACACTGTGGCTGTTCTTTGCCGTATTGGCCGTGGTGGCTCTGTTGGTTCTGCCAACGTCCAAGCGCGCGATCGTCCCAAGCCGCATGCAGTCGATTGCAGAACTGGCCTATGGCTTCATCTACAAGATGCTTGAAGACATTTGCGGCAAGGAAGGCGTCAAGTTCTTCCCCTATGTCATGACCTTGTTCATGTTCATCGTAACCGCGAACTTCTTGGGCCTGATCCCGACCTCGTTCACCACCACATCGCATTTTGCAGTTACCATCCCGCTGGCTTTGGCCGTGTTCCTGACCGTGACCATTCTGGGTTTTGTCAAGAACGGTGCAGGGTTCCTGGGTCTGTTCTGGGTCTCCAGCGCGCCTTTGGCGCTGCGCCCGATCCTGGCGATCATCGAGCTGATTTCGTACTTTGTACGCCCCGTCAGCCACTCTATTCGTCTTGCTGGTAACGTCATGGCTGGCCACGCGGTTATCAAGGTTTTCGCAGGCTTCGCCGCGATTGCCGTGATCTCGCCCGTGTCGGTTCTTGCGATCACCGCAATGTATGGTCTTGAGGTCCTGGTGGCCTTCATTCAGGCCTACGTATTCACCATTCTGACCTGTGTTTATCTGAAAGATGCACTGCATCCGTCGCACTAAGGTCCGAACACCCAACATCGAAACTTCCAATTCGTAAGGAGACACATCATGGAAGGCGATCTCGCACACATCGGCGCAGGCCTGGCAGCAATCGGTTCCGGCGCAGCCGCAATCGGGGTGGGCAACGTTGCAGGCAACTTCCTGGCCGGCGCCCTGCGCAATCCTTCGGCAGCCGCATCGCAGACTGCAACCCTGTTCATCGGTATCGCGTTCGCAGAAGCCCTGGGGATCTTCGCATTCCTGGTCTCGCTGCTGCTGATGTTCGCCGTATAATCTGCGGAACCTGATCCTTACGCGCAGATGGGCCCAAGCCATAGCGGCCCATCTGTTGTAAAGACTACGTTCCGACGGAGGATATCATGGCGACAGAACCTATTGCCGAAGAAGTAGCCGGCTCGTGCGTCGACTCCTATGGCTCTGCCATCGGGATGCCGCAGCTCTGCTTCGATTGGTTCCCCAACCAGATTTTCTGGCTGGTCATTACGCTGGTCGTCATCTTTCTGGTCCTGTCCCGCGTGGCGCTGCCGCGCATCGCGGCAATCCTGGCGGAACGTCAGGGGACCATTACAAATGACCTGGCTGCGGCCGAAGATCTGAAAGCCAAGGCGGTCGAGGCCGAAGAGGCCTATAACAAGGCGCTGGCCGATGCCCGTTCTGAGGCACAGCGTATCGCAGCGGAAGCCCGCGCGGAAATCCAGTCTGGTCTGGATGATGCGATTGCCAAGGCGGACGCGGAAATCGCTGCAAAGGCGGCTGAATCGGAAAAGGCGATTGCCGAAATCCGTGCCGGTGCGCAGGAAAGCATTCAAGTGGTTGCCAAGGATACGGCGGCTGAACTGGTCACCGCACTGGGCGGCGAGGCGGATGCCAAAGCCATCAACGGTGCAGTAGACGCACAGACGAAAGGATAAGTGACATGCGGAACACTCTTGCCCTTATCCTGACCGTTGGTGCCGCCAGCCCTGCGCTGGCTGCAAGCGGACCGTTCTTTTCGCTTGGTAACACCGATTTTGTGGTCCTTCTGGGCTTCATCGTTTTCATCGCGGTCCTGTTCTACTTCAAGGTCCCCGGCATGATCGGTGGTGCATTGGACAAACGTGCCGAAGGCATCCAGTCCGAACTGGACGAAGCACGTGCCCTGCATGAAGAAGCGCGTAGCCTGCTAGCCTCGTATGAGCGCAAGCAACGCGAGGTGCAGACACAGGCCGACGCCATCGTCGAAGCGGCGAAGCAGGACGCGGCATTGGCCGCTGAGCAAGCCAAGGTCGATTTGGAGAAATCCATTGCACGCCGTCTAGCGGCTGCACAGGATCAGATCGCATCGGCTGAGGCCTCAGCAGTCAAGGAAGTTCGCGATCAGGCCGTCACCGTTGCGGTTTCCGCAGCGAAAGCCGTTCTAGCCAAGCAAATGACCGCCACGCAGGCGAACAAGCTGATCGACGCATCCATCGCGGATGTCGGTGAAAAGCTCCACTGATCGCCCGGATTATATGAATTGAAAAACCCGAGGGCCGCGTAGCGCTCGGGTTTTTTTTGTTGCTAGGGACTGCGCTTTGATCTGCGCCAGGTCACGACAAAAACAATTAGAGCGATCACGGTAATCAGGATCTCAACCTTGAAAGTCCAATGGTTGAGAAAAGACAATATCCAATGAGAGTGTGTCGCTTGCACTACGACCAGCGGATGCGTTGCGTCGGAGAACGGCCAGAACCACGCAACCTCACCCGTGATCGAATCCAATAACATGTGAACTAACCCGCCCGCGCCCAGGAAGGTCAGAAAGGTTCCGATTTGTAGACGCCATTGCCGGATCAGGAGACCTAAAAGCAGAATGCTCGCCCAGATGATTGGTTGGTGCGTCAGGTAGGAATGATGATGGTGCCCGCGATCATCGATAAGATAAAACCAGAATATGTCTATATCTGGCGCCACGGCTCCGATCATCGCAGCTGTAAATGCAAGCTTGCCCAGGTTCGGCGCAGTCGTTCGGAAGATCAAGTAGGCGCCCGGTAAATGTCCTATAAACATTAGATCTCGCCGGTCTCGTGCTTCAGTCGCTGCTGCGCGATTTCTTCATTGTGCAGGGCCTTCTGCTTATCGGCCATGCAACCTTTGACAAAATTCAGATGGTCCTCGACCGCACGGCGCGCTCCCTTTGGGTCGCGATCTTGTAGCGCTGTGTTGATGGCGCGGTGCTGATCCAGAATGGCATCGCGGGTGGTGCGCTGCTGGAACATGATCCGACGGTTGTAGAAGACGCCTTGTCGCAGCAGATCGAACATCGACCGCATCATGTGCAGCATCACCACGTTATGGCTGGCCTCGATGATGGCCATATGGAACTGGGCGTCCAGATGCGCCTCTTCTTCGGCAGCGTTACGCGCGTAGGCGGCTTCCATCTTGTCCAGTATGGTCTGCACCACTTTCAGATCGCTGTCCGATCCCATCCGCGCGGCGCGCTCGGCGGCCAGCCCCTCCATATCGCGCCGGAACGAGAGATAGTCGAACACCGCCTCGTCGTGATTGCCGAACAACCGGATCAAAGCGGGCGAGAAGGCCGAGCCCAGAACCTCGGCCACATAGATGCCTGACCCGGCCTTGGCGGTCAGCAATCCCTGATCCTGCAGATCAGCGATCGCCTCGCGCAGCGAGGGGCGCGACACGCCCATCCGCTCGGCCAGTTCCCTTTCCGAGGGTAGGCGTTCGCCGGGGCGCAGGATGCCGCGCAAGATCAACAACTCAATCTGGCGCACCACGGCCAGAGATAGTTTTTCGGTCTGAACTTTTTGAAAAGGCATCCGGCTAACATCTGAAATTGGTCAACTCACTTGACCACGATTGCGAGGCGCGTTCAAGCCGCTCACAGAGGTTGAAACATTGGGTCAGTATTATTGACATAAGAGGTGCATTGCCTAGTCTGCGACCTAAGGGCGGAGGAGGCCCGCAACGATGGATCAGCTCTACGCCACCCGCGCATCCCGAATGAAAGCATCCGAAATCCGCGAATTGCTGAAGCTTCTGGGCGAGCCCGGTATCATTTCGTTCGCAGGTGGTATCCCTGACCCGAACCTGTTCCCGGCTGAGGCCTTTGCCGAGGCGTTCCAGAACGCGCTAGGCCCGGATCAACAGGCTCAGGCCTTGCAATACTCTGTCAGCGAGGGCTATGCGCCCTTGCGCCATTGGCTGGTTGGCTACATGCGCGGGATAGTTGTGGAGTGCGACATCGACAACATCCTGATCACCTCCGGTTCTCAGCAGGCGCTGGATTATCTGGGTAAGCTGTTTCTATCGCCGGGCGATACCGCGCTGGTCGGCTGGCCCACCTATCTGGGCGCGCTGAATGCCTTTCACGCTTATGAGCCGCGCTTCGATCAGCTCAGTGTCAACGGCAATCGTGGCGCGGCTGAGTACCGAGAAGCGGCGGATGGCAGTCCGATCAAGTTCGCTTATCTCTCCGCTGATTTCGCCAACCCGACGGGTGAGACCGTCGACCTGCGGGGCAGGGAAGCGCTGTTGGATCTGGCCGAGGAATTGGACTGTGCTGTGATCGAGGATGGGGCCTATCAGGCGCTGCGCTATGATGGCGACCCGATCCCCCCAATCATGGCGCTGGAACAGGCCCGCAAGGGATCAATCGAAAACTGCCGCACGATCTATTGTGGTAGTTTCTCGAAAACCCTGTCACCCGGTCTGCGTGTTGGCTGGGTGGTAGGTGCGAAACCTGTAATCTCGCAAATGGTGCTGCTCAAGCAGGCCGCAGACCTGCATTCCTCGACTATCAACCAGATGGCTGTGTATCAGGTGGCGCGGGATTGTTTCGAAAGCCACGTTCCGATGTTGCGCCGCACCTATGCCGCCCGCCGCGATGCGATGTTGGAGGCGTTGGCCCAGCATATGCCCGATGGTGTGGAGTGGACCCGGCCCGAGGGCGGCATGTTCATCTGGGTCACCTTGCCCAAAGGGGTGAACGGGGCTGACCTGCTGGCCCGGGCGCTTGAAACCGTCAAGTTGGCCTTTGTCCCGGGTCAGGCGTTCTACCCTGATGACACCGGGGCCAACACGATCCGGCTGAGCTTTTCCAATTCCGATGAGGATACGATCCGCGAAGGTATTCGCCGGTTGGGAGAGGTGCTGCGCGCCTGATCTGGGAAAGGATTCATTAACCATATTGCCGCAAGAACGGCGGTATGATCCGTCTGCTTGCCTTACTGCTGCTGGCTGCCTGTTCGGGCGGCACGCCTTATTTTCGCGAGTTGCCCGCGACGCGCATCTCGGTGAATGGCAGCGTGTTTGACGTCCGCGTCCGCAACGAACTGGCCGAAGCCGTCCGCATAAACCCGCAATACGCCCCGCGCCTTGGTCCAATCCGCGACCGCGCCGCGCTGGCGATGGCACAGGTCTCGGGCTGTCCGCTTCTGGACGTTCTGGGCGACGCGGCCGTAACTGTGGGCGTGCTGGGCTGCGACAAGGAACTGGGGGAAAAGCTGATTTTCGGAGCGCTCCTACGCCGCCCTTATGAATGCGTCGATTATGGCTATTACGAAGACTATGGATATCAGGTCTTCGAATGTTCGCCGTATTAAGATACGCGAAACCCTGCGTAGTCTTGCCAAGATATTGTGGATAACTCGGCCAATCATCCCATATCCTGCGCAATCACGTTGACACCTCCCCCATCCGTTGCGCAGACTTCCTAACCATAGGAATCACACCAAGAGCAGCCATTGCGCTTTAGCAAACTCAAACTGACCGGCTTCAAAAGCTTCGTGGACCCGACCGATCTGATCATCGCGGACGGGTTGACCGGAGTCGTCGGTCCCAATGGCTGTGGCAAATCCAACCTTCTGGAAGCGTTGCGCTGGGTGATGGGTGAAAACCGTCCCAAATCCATGCGCGGTGGCGCGATGGAGGATGTGATCTTTGCGGGCGCTGCCACTCGGCCTGCGCGTAACTTTGCCGAGGTGGTCCTGACGATGGACAACTCGGAACGTTTGGCGCCATCCGGCTTCAACGACAGCGACCAGTTGGAGATCGTCCGCCGCATCACCCGCGATGTGGGCAGTGCCTACAAGACCAACGGCAAGGACGTGCGCGCCCGCGACGTGCAGATGCTGTTCGCCGACGCTTCGACCGGTGCGCATTCGCCTGCGCTGGTGGGGCAGAACCGCATTGCTGAGTTGATCAACGCCAAGCCCCGCGCGCGCCGCCGCATTCTGGAAGAGGCTGCGGGCATCTCAGGCCTCTATCAACGCCGCCACGAGGCCGAACTGAAACTGAAAGGCACCGAGGCCAACCTGACCCGCGTGGATGACGTGCTGGAACAATTGGGCGGGCAGTTGGCGCAACTCGCCCGTCAGGCCCGTCAGGCTGCGCGTTATCGTGAGATCGGCGAGCTGTTGCGTCAGGCCGAAGGGATGCTGCTCTATCGCCGTTGGAAAGAGGCCGACATGGCCCGTCAGGCGGCCGAGGAAAAGCTACGCGACCGGATCACCGAAGCCTCCCGCGCCGAGGCATCCGCGCGCGAATCCGCTGCCAAACGCGCTGAGATCGAGGAAACCCTGCCCCCCCTGCGCGAGGAAGAGGCCATCGCCGCCGCCGTCCTGCAACGTCAGCAAGTGCAGCGCGATCAGCTCTCGGATCAGGAAACCCGCGCGCGCCAGACGATCGAGACTCTGACCAACCGAATCCAGCAGTTGGGGAACGACATCGAACGCGAATCCGGCCTGAACCGGGATGCGGGTGAGATGATCGAACGGCTGGAATGGGAGGCCCGCGAGCTTGCCAAAGCCGCCGAGGGTTATGACGAGAAGGTCGCCGGAGCTGCGGAAATTGCCCGCGAAGCCGCTTTGGTTTTGCAAGATCGCGAAGATCGCCTGTCGCAGGAAACCGAAGACATGGCGCGCCTGGTGGCGCGACACCAATCGGCGCAGCGATTGGTTGAAGACAGCCGCAAGACACTGACCCGCTCCGAAGGCGAAGAGGAAAAGGCCCGGGCCGCCGTGGACGAGGCGCGCAATGCTCTGTCCCGCGCCAGCGAGGCGTTCGAGACCGCGCAGGAGGGCGAAGAAGAGGCCCGTGAAGCTGCTGAGTCCGCCGAAGAAGCTCTCGCCGCTGCCGATGAGCTGCGCAACGACACGCAGGCGCGTGAGGCAGAGGCCCGCGCCAAGCGCTCCGAGGCTGAAGGCGAACTGGGTGCGATCCGGGCCGAAACCACCGCACTGGCGAAACTGGTCGAACGCGACACGGCTGAAGGTGGGCAGGTGCTCGACCTGCTGCGCGTGGCTTCGGGATATGAAAAAGCGCTAGGGGCAGCACTGGCTGACGATCTGCGTGCTCCGTTGGTCGAAGGTGACGGGCCTTCAGGCTGGGTGCAGGTGGCGGGCTATGACAGCGATCAAACCTTGCCAGACGGAGCAGAGCCTCTGGCCTTGCATGTGTCCGGTCCCGACCGGCTCAGCCGCCGGATCGCGCAGATCGGTCTGGTCGATGCGGATCAGGGCGCACGGTTGCAGGCGTCGCTGAAACCTGGGCAACGGCTGGTCTCGCGCTCGGGCGATTTGTGGCGCTGGGACGGGTTCCGCGCTTGGGCCGAAGACGCGCCAAGCGCCGCCGCTCTGCGGCTGGAACAGCTGAACAAGCTGGAAGCGCTGAAACAGGAACTGACCCGCACCGAGGCGCAAGCCGATGGTGCCCGTGCCGCGCATGAGGCCCTGTCCCAGCAACTGGCGGACGTCACCGAAGCTGATCGTCGTGCCCGCGAAGCCCGCCGTGCCGCGGATCAGCGCATGGCGGAAACGGCGCGCATGCTCAGCCGGGCCGAGGCGGATCGCAATCTGGCACAGGGTAAGCTGGAAACTCTCACCCTTGCGGTTGACCGCCACAAGGAAGACGCCATGTCCGCCCGCGCCCAGCTGCGCGAAGCCGAAGCAGCGCTGACTGGTTTGGGCGACCTCGATAGCGCCCGCGCGCAGGTCGAGGACATCAAACAGACAGTCGAGGCGGCGCGGATCACCATGCTAACCCACCGCTCGTCCCATGACGAGTTGCGTCGTGAAGGTGAGGCTCGGACCCGGCGTTCGCAGGAGGTCACCAAGGACCTCAGCGGTTGGCGGCACCGGTTGGAAACGGCCGAGAAGCGGATTTCCGAACTGGCCGAGCGCAAGGAAAGCTCGGAAGAGGAGCTGTCCGAAGCAATGGCCGCCCCCGGCGAAATCGCTGAGGCGCGGGAAGAACTGAACGAGTTGATCGAAACTGCCGAGGCCCGCCGGGCCGAAGCCGCTGACAAGCTGGCGGAAGCCGAGACAGCGCAGCGCGAGGTGGTTCTTGCTGAGCGCGAAGCCGAACGTCTGGCCTCCGAAGCGCGCGAGACCCGTGCGGCGGCAGAGGCGCGTTGTGATGCGGCCAAGGAGAGCGTGGTCGCAGCGGCGGAGCGGATTGCCGAGGATCAGCAACTGACGCCCAACCAGTTGCTCAACCAACTGGACGTGAACCCCGACCAGATGCCCGCCGCCGACACGCTAGAGGCCGAGGTCAATCGCCACAAACGCCAGCGCGACGCCATGGGCGCGGTGAACCTGCGTGCCGAAGAGGATAGCAAGGAAGTTCAGGAAGAGTTCGACACGCTGAACGGTGAAAAGGCTGATCTGGAAGAGGCCATCAAAGCCCTGCGCAGCGGTATCGCCAGCCTCAACCGCGAAGGACGCGAACGCCTGCTGACCGCGTTTGAACAGGTGAACTCGAACTTCGCGATGCTGTTCAAGCACCTCTTCGGCGGCGGTGAGGCAAATCTGGTCATGGTTGAAAGCGACGACCCGCTGGATGCGGGCCTTGAGATCATGTGCCAACCGCCGGGCAAGAAGCTGTCGACCCTCAGCCTGCTGTCAGGTGGGGAACAGACCCTGACCGCAACCGCGCTGATCTTTGGCGTCTTCCTCGCCAATCCCGCGCCGATCTGTGTGCTCGACGAGGTCGACGCGCCGCTCGATGACGCCAACGTCACCCGCTTTTGCGACCTGCTGGACGAGATGTGCCGCCAGACCGATACGCGCTTCCTGATCATCACCCACCACGCGGTGACCATGGCGCGGATGGACCGGCTGTTCGGCGTGACGATGCAGGAACAGGGCGTCAGTCAGCTGGTCTCGGTCGATCTGAAAAAGGCCGAGCAGATGGTCGCCTGAACGATCACCGCAACGTTATGAGCCATCGCCCGCATATCAGGTTAGGCTGGCATCATGATCCGATACTTCATTCTCGCATTGCTGGCGGCTAATCCCCTCTGGGCTGCCGACTGGCCCACCAAGCCCGGCGACATCCCATTGTCGCCTCAGGAACTTGAGGCGCTGGCAGGTCGTACACTAACTTTCTACGACGACGGCCAGTCCAAATTTTCGGCCGGAGGGGCCTATTCCTACACCTACGCCAGCGGGGATACTGCCTTTGGTACGTATTCCATCGCCCAGGATGGCAGCGTCTGCATCGCCTATCGCAACGGATTCAGCCGGTGCGATCTGTATGTTCGCAGTGGGGAACGGTTGATCCTGATCGACGAGAAAGGTGACCGCTATCCGATCAAGAGAGAGTAATTGATCTGTTTTTGACAGCCAAAGCGACATATTGATAGAAATTATGATCGCATAGGGTGAAGAACGGGATAATTTTTAGCTGTTGGAGTTGTAGAATGCTCCAGATCAATAGATTTTATGGGGTTCACAATATGTGCCGTTTTTTAGCTTGGGTTGGGGAACAGCGATATCTGGATGAGTTGGTTCAAGAGCAGGAGCAATCGCTGGTCATTCAAAGCCGCAACGCATTGATAGGGAAGACACCGATCAATGCCGATGGGTTTGGACTGGCTTGGTATTCTGACCGCGAAACGCCTTGTTTCTACAAGGACACTCATCCCGCGTGGTCTGATGCAAATCTCAAGCAACTGGCACATCACACACGATCACGACTGTTTCTGGCCCATGTGCGAGCGTCGACTGGCACTGCGACTTCGCGTAACAATTGCCACCCGTTCGGTGTTGGCAAATGGAGCTTCATGCATAATGGCCAGGCTGGTGGGCATGACCAAATCCGGCAAGAGCTCGACTCAATGATCCCGGCACATTTGTACGGGCACCGAATGGGTGCCACGGAAAGCGAGGCGATCTTTCTGATTGCTCATGGTGAAGGTCTGGATTCAAACCCGATCGGCTCAATGGCACGGGCCGTGGGGCGGGTGGAAGCGCTGTCCAGACAATGCGGGTCGTTACCCTATATGCGGTTTGCGGCGTGCTGGTCAGATGGCAAGCGTGTATTTGCGGCGCGCTATGCGTCTGATCGTTATGCACCCAGTTTGCATTACCGGGCCTCTGAAGACGGGATAGTGATATCTTCCGAGCCGCTTGATGCAGACAGTGACGGCTGGGTTGAAGTACAACCCAATACCGCCATCGTTACAGAAGGCTCGGTGGTATCGATCCATGCGTTTGATCCGTCAGTGAAACGTGAACCGGCAAAGGTCGCCTAGGCGCTGAGCCTCATAGCTGGTTCAACAGCTGTGTCGTTGGCCAGGCATCGGCCGGTAGACCTAGTCGTACCTGTTCGGCCTGCACCGCTGCGCGTGTTCCGGCCCCAAGGATGCCGTCGATCTTGCCCACGTCGTGCCCCCGTGCCTGCAGTTTTGTCTGCAACTGCTTCATCTGCGCGCCCGTCAGCGCCGGTGCGGGGTTGCCTGCGTCGTAGATCTGCGCGCCTTCCAGTCTTGTGCCGAAGTAGGCGGCCGTCAGGACGTAAACGAAGCTCTGGTTCCATTCGAAATAAACATCGAAATTCGGGTAAGCCAGAAAGGCGGGGCCCTTGTGCCCTTGTGGCAGGATAAGCGAGGCGGGCAGGTCGCTCAAAGACCCACTGCGCGCCTGTACGCCCATCGCCTGCCACTCGGACACCGGGCGGGGCTTGCCGGGGCCTGATAGAGACCAGTCCATCTGCGCGGGCACTGTGACCTCCTGCAGCCATGGCTGACCCGGTTGCCAACCCAGATGCGACAGCATTTTGGCCCCGGACATCAGTGCATCCGGCACCGAGGTTTTTAGCGAAACCTTGCCGTCTCCGTCCCCATCCACGCCGTTTTCCAAAATGTCGCGCGGCAGCATCTGCACCATACCAATCTCGCCCGCCCATGCGCCGGTGGTGCGGGTCGGGTCGAAATTGCCTTGTTGATACAGCTCGATGGCAGCGAAGATTTGCGGCCGGAACAGCTCGGGGCGGCGGCAATCATGGGCAAGCGTCACCAGCGCGTTTCGGGTGTTGAAATCACCCTGAAACGCGCCGTAGTCGGTCTCGAAAGCCCAGAACGCCAGCAGCACACCTCGCGAAATGCCGTATTCACGCTCAATCCGGTCAAATACGGCATCGTACTTCCCTGACATGGCCTTACCCCGGTCGATCCGGTTTTGCGAGATCAGGCGGCGCGAGAAGTCGATGAAGGGTTTTTGGAATACGCCCTGCGCGCGGTCAGCTTTCAGAACGGCTCCGTCCTGCTGCGCGCCGTTGAAGAAGCTGTCAACGGTGGACTTGTCGAAACCCTGCTGAATGGCTTCGGCTTTCAGCCCTTTGACGAAAGTATTGAACCCACCGCCGCACTGGGCAAGGGCGGGTGAGGCGAAGAAGGCGGCGGCAATAAGGCCGGAAAGGAAACGCATGGGTCTGATCCGTCAGAATATGAAGTTGAACCCAACCCACACCGACACGAGCCCAAGCGCAAGCCCCCAAACCTGCCAGAGCATGTTGGATGCGCGAAAAACCTCTGCCGCGTCGATATCTTGCCGGGCATTCCCGTTCACCCAGGCGAGATCCCGCATCTGCCCGTCATAGCTGCGCGGCCCGGCCAGCGCGATATCCAGCGCGCGCGCCATCGCGGCCTCGGGCCAGCCTGCGTTGGGTGAGATATGGCGGCTTGCATCCTCTACCATTTCTCCCCAGCGCGACCATTGGCCGGACAGCGCCACGATCAATACAAACGTCAGGCGTGCCGGGACAAGGTTCAGCAGATCGTCCAGCCGCGCCGCTGCCCAACCGAAGGCGCGGTACTTGTCGTTGCGATAGCCGATCATACTGTCGGCGGTGTTGACGACCTTGTAGACCAGCAGCCCCGGCAGACCCCCGACTAGAAACCAGAAGGCTGGGGCAATCACCCCGTCGCTCAGGTTTTCGGCTGCGCTTTCGATGGCCGAGCGCGCCACCTGCGCCTCGGTCATGTCCCGCGTATCGCGCGAGACGATCATGGCGACCTGAGCGCGCCCTTCGGCAAGCGAGGTCAACAGGCCTTCGCCAACTGCGCGAACATGGGTGATCAGGGATTTCTGTGCCAGAAGGATGGCGCAGACCACGATCTCGACGATCGGACCAAGCAGTGCCAGCAACCGGCCAAGGATGAGTGCCGCCACAACCAGGATGAGTACCGTCGCAACCCCTTTGAGGCGGCGATACGCCTCATGGTTCAGCCAGTTGTCTAGCCAGCCAATCGCGTTGCCCATCAACACGGCAGGGTGGCGAATCCGCGACCACAGCCAATCCGGCTCACCCAGTGCTGCGTCCAGACACATGGCGCAGACCAATAGAAACGCGGTGCTCACAGCGCTGCTTCCAAACGGGCCCAGCCGTCTGCTGGCGGTAATCCAAGGCGCAGGTAGGTTCTGGAATAGGGGAATATACGGCTCCAGATATGCGCCCGTGCCAGCCGGTCCTGCCACGCGCCGGCATCGTCTACGTCATAGAGGCGGAACAGGCTGGTTCCACCGATCAACCGAGCGCCTTTGGCCGTTACAAGCTGATCCAACCGGGTTGCGTCATTTGCCAGACGCATGCGGGTATCTTCCGCCCAAACCGTATCGTGCAGCGCTTGCGTACCGATCCGCAGCGCCGGGCCGGAAACCGCCCAGGGTCCGGTCAGGTCGTTCAACCGTGCGATCAGATCGGGATGGCCGATCGCAAAACCCAGCCGCAACCCGGCCAGCCCCCAAAACTTGCCAAAACTCTTCAACACCACGACGCCGGGCCGCCCCGCCAGATGGATCAGCGAGGCGTCGGGGGTGACGTCGCAAAAGCTTTCATCGATCACCGTCAGCGGTGCATTGGCATCCGCGTCCTGCCAGGTGCGCCCATCGGGATTGTTGGGGTGCACGATGACCCGTGCCTGAGCGGGGCCAGTCTCGTGCACCGTCCAGCCCTGCGCGGTGAACGCGGCGGCATGTTCGTTATAGGTGGGCATTGTGATCTGCACGCGGCCCGCTTTGGCCAGCGCGGGCAAGCGGGCAATCACTGCTGAAGCGCCAGGCGAGGGCAGAATCTCGGCCCCATCCGGCACATTCCAAAACACCCGCGCCGCGTCCGACAGGCGTTCGAACGCGCCATGATCGGGCAGTTCCATCCAGTCCGACTGCTGCAGGCCCGGGACCAGATAAGCGTGCGGGTTGATCCCCGTTGACAGGTCGATCCAGTCCGTGCGAAGGCCTCCGAACCGGGCCATCGCGCCATCCAAACCCCCGCCATGATCGCGCGCTGCCCGAGGGTTCAATCTGTCATCCTGTCCAACCATCAGCCTCAGCCGGAATCGCCTATTTCGTATGCTTCAAGCGGATTTTTGCCGCTCATACAAGCGAATCTGCCAGTTCATGGCCCTGTGCGGGCGCTGTTAACACTTTGTTAAGGAAATCGCGTGATCACGGACAACAGGGGTCGGCACCACTCACCCATATCACGTGCCGAGGTTGTTGCAAATGAAAGTACTGATTGTTGAGAGTAACCCCGATCTAGGTCGGGTCTGGCAACGGCATCTGCAAAGGCAGGAGGCCGAGGTCACTTTGGTTGAGACGCAAGAGGCTGCAATATTGGCGCTCTATGGCACAGCCTTCGATATCATCGTGTTGGATCTGGTTTTGGAAACCGGCAGCGCCTTGGCGGTTGCCGATTTTGCAAGCTATCGCAGGCCCGAGGCGCGGGTGATCTTTGTCACCAACACCACATTCTTCTCGGACGGGTCCATCTTTGCCCATAGTGCGAATGCCTGCGCCTATGTGCAAAGCTCGACCCCGCCCGAGGATCTGGCAGCAATGGTCGAGCACTACGCCGCCGGGCGCTGATCCCGTCCATGGGGTTCTGAATAATCCAGCTCTGGGTTCACCGGAATGATCCGATGCGGATTGATGCTATCGTGGCTGTAGTGATAGTGGCGCACAATGTGGTTCATGTTCACCGTCTCGGCCACGCCGGGCCACTGATACAGCTCGCGGGTAAAGGCCCAGAGGTTCGGGTAATCCACCAGGCGCCGCTTGTTGCATTTAAAATGCAGGTGATAGACCGGATCGAACCGGATCAGCGTGGTGAACACGCGCCAGTCGGCCTCGGTCACGCGGTTGCCCATCAGATAGCGGTTGCGTGCCAGACGATCCTCAAGCCAATCCAGCGTGTCGAACAGAGGGCCTATGGCCGCGTCATACGCCTCTTGCGAGGTGGCGAAGCCGCATTTGTACACCCCGTTATTAACATCGGAATAGATGCGCGCGTTGACCTCTTCGATCTCGTCCCGCATTGCCTCGGGCCAGTAATCATCAGCGTTGCCGGTGATCCCGTTGAAAGCCGAATTGAACATGCGGATTATTTCCGAGCTTTCGTTCGAGACGATGGTCTTTTCCACTTTGTCCCACAGGATCGGCACCGTCACGCGGCCTGAATAGTTGGGGTCGGCACGGGTATAGATCTGATGGGCAAAATCATGTCCGAACAGTTTGTCTCCTGTCGCTCCATGGTCGTCTGTCTCAAAGGTCCAACCTTTATCCAGCATATCCGGATGTACCACCGAGACCGAGATGTGTTCTCGCAACCCCTTCAACTCGCGAAAGATCAGCGTGCGATGCGCCCAGGGGCAGGCGTGAGAGACATACAGATGATATCGCCCGCTCTCCGCCTCGAATCCGCCACGCCCCGAGGGGCCAGGTGCCCCATCGGCCGTGATCCAGTTGCGAAACTGTGCGGCCGAACGTTTGAACGCCCCGCCAGTGGATTTGGTGTCATACCAAGTGTCATGCCAAACGCCGTCGACAAGCAGGCCCATTGTAATTCCTCCGCATTGCGATTGAGACAAAGATAGGCTGTTGCGGCTCAGGTTCCTATTTCACCGCGCGCGCAACTGACCTGCATCCGCGCACAGTGTCATCGGGACACCTGCGCAACAGATCGTAAATCTCGGGCCCAAGTGAGACAGTTCACTGGATTTTTACACAAGCTGGTCCACAATAAAGAAAGTTCTGGGGGAAGTTTATTATGAGTACCTATGTTTCTAAGGAAATTCGCGCTGAATTGGATGCCGCCCGAATCGCTACATTGAAGAAATCCAGCCGTTTGCGGGTGGAGTTTGGCGACAATAGCTTCAAGATTCTCACATTGTGGAAGGATGGTTTCACCGTCGAGGCCGAAACCACGCCACGCCTGCGTGGGCTCGTCGATATCTATGACGGTGCCAATCACATGTATCAGTGCCTGATCATCGCAGATGAAGAAGCGGTGGGTGAGATGCGCTATGAGTTCAAGCGCAGCACTGTGGCAGCCGACAAGGCCCCGCTGGATTTCTACCGCGCGCCGGATGCTCCGATCGCGTTGCTTGAAAACCGCGACTGACACGCTCACCGATTGACCTGTGGCACCGAAGTGCAGTCGACGCTCGGGCGGCAATGGTGCCACAAGATTTTCAGGTACCGGGCCGGACGATTAGTCGTGGGCCGTCAGGGTCAGGTGCACAGGGGACAGGCCATCGATACCGCCTTCGATTCGGTCTCCGGCGACCACGGGCCCGACCCCAGCGGGTGTGCCGGTCAGGATCAGATCGCCGGGGCGTAAATGATAGAAACCGGATAGATGGCAGATCAGTTCATCAATCTTCCAAACCAGCTCGGACAAGGTGGCGTCTTGTTTCACCTGCCCATTGACGCTGAGATAGATGCGCTTGTCATCCGATGGGCTCCAGTCATCGGCGCGGGTCAGCGGGGCGAAGACCGCGCCGCTTTCCACATCCTTGCCCAGATCCCAGGGGCGCTGTTTGTTGCGCTCGCGGATCTGCAGGTCGCGGCGCGTCATGTCCAAAGCGCACCCGTAGCCAAAGATCGCCGCGTGGGCCTGTGCAGCCGTGGCCTGGAAGACCGGTTTGCCGATTGCAACGGCCAGTTCCATTTCGTGATGATAATTCTCGGTTCCCGCAGGATAAGGCTCATGTGCACCTGTCAAAACCGCGTTGGGCGCGGATTTGGTGAAATAGAATGGCGCCTGACGATCCACCTCATGCCCCATTTCAGCGGCGTGGGCGGCATAATTGCGGCCCACGCAGAAAATCCGCCCGATCGGATAGGTCGTCTGCTCCCCTTCTACCGGGATGCTCGGGATGTCCGGAAGCGCAAAGAGTTGGTTGGGCATGATTTGCATCCGATTGTTTTCAGACAGGGTTATTGCAAATCGCCAAAGGCGCGTTTGAGGCGGGCGCAAGCCTCTTCCACCCGCGCGCGTTGGGTGGCCAGATTGAACCGTTCAAAGGTTTCCCCGCCCGACCCGAAACCGGGACCTGAAGATGTGGCGATCCGAGCGTCCTCGCGCAGACGGCGGACAAATTCATCATGGCTCATCCCGGTGCCCGAGAAATCGACCCAGGCCAGGTATGTCGCCTGCAGCGGCATCGACCACAGGCCCGGAATCTCGGCGATGGTGGCATCGAACAGTTTTCTGTTGGCGTCCAGGTGGGCGACTTGCTCATCAACCCATTTCGCGCCTTCCGGAGAGTAGGCGGCGGTGATCATCGCCAAACCCAGCGCGCTGGGGTCGTAATCCAATGTGACAATCCGGTGTTTCATTTCGGCACGCAGCTTGGCATCGGGGATGATCATGTTTCCCGTGCGCTGGCCTGCGATGTTGAAGGTCTTTGATGCAGCGGTCAGGGTAACGGTCCACGGGCGCGCCTCTGGCGCCGCCACATCCATCGGCACGAAGGTATTGCCCGGATAAACCAGATCGTGGTGAATCTCATCCGAGACCAGTATCAGCCCGTTGCGTTCCGCAAATGCCGCCACCGCGCGCAGCTCATCCGGTGTCCAGACCCGGCCCGAGGGGTTCTGAGGTGAACACCACAGCAGCAGCTTTTCCGACCCGTCCAGCCGCGACTGTGCATCGTCGAGATCCAGCGCATAACTGTCGCCATTCCGCACCAGCGGGCATTCCACGACGCGGCGGCCGGATTTGTTCACCTTATGGGCAAACTCATGGTAGACGGGCGAGAAGATGACTACCCCATCTCCGGGCTCGCTCCAGACATCCAGACACAGGGCAATCGCATTGCCCAGACCCTGCGAGGTCAGCACCCAATCGGTGTCGATCTCCCAATTGTGGCGGATCTTCATCCACCACTGAATCGCGTTCAGATACTCCGGGTGCATCCACGAATAACCAAAAGCGCCATGATCGGCGGCTTTGCGCACTGCTTCGATCACGCAAGGGGCGGTGGCATAGTCGGAATCAGCCGTCCACATGGCCAGCCCATCCTCGGGCGAGACACCATAGAGCCGCTCCATCTTGTCCCATTTTGAAGAGTTGGTGCCCCGGCGGTCGATCAGGTCGTTGAAAGTCATGTCATCTCCATCTGTCGAGGCGAAAGCTAACCTCAAATCCGCCATGTGCAAGGGGGCCGTTGCGGTGGCGGGCGCGATGCCCTAAATCAGCCCCATGAAACGCAATATCCTGATCCATCCCGATCCCCGCCTGAAAAAGGTCTGCGCGCCGGTGGCCGACATCACCGACGATCTGCGCAAACTGGCCGATGACATGCTGGAGACGATGTATGATGCGCCTGGCATCGGCCTTGCTGCGCCCCAGATCGGTGTGCTGGACCGGCTGATCGTGGTGGATTGCGTCAAGGAAGAAGGCGAAGCGCCGCGCCCGCTGGTGATGTTCAACCCTGAGGTCATAGCCTCGTCGGACGAAACAAACGTCTATGAAGAAGGCTGCCTGTCGATCCCCGAGCAATATGCCGAGGTCACCCGCCCCAAGGTGGTGGACGTGACATGGCTGGACCGCGACGGTAACCTGCAACAGGAAACCTTCGACGATCTCTGGGCCACCTGCGTTCAGCACGAGATCGACCATCTGAACGGCAAGCTGTTCATCGACTATCTCAAACCGCTCAAGCGTCAGATGATCACCCGCAAGATGCAGAAGCTGAAACGCGAAAAGGCCCGCACATGAGCGTGCGCACCTACCTGCCATGGCCCGACAAACGCCTGCGCACCAAGGCCGAGGATGTCACCGAGATCACCGATGACATCCGCGCCATCTGGGACGACATGATCGACACGATGGAGGCTATGCCGGGCGTTGGCCTTGCCGCGCCCCAGATCGGGGTGATGCTGCGTCTGGCCGTCGTGGATGGCTCGACGCAGCGGGGCAAAGCCGTGCGGCTGGCCAATCCCGAGATCCTGCACAGCTCGGTGGAGCTGCGCGAGCATGACGAGGCCAGCCCGAACCTGCCCGGTGTGTCTGCCAAGGTGAAGCGGCCGCGCGCGGTAACGGTGAAATTCCTCAACGAACAGGGCCAAATCGACCGCCGCGATTTTGTTGGCATCGAGGCCACCAGCGTGCAGCACCAGATCGACCACCTGAACGGGCGGATGTATTTTGACCGCCTCAGCAAGGTCAAACGCGACATGCTGCTGCGCAAGGCGCGCAAATCCACGTAGGCCGGGCTTCAGCCCGGCACCCCAACACCTTCGGAGCCGACGATGCGCATAATCTTCATGGGAACCCCCGATTTCTCGGTCCCGGTACTGGATGCGCTGGTGAACGCGGGGCACGATATTGCCGCCGTCTACTGCCAACCCCCGCGTCCTGCGGGCCGGGGCAAAAAGGACCGTCCTACGCCGGTCCACGCCCGCGCCGAGGCGCTGGGCCTCGAGGTGCGCCACCCGATCTCGCTGAAATCGCTTGAAGAACAGGCCAGCTTTGCCGCGCTGAACGCCGATATCGCGGTCGTCGTCGCCTATGGCCTGATCCTGCCGCAGGTCATTCTGGACGCGCCGACCCATGGCTGCCTGAACATCCACGCCAGCCTGCTGCCGCGCTGGCGCGGGGCCGCCCCGATCCATCGCGCAATCATGGCGGGCGATGCGCAGACCGGCATCTGCATCATGCAGATGGAGGCCGGGCTGGACACCGGCCCCGTTCTGCTGCGCGAGGCCACCGAGATCGGCATCGAGGAAACCACCGCGCAACTCCATGACCGCCTGTCGGACATGGGAGCGGCTCTGATCGTTGAGGCTCTGGCCGAACTGCACAGCCTTACACCGGACCCGCAGCCCGAGGACGGCGTGACCTACGCCGCCAAGATCGACAAAGCCGAGGCGCGGATCGACTGGTCGGCCCCCGCACCCGAAGTAGATCGAAAAATCCGTGGTCTCTCCCCATTTCCCGGCGCATGGACCGAGGTCGGGGGCGACCGGATCAAGCTGCTGGCCTCGCGGCTGGCCGAAGGGCAGGGCACGCCCGGCGAGGTGCTCGATGACCACCTGTGCGTGGCCTGTGGCGAAGGCGCGGTTGAGCTGCTGCGCTTGCAAAGGGCAGGCAAGGGCGCGCAGGATAGGGAAACTTTTCTGCGGGGCTGGCCCATCCCGGTCGGCACCCGCCTGTCATCGGAGTAAGCTTGCATGGTCATGATCCTGATGGGCACAGTCGTGATTGCCGGGATCGTAGGCTATCTGTCTGAACAGACCGGCTTCACCCATAACGGCTATCTGCAATCGATCATCATCTGCGTGGGTGGTGCGTTCCTGTTCTATTTCGTTCGCATCATGTTCGGCATCAGCTTTGGCCCGCCGGGGCTGGACGCGGTGTTGTCATCGATCGGTGCGTTGATCATAGTGCCCACCCATTGGAGGAAATGACATGCCGATCATCGCTCTGATCATCATCGGTGCCGCCGCAGGTTTCCTCGCCACGCGTCTTATGCGGATCGAGGCCGACATTCCAACCACCATGCTGATCGGCATCGTCGGAGCGTTGGTAGGTGGATTGGTACTGCGCACGCTCATCACTGTGATGGGTTGGCTCTCAGGTTTTATCGGGGCCGTGCTGGGTGCGCTTTTGGTGATCTGGATCTGGCAGACATATATACGGCGCTGAGCGCTTGACCCGACCGTGATCTGCGACCAATGTCCGGGCAATTTTTTGTCGAAAGGCCTCTCATGTCGCATGATCTGACCAATGGTGACGTCGCCCTGATGGGGGTGCCGCTGGACCTGCATTCCTCGTTCCTGCAAGGCCCCGCTTTTGCCCCAGGCCGTATTCGCGAGGCGCTGCATTCCGGCGCGGCCAATCTGACCGCCGAAGATGGCACCGATCTGGGCGCAACCGAGCGCTTCAAAGATACCGGCGATCTGGATGTGTTCGAGATGATGGGGCAAGAGCCCATTGATCGTATCGAAGCAGGCGCGGCCGCCCGGATCGAAACCGGCGCGCGGTTGTTGTCACTGGGCGGCGATCATTCGGTTGCGTACCCGCTGATCAAGGCGCATGCGGATCGGTATGAGGAGTTGAATATCCTGCATATCGACAGCCACCCTGACCTCTATGACAGTCAGCAGATTGGTCCGCTGGGCCATGCCTGCCCGTTTGCCCGGGTGATGGAGACCGGCAAGATCAAGCGCCTCGTACAGATCGGCATCCGCACCATGAACGCGCATCAGCAGGAACAGGCCGACAAATTCGGGGTCGAGGTGATCGACATGCGCAACTGGCGCGCAGATCTGGAGATCAGTTTTGACGGGCCGGTTTACTTGTCACTGGACCTCGACGCGCTGGACCCGGCCTTTGCTCCGGGCGTTTCGCATCACGAACCCGGCGGTTTTAGCACGCGTGAGGTGATCGACCTGATCCATCGGTTCAAGGGTCAACTGGTCGGCGCGGATATTGTCGAATTAAACCCACACCGCGACCCCTATGGAATGACCGCCATGGTGGCGGCGAAATTCGTCAAAGAGATCGGCGCACGGCTGCTGACGCGCTAGCGCTCATCGCAGATTGCGGCGGTCCCAAGTCTTGGGGCCGCGCTCGTTGTCATGTCGTATCGGTTCGCCTCGGATGCGGTCATCCAGTGCATTTCATCCTCGGATGCGACATCCAGCGTGAACCAGTAGAAGTCCGGGTCGACGCCGATATCTGCGAAATAATCAAGATACCGGTCATGTTCAGGATGTCCTTCGGGCAGTTCTGCGGCCACGTAACCTCCACCACCCCAACTGTGAACCCCCACGCAGGCGCCGGGTTCCAGCACCCGCCGGTTACCGGCCAGAAACAGGTCAGTTCCGCCAGAGGCGACCAAACCGTTTGATGGTACGACCGTATTGAACCCTTCCTCGCGCACTACGCGGCTGAAGACCACATTTGAGTCATCATCGACCGAGCCTTCGATATTTTGCAGCACCAGTGTCTTGATCCCGGGGTTTTCGTCCATCACCTCTTCAAATGCGCTGAGCGTTGTGTGGTCGATCGTGCCAGACGCCACGATCTGATCCCCTTCGGTCCTGAATGTGACCGGGGTGTAGTGATCCGCACAAGCCGCCAGCAGCAGTGTTGCCGCAAGAAATGAAAGTCGGGGGGTCATAGCGTTCTCGTGTCTGTTTGTATCCTATTGCCGAGGCGGTCGGGCCTTGTAAACCGGCAACTGCCAGCCGAACAGCAGCGATCCGGCCCGCAGCGACCAGCAGACCAAGGCGCATAGCCCCAATGCAGGCAGGCCGGTTAACCCAAGCTGAGCCGCCAATACCGCTGTCAGGGCACCGGCAAAGGCGCAGGAAACATAAAGCTGACCCTGTTTCAGCACCAGCGGCACCTCATTGCAGACCACATCGCGCATCAGCCCGCCGAGGCAACCGGTGGTCACACCCATCAGCACCACAATGACGCCGGTCTGTCCCAGCGACAGGGCCGCACCCGTTCCTGCAGCCACGGCGATGGACAGGGCAAAGCTGTCCAGCCAAATCAGCCAATTATACCTGCTTTCCACCAGATGCGCGGTGAAGAACACCAGCACTGCCGCGCCACAGGCAATCAGGATATAGTCGGGTTGCCCGACCCAAAACACGGGATGTCGATCCAGCAGCAGGTCGCGCACCGTGCCGCCGCCCACCGCTGTCAGGCAGGCGATGAAGGCAAACCCCACCAGATCCAGCTGCGCCCGGCTGGCGACCAAGGCCCCGGTCAGCGCAAAGACCAGAACCGAGGCATAATCCAACAGGGCAAGCCCGCTCACGCCTGCGCCTTTTTGGGCTTAAACGGTGCCATGCCCGCGCGCGCCAGTTCATCCGCGCGCTCATTCTCGGGGTGGCCTGCGTGGCCCTTGACCCATTCCCAAGTCACCTGATGCCGCTCTTGCGCCTCATCCAGCCGCTGCCACAGATCAACATTCTTGACCGGCTTCTTGTTAGAGGTCTTCCAGCCGTTTCGCTTCCAACCGAAAATCCAGCCGGTGACGCCGTTTTTTACATAGGCGCTGTCGGTGACGATTGTGATCACAGATGCTCGCTCTAGCGTTTCCAGCGCGCTGATCGCAGCCAACAGTTCCATTCGGTTGTTGGTGGTCTCGGCCTCTCCGCCATTCAATTCGCGCTCTTTCAGAACGGTATCACCATCCATCGCGCGTAGCAGCACGCCCCAGCCACCGGGACCGGGATTGCCGGAACAGGCGCCATCGGTATAGGCAAACAAATCAGGCATGGGCAAACACCAGAATGAACCCGTCATAAGACCCGGCGAGACCTTTGCCGATCCCCTGTACGGTGCGGTCGATGGTGAACCCGGCCGTGGTCAGAGTCTCTTCTATCTCGGGCTGAGTATAATAGGTATAATAGCGGTTAATATCGTCGCGATGCTCACCCGTTCCAAGCTTCATGCCCAAAAACAACTGACCGCCAGATTTCAGTGCCGTGTGGATTGCGCTTAGATGACGCGGGAAATCGGATCGGGGCGCATGCAGTAGCGAAAAGCTGGCATAAACGCCGTCGTATTCCTCGGCCTCGGTGACGTCATCGAAAGTGCCTAGATAGGCATCGACGCCATTGTCGCGTGCGTGTTCGACAAAGGCCGGCGTGGCATCCAGCGCCCGCACCTTTAGCCCTTGGCGCATCAAAAACGCGCTGTCCGATCCGGGCCCCGAGCCCAGATCCAATACATATCCGCCCGCCTCGACCGCATCCGCAAAGGCCTGCCGGGCCTGAAGCTGTTCGGGGGGCAGGGGGATTTTCAGATAATCGGCGACTCGCGCAGTGTAGGCGTCAATCGTGCGTTTGTCCTGAGTCATGCAGGTTCCCTCAAAACACGCGGCACTTTGAACTCTACGTTTTCTGTCGCGGTTTCGACTAGCTCGACCGTCACGTCATAATGGTCACGGAAGGCTTCGATAACCTCGTTCACCAATACTTCGGGGGCCGAGGCCCCTGCAGTAACCGCAACGCTCGCGATACCCTCCAGCGCCCGCCAATCGATCTCGGTCGCGCGTTGGACAAGCTGTGCATAGTTGCAGCCCGCACGTGAGGCGACCTCGACCAGACGGCGCGAGTTTGACGAATTCGGCGCTCCGACCACCAGCAACGCATCAGATTTCGGCGCAACCGCTTTTACCGCTTCCTGCCGGTTGGTGGTTGCATAGCAGATATCTTCTTTATGCGGCCCAACGATGGCGGGGAACCGGGTCTCTAGCGCTGCAATGATATCCTTTGTGTCATCCACCGACAGAGTGGTTTGGGTGACAAAAGCCAGTTTATCGGGATCCCGCACAGCAACCTGCGACACATCCTCAACCGTTTCGACTAGCAGCACCTCACCTTCAGGCAGTTGTCCCATGGTGCCGATGGTTTCGGGATGGCCTTTGTGACCGATCATGATCATCTGCAGCCCGGCATCGGCGTGGCGCTGCGCCTCGACATGCACCTTAGACACTAGCGGACAGGTGGCGTCGACATAGATCATCTCGCGCTGGGCGGCAGTGGCAGGTACGGATTTTGGTACACCGTGGGCGGAAAATATCACTGGGCGGTCGTTTGGGCATTCGTCCAGTTCTTCGACGAATACCGCACCCTTGGCGCGCAGCCCATCTACAACGAATTTGTTATGCACGATCTCGTGACGCACATAGACCGGCGCCCCCCATTTCTGCAGAGCCATTTCAACGATCTTGATGGCCCGATCCACTCCGGCGCAAAACCCGCGTGGGGCGGCAAGATACAATATCAGTGGTGGCTTGGTCATGGGCGGTCTCCTTGCCTGAGACACCTAGGTCTTTTCATTGCCATGGTCCAGACAGCAGCACGTCATTTACCTGACATGAATCGCTGTTAGCAAAGGGATGTTTTTAGCACCTATCCCTTTGAAAGTAGCGCGGCCAGGGCTTTTAGCCCTGGCCGTACATTTCATCGCCCCACATCGTGAGTGGGTAATCGGGCTTGGTGTTACTGACCGCCCGCAGCGGCGACGCTGCGCGGTTCAAGCGGCATCTCGCGCGGAGGTCTTCCGATCACATCGCGCAGGTCCTCCAGCTCGATGAAGTTGTCGGCCTGACGGCGCAGCTCGTCCGAAATCATCGGTGGCTGGCTGCGAATGGTCGAGACAACCGAAACGCGCACGCCCTGACGCTGCAGGCTGGCAATCAGCGGGCGGAAATCCCCATCGCCCGAGAACAGCACGATATGATCTACACGTGGTGCCAATTCCATGGCATCAACGGTCAACTCGATGTCCATGTTTCCTTTGACTTTCCGACGCCCCATGCTGTCGGTGTATTCTTTGGCCGGCTTGGTGACCATGGTGAAGCCGTTGTAATGCAGCCAGTCCACCAAAGGTCTAATCGGCGAATACTCGTCATTTTCCAGTAGCGCTGTGTAGTAGAAAGCTCTAAGCAGTTTGCCTCTGCGCATGAATTCTTGGCGCAGCAACTTGTAGTCGATGTCAAACCCCAGTGCTTTGGCGGCTGCATAAAGATTCGAGCCGTCGATGAACAGCGCTAGCCGTTCGTCCTTGTAAAACATAAAATGGTCCTTCCGGTATAAGCCACCGCACCGTGAGCTCCGTGAGTGAAAATGAATTGGTCAGTGCAATGGTGCCTCTAAAATAGGCCTTTTTGCCTACATCGCAAGCATTCTCTGTTCCGAATATGGGGTTCGAAGTGGACAAATCTTTGTCAAAAGCGGTCATTGCCCTTGGTGCAAATCTCAGTCTGAGAGGTAATGGGCCCAAGGTGACACTTGAGCAATCATTGGTCGCAATGGCCGAGGCTGGCTTGGTGATTCGCGCAAAAAGTCGGTTTTTTGCCACGCCCTGCTTTCCTGCGGGGGCCGGGCCAGACTACGTTAATGCGGCGGTTTCGATTGAAACGGATCAGAGCCCCCACGAGGTTCTGGCGCTGCTGCACCGTATCGAACATGATTTCGAGCGTGCCCGCGAACAGCGTTGGGGGATGCGCACGCTGGACCTTGATCTGGTCTGTTGGGGTGATTTGGTGCTACCGGATGATGTGGAATATCACCGCTGGCTAACCCTTCCGAATGAAGAACAGGCCATATCCGCTCCGGAACACTTGATCCTGCCGCATCCACGTCTGCAGGACCGCGCATTTGTGTTGGTGCCGATGGCAGATGTTGCCCCCGATTGGCGCCATCCAGTACTGGACAGGACAGTCACACAGATGGTTGCCGCACTGCCACGCGAGAACTTGGCAGAGGTTAAGCCTCTGTGATCCTCGCATTTGCGGCATTTCCTGCTTGTCAAGGCGGGGATTCGCGCTTAGATAAACCCCTTCCTGCCACGGATTCATTTACGGAGAGCGCCCCATGGCCCGCGTTACGGTCGAAGATTGTGTAGACAAGGTCCCGAACCGGTTCGAACTGGTGATGCTTGCAGCCCACCGGGCGCGCGAGATTTCCGCCGGTGGCCCGATCACTGTTGATCGCGACAACGACAAGAACCCTGTTGTCTCGCTGCGCGAAATCGCCGATGAAACCCAAAGCGCCGATGAGCTGCGCGAGCGCCTGATCGAGGCCAACCAGACCCAGATCGAGGTTGATGAGCCCGAAGAAGATCAGATGGCCCTGTTGATGGGCGCAGAGTCCGACAAACCTGCGGATGACGACATGTCCGAGGAAAAACTCCTGCGCGCTCTGATGGAGGCCCAGGGCCAGGGGTAAACCCCAGCGACAAAGGTGCGGACCGCATGATTTCAGCAGAAGACCTGATTGCGCTGGTCCGCAATTACAATCCCAAGACAAATGCCGAGCGCATCGAACGGGCCTATGAATTTGGCCTTCAGATGCATGAAGGGCAGTTCCGCCACTCTGGCGAGCCCTATTTCTCGCACCCTGTTGCCGTTGCCGCCATCCTGACCGAACAGCGTCTGGATGATGCGACCATCATAACGGCCCTGCTGCACGACACGATCGAAGACACCAAGGCCAGCTATGGCAAGGTTTCCGAACTGTTCGGCGATGAGGTCGCCAAGCTGGTCGATGGCGTCACCAAGCTGACCAACCTGCAGCTTTCCAGCCGCGAGACCAAGCAGGCCGAAAACTTCCGCAAACTGTTCATGGCCATGTCCAAGGACCTGAGGGTCATTCTGGTCAAGCTCGCCGACCGTCTGCACAATATGCGCACCATCAAGGCGATGCGCCCCGAAAAGCAGGTACAAAAAGCGCGCGAGACGATGGACATCTACGCACCGCTTGCGGGTCGCATGGGGATGCAATGGATGCGCGAGGAACTGGAAGATCTCGCCTTTCGTGTCCTGAATCCCGAAGGCCGCCAGTCGATCATCCGCCGCTTCATCACCTTGCAGCGTGAAACCGGCGACGTGATCCACCGCATCACCGGCGACATGCGGCACGAGCTGGAAAAAGCCGGGATCGAGGCCGAAGTCTTTGGCCGTGCCAAGAAACCCTATTCGATCTGGCGCAAGATGCAGGAGAAAGACCAAGGCTTCTCGCGCCTGTCCGACATCTATGGGTTCCGTATCATTACCGGGTCCGAGGAAGACTGCTATCGCACCCTCGGCGCGATCCACCAGCGCTGGCGCGCGGTGCCGGGTCGATTCAAGGACTATATCAGCCAGCCGAAATCGAACGGTTACCGCTCGATCCACACGACTGTGTCCGGGCGCGACGGTAAACGGGTCGAGGTTCAGATCCGCACCCGTCAGATGCACGACGTGGCCGAAACCGGCGTGGCGGCACACTGGTCCTATCGCGATGGTGTCCGGTCCGAGAACCCTTTTGCCGTGGACCCGGCCAAATGGATCGCAAACCTGACGGAACAGTTCGACAGCGAGGATGATCACGAAGACTTCCTCGAAGCGGTCAAGCTCGAAATGTATTCGGATCAGGTGTTCTGTTTCACCCCTAAGGGCGACGTGGTGAAACTGCCGCGCGGGGCAACACCGATCGATTTTGCTTATGCGATCCACACCCGTATCGGCCATGCATGTGTTGGGGCCAAGGTGGATGGAATTCGTGTGCCGCTTTGGACCCGGCTCAAGAACGGACAGTCGGTGGATATCATCACCGCCGATGGCCAGAGCCCACAGGTCACGTGGCTTGAGATCGCAGTCACCGGCAAAGCCCGCACCTCGATCCGCCGCGCCTTGCGTGAGGTTGACCGGGAACGTTTCATCAAGCTGGGCAAGGAACTGGCACGTGCGGGGTTCGAAAATGTCGGGCGTAAGGCCACCGACAAGGCATTGGATACCGCTGCAAAACACCTGAGGTTGAAAGACCGACACGAATTGTTGGCCCGTCTGGGCAGCGCCGAACTGACCGCCCATGAGGTGGTCGAGGCTGTATATCCCGAGCTCACCAAGGACGATGGCGACGCGATTTCGCCCCGCCGCGCTGTGATCGGGCTTGAGCCCGGCCAGAAATTCGACCGTGCGCCTTGTTGTCAGCCATTGCCGGGCGAACGCATCGTTGGCATCACATATCGCGGCAGGGGCGTTGAGGTGCACGCCATCGACTGCGACCGTCTGACCGAGTTCGAAGATGAACCCGAGCGCTGGGTCGATCTGCACTGGCATGCGGGCACGCACCCAGCTGTCTATGGAGCGACGCTTGATCTGACTATCGGTAACGATGCCGGGGTCCTGGGGCGTATTTGCACATTGATCGGCGAGAAAAAGGCCAATATCTCGAACCTCGAATTCGTCGACCGCAAACCTGATTTTTACCGCCTGATGATCAACGTCGAACTGCGCGATCTTGAACAACTGCATTCGCTGATGCTTATGCTTGAGGCAGAAAGCGATGTTGCCGCAGTCGAACGGTATCGGGAAAGCAAGAAAACTGCCGTCGCGGCTGGCTGAGAAGGGGTGATCACGAGTGGTTTTCAAGCGCCGAGATCGCCGCTCGCCTGTCCAAGTTGCGTCAGAGTTTGTCTATCCGCGCGGCGGTTGGACCCGTGCCTTTCACTATGTCAAACATCGGGTGCGCCGCCTGCCTGACACCCCTGAACGCATCGCGCGTGGCATCGGGGCAGGGGTGTTTGCCTCGTTTACACCATTTTATGGTTTGCATTTTCTCGTCGCCGCCGTGCTGGCTCGATTGCTCAATGGCAACATATTGGCTGCCCTCAGCGGAACATTCTTCGGCAATCCTCTGACCTATGTGCCGATCGGGGTGGTGAGCTTGCAAACCGGACATTTCCTGTTGGGTACCCGATATCGTGAGCACGACACGCACGGGTTGATGGGGAAATTCGCCGATGCGATGGGTGATCTCAAAGACAATTGCATTGCGATGTTCACCGGTCGCGAAGCTGACTGGCATGGGCTCAGCCGCTTCTATGACGATGTGTTCTTTCCTTACATGGTTGGCGGTGTCATTCCGGGCTTTGTGGCCGGTGTTGTCTGCGGCTATCTCAGCCTGCCGCTGATCCGCACATACCAGCAGCGCCGCCGCTCCCGGATCAAAGCAAAGTTTGAACAAATCAAGCGTTTGGCACAGGCAGAGGCTGACGTTTCAGTGACAAACCCACTAGGCTCGTCTTCAGGGACAATGAAGGATTCGAAAGATGTCTGACAACCGTTTGCGTCTGGGCGTGAATATTGACCACGTAGCCACCGTGCGGAATGCGCGCGGCGGGGCCTATCCCGACCCACTACGCGCCGCCCGGATCGCGGAAGAGGCCGGGGCCGATGGCATCACAGCACATCTGCGAGAAGATCGCCGCCACATCTCGGATGCCGATATCGACGGGTTGATGGACATCTTGTCGGTACCGCTGAACTTCGAGATGGCCGCGACGGACGAGATGCAGAAAATCGCCCTGCGCCATAAGCCACACGCTGTCTGCATCGTTCCCGAAAAGCGCGAGGAACGTACAACCGAAGGCGGGCTCGAAGTCGCGCGCGAAGAAAACAAGCTGGCCCATTTCATTGCGCCCTTGCGCGATGCCGGTTGCCGCGTGTCGATTTTCATCGCCGCAGATCAGCGCCAGATCGACGCCGCCCATCGCATCGGGGCCGAGGTGATCGAGCTGCACACCGGCGCCTATTGCGATTTCCATGCCGAGGGCAAACCGGACGAATCCGCGCGCGAGCTCGAAGCCCTGCGCGAAATGTCCGCCTATGCTCATTCACTAGGCCTTGAGGTCCACGCAGGCCACGGCCTGACCTATGAAACCGTGCAACCTGTCGCCGCCTTCCCCGAAGTGCGCGAGCTGAATATTGGCCACTTCCTGATCGGCGAGTCCATCTTCCGCGGCCTTACACCAGCGGTCCACGAAATGCGCCGCCTGATGGACGAGGCGCGGGCATGATCACCCCTGGTTTTGTGGCGATCTGGTTTGCCTGGCTGATGGCCGGGGGCTCTCCGGGCCCTGCCACGATGGGCATCGCGGGTACTGCGATGAACGAAGGCCGCACCGCCGGGCTCGCGTTCGCGCTGGGCATCTGCGCGGGCTCCGCGGCATGGGGCATAGCTGCCGCTTTGGGTCTGTCGGCGATCATGCTGGCCAATGTTTGGGTGTTTGAGGTGATCCGCTACATCGGCGTCGCTTATCTGGGCTGGCTGGCGTTCAAGGCCCTGCGCCGCGCGCTGTCCTCGGATGAGGTGGCGCTGGGCAACCCGGTCACCGGCACTCTGTCCACGATCTTCGCCAAAGGGGCGGCGATCCACCTGACCAATCCAAAGGCGATCTTGAGCTGGGGATCGATCTACGCCATCGTTGCACCCAATGATGCTGGCCTTGCTATGCTGCTGGGCTATTTCGCTATGCTCTACGCGGGTTCATTGCTGATCTTCATCGGCTACGCTTTCCTGTTCTCCTCTGCACGCATGGTCAACGCCTATCGCCGCGCCCGCCGTTGGTTTGATTTCGCCTTCGCGGGCTTCTTTGGCGTCGCCAGCTACAAGATCCTCACGGTGCGCTTGTCATGACCTCTGGGGTGCAAGGATGATCCGACATTGCGTGATGCTGCGCCTCAGGCCCGATCATGACGCGGTAGAGCTTGCCGCCGTGATGGACGGGCTGAGCGCGGTCGCAGACCGCTTGCCAAACTGCGGTGGCTTCATCCACGGCCCAAATCGCGACTTTGAGGCGAAATCCCCAGGCTATCCCTACGGCTTCACGCTGGATTTCGCGACTGAGGCCGACCTGCAGCGCTATGCCAGCGACGAAACTCATAAGCAGCTGGGCACACAGCTTGTTGCTCTGTGTAAGGACGGGGCCGAGGGCGTCTTGGTGTTCGATCTGGAAATGCCTGACTCGGTTGACCAATAGGAGACGAGGGACTGTCATGAAAGCAATCACCTATCGCGGATTTGGTGCGGCGGCGGATGTCCTTGAGTTGGTCGAGCTGCCCACGCCTGAGCCCGGCGCAGGCGACGTTTTAGTCCGTGTCCACGCCAGCGGCATCAACCCCTCAGATGTCAAGCTGCGCAGCGGCGCGCGTCCGGGTGCGGTGATGCAATACCCAATGATTGTCCCCCATTCGGACGGGGCCGGCGTGATTGAGGCCGTAGGCGAAGGGGTCGACCCCGCACGCGTCGGCGAACGTGTCTGGATCTGGAACGGCCAATGGCAACGCGCCTTTGGCACCGGGGCCGAATACATCGCGCTGCCTTCCGATCAGGCTGTGTTTCTGCCCGACACCACCAGCTTTGCCGAAGGCGCCTGTTTCGGCATCCCTGCCATGACTGCGTGGTACGCGCTCTATTGCGACGGCTCCATCACAGACAAAACCGTGCTTGTCACCGGCGGAGCTGGCACAGTCGGGCGCTACGCCTGCCAGATGGCAGCGCTGGGCGGCGCGCGCGTTATCACCACCGTCAGTTCAGATGAAAAAGCGGCCCACTCCGGCGCGGCAGAGTGGGTCAACTACCGCACGCAGGATGTGGTTGAGGCGGTGATGGACATGACCAGCGGCGCAGGCGTCGACCGCATTGTCGAGGTTGATTTCGCCGCCAACCAGCCCGCTTCCCATTCGATGATCCGCCCCGGCGGCACCATCGCCAGCTATGCTTCTGCCTCGCAAATGAAGCCGGAACTGGATTTCTACGGCTTCATGTTTAAGAACATCCGCCTGCATATGCTGATCGTCTACCAGCTCGACGCCGCGGCCCGCCGTCGCGGCGAGGCGCAGTTGGGTGAGTGGCTGGAACAGGGCGCATTGTCTCACGCCGTTGTTCCCGGTGGAAACCTCAACGATGCGGCCACCGCCCACCAGATGGTCGAGGCCGGACAAAAGCTGGGCACCGTGGTGTTGGAGGTCTGACATGATCCTTGGAATCGGAACCGACCTCGCCAACATCGACCGTATCCAAGGCACACTCGACCGGTTCGGCGACCGGTTCCGCAACCGCGTTTTCACCGAAACCGAGCAGCGCAAGGCCGAACGCCGCGCTGACACCGCTGGAACCTATGCCAAGCGCTGGGCCGCGAAAGAGGCGTGCTCGAAAGCCTTGGGCACCGGTCTACGCATGGGCATCGCGTGGAAGGACATGGCGGTGACCAACCTGCGCACGGGCCAACCCGTTATGCATGTCACCGGCTGGGCCGCCGAGCGTCTGAAAGAAATGACTCCCGAAGGCCACGAGGCGATCATCCACGTCACCCTGACCGATGATCACCCCTGGGCGCAGGCCTTTGTGGTGATCGAGGCCCGCCCGCTTCAAGAAGCGACTACGCAGCCTTGACTTGCCCCCACCTGACACGCATGTAGCACCCCAACCACGCATAGACTGGAGAGAGCAGTATGGCCGAGGAAGCCAAATCCGGAAACGCCGTTTGGGAGACGATCAAAACCATCGTCTACGCCCTGCTGATCGCGGGCGTTTTCCGCACGCTGTTCTTTCAGCCGTTCTGGATTCCCTCCGGTTCGATGAAGCAGACGCTGCTGATCGGAGATTTCCTTTTCGTCAACAAGATGGCCTATGGCTATTCCTACGCGTCCTGTCCCAGCCTGATCATCCCCAGCGTCGGTCTGAACATCGATGCCGAGGATGTGTGCGGCTGGATGAAAGGCGACAATACGCGCCTTATGGGCGGCGAGCCTGAACGCGGCGATGTCATCGTCTTCCGCCACCCGGTCACGGGTCGCGACTATATCAAGCGCCTGATCGGCATGCCCGGGGATCGCATTCAGCTTCGCGAAGGCCAGATCATCCTGAACGGCACGCCCGTACCGCAGCAGCCCGATGGCGTCTTTACCGAAATTGCCGAACCACAAGGCCCGCAAGGCCTGCGCCCACGCTGTTCAAACGGCCCGGTCGGGATTGGCGGTGTTTGCGAAAAGACCCGCCTGATCGAGACCCTGCCAAATGGTGTGTCCTACGACGTGCTGAATATCGGCAATCAGGGCTCGGACAATACCGGTATCTACACTGTGCCCGAAGGTCACTATTTCTTTATGGGTGATAACCGCGACAACTCGGCTGACAGCCGTTTGCCCCAGTCTGCCGGTGGGGTAGGTTTTGTACCTTACGAAAACCTGATTGGTCGCGCCGACCGGATCATGTTCTCTTCGGCTGGTCGCTCGATGCTGTTCTTCTGGACATGGCGCGGTGATCGCTTCTTCAAGGCGGTCAATTGAAGCTATCAGCCGAGATAAAGGCGTTCCAGCAGCGCTTGGGGTATGCGTTTTCCGACCCCGAACTGCTGGTGCGCGCGCTGACCCACGGATCAGTGTCCTCTGCCACGCGCCCCGACAACCAAAGGCTGGAATTTCTGGGCGACCGTGTGTTGGGCCTCGTGATGGCCACCGCTCTGCTTGAGGCCGACAAAAAAGCCTCTGAAGGTCAGTTGGCCCCGCGTTTCAATGCACTGGTGCGCAAAGAGGCTTGCGCCGACGTCGCCCGCCAGATCGATCTGGGCGCGGTGCTGAAACTGGGCCGGTCCGAGATGCTGTCCGGGGGCCGCCGCAAGCAGGCCCTTCTGGGTGACGCGATGGAGGCGGTGATAGCCGCCATCTACCGCGACGCCGGGTTCGAGGCCGCCCGCGACGTGATCCTCGCCCTCTGGGGCGACCGTATCCACAAGGTCGAGGCCGACGCGCGCGACGCCAAAACCTCGTTGCAGGAATGGGCGCAGGCCCGCGGTCAGAAGCCGCCAGCTTACGTCGAAGTCAAACGCACTGGCCCCGACCACGCCCCGATCTTCACCATCGCCGCGCGACTGCAGGACGGCACCGAAGCGCAAGCCACCGCAGGCTCCAAGCGGCAGGCCGAACAGGCGGCGGCGAAGGCTCTGCTCGAGCGATTGGGATGAGGCGGTTAACCGCCCTCAAAGCATGAAGATCAGACCTGCACAGAAATCGGACGCCGCCAGCCTCGCTGCGCTCTCGATCGAAGTCTGGGTCGGCACCTATCTGCGGCGTGGCGTGAATTCCTTCTTTGCCGAATTCGCACTGTCCGAGTTCACGACCGCGCGGTTCGAAGCCTTGTTGCAGGACGGCCAAGACCTTTTGATGGTCTCTGAAAACGAAGAGGGGATCGACGGATACATTCAGTTGGCGGAAAATCGCATTGCACCTGTGGACGGGCTTTCCGATCTTGAGATCGTGACGTTTTATGTGCAGCCCCGCCATCATGGTAAAGGCATCGGCTCATCGCTGCTGGACATCGCGATCGACTACAGCCATGAAAAAGGGCGTCAGTCAATTTGGCTGACGACCAATTTTGAGAACACGACCGCAATCGATTTCTATCTAGCCAAAGGGTTTGAACAAGTCGGTGTCACAGATTTCCGGATCGGGGACCAAGCTTACCCGAACCATGTACTGGTATTGAACACTTCGCCTTAAGATCAAACTACCCGAATAAATCCTGTCAGCCCGGTTTTCTGATGTTCGATCACATGGCAATGAAACGCCCAATCGCCCGGATTATCCGCGACCAACGCAATCTCGACCACCTCATCTTTCAGCAGCAACATCGTGTCGGTCATCAGTGGAGGCAGTTGGCGCAGGTTCGACTTGATTGGCACAAAGACCAGCCCATGCAGATGGATCGGATGCAGGTTGGGGGATTCATTACGCAGCCGCAGAACATAGCTTTTGCCCATCTCCAAAATTGCCAAAGGCGCCACATCCTGCGCCGCATCTCCCGGCCATGGCTTGCGGTTGATTGACCAGAAATTATAGCCCAGCGAGCCACAAAAGCCGTTATTGGGCTCTCCGCCTTCCGGCGTCCATCCGAAAACAAACTCGTGCAGCTCGGCCTTGTTCAGATCGGGCCGTGCAACGGGGTTTTTGGCCAGCGGTTTCAGCTCACGCATATCCCGGGCCACAGACGCGCCAACTGCCTGCAACCCGACCATGGACCGCAGCGGCTGACCGGGCAGCTTCGCCATCAGGTTCACGGTCTGCCCTTCATCTTCGGGCATCTTCACCGCGAAATCGACACGCTGGCCTGGGCCAAGCAGTAACGGCTCCGCAACGCTGGGCAGAGGCACGTCAATGTCCACCGGATGCCCGTCCCATGCGATAATCCGGGCCTCGGCATGGTCGAGGTTCAGTTTGTAAATCCGGGTCGTATCGGTGTTGACCACGCGCAACCGAACCAGACCTCCGGCGGGGTGATCATAAACCGGCGCCTGCAACCAATTTGCAGTATGCACATTGCCAAATGTCCCCGCCCGAGCCGCTCCGCGCGGCGTATAAGCGGGCAGAAACGCGCCCGCCTCATCCAGCCGGAAATCGCGCAGGTTGATCACCTGCTCGCCGTCAAACCCCGGGTCCTCGGCCTCGGCGATCACCATGACCCCGGTCAACCCGTGCGCCATCTGCTCCATCGTCATACAATGAGGGTGGTACCAATAGGTGCCCGCGTCCGGGGGTGCGAATTTATAGCCGAAATGATCACCTTCGCCCATTGGCATCTGCGTCAGATAAGGCACCCCGTCCATCCCGTTGGGAATACGCAAGCCATGCCAATGCATCGCCGTATAGTCGGACAGCGTGTTGCGCACCGGCAGCCGCATTACCTCGCCCTGACGGCCATACAGAACGGGCGGAGGCGCGTCGGGCGACAGGCTGACCATTCCGTGCGTCGCCTGATCACATAGCGCAAAACTTGCGGGTTGGATCACCAACTCTTGCGGGTTTGACGCCAACGCGAACTGACTCAGTCCCAATGCACCTGCAGCAGCCCCGCTGCCCAATAGAAACTCCCGACGTTTCACATCTCGCCTCTCTGAAAGGATGATCGCCTGGCTGGGATTGGCGTGGCGCATTGCTTTGGTGCCACCCCTGACGCATGACCGCAATGCGACAAATCCCTCTGGCCCAGAGATGCGTTCTGCTATAGGGGTGCGCACTTGCAAACAGGATCGCAACACACATGACCACACGCGCCGGATTTATCGCCCTGATCGGAGAGCCCAACGCAGGCAAATCCACCCTTCTGAACCGCATGGTCGGGGCCAAGGTCTCGATAGTGACGCATAAGGTGCAGACCACCCGCGCACGCATTCGCGGCGTGGCGATGGAGGGTGATGCGCAACTGGTCTTTGTGGACACACCGGGCCTTTTCAAACCCCGCCGCCGGCTCGACCGCGCCATGGTCGCCGCAGCCTGGGGCGGGGCGGCAGATGCCGACGTGGTCGTCCTGATGGTCGAGGCGCATCGCGGCATCACCGAAGGGGTCGAACGCATCCTCGAAGGTCTGGAAGAGATCGGGCAGGGCCGCACCATCGCTCTCGCGATCAACAAGATCGACAAAGTACCCTCCGAGAAATTGCTGGCGCTCACCAGTGATTTGAACGCCCGCTATCCCTTTGCCGAGACTTTCATGATCTCGGCTGAGAAAGGCCACGGTGTTGACGATCTGCGCAAGTGGCTGGCTTCGAAACTGCCCGAAGGCCAGTGGCTCTACCCCGAAGACCAGATCGCTGATTTGCCCCTGCGCATGATCGCCGCTGAGATGACGCGCGAGAAGCTGACCCTGCGCCTGCATCAGGAACTGCCCTATCAGCTGACTGTCGAGACCGAGAACTGGGAAGAGCGTAAGGACGGCTCGGCCAAGATTGATCAGGTCATCTATGTCATGCGCGACGGTCACAAAGGCATTGTGCTGGGCAAACGCGGTGAGACGATCAAGGCTGTCAGTCAGGCCGCACGGGCGGAACTAGAAGAATTCCTCGACCGAAAGATCCACCTGTTCCTACAGGTGAAGGTCCGGCCCAACTGGCTGGAAGAATCCGAGCGTTATTCGGAAATGGGTCTGGATTTCAAAGACGGTAACGGATGACCCGACTGACGGCGGAATTCTGGGTGCATGCCTATCTGGCGCGGCTGCGGTTTCAGGAAATACCAGCTTTTGTCGTGGCCCATGGTGACGACACCGCCGGCGCGGTGCTGATCAAGCTGAATACGCTTGACGGGCAGGCCACCGCGTTTCAGCGCAGTTTTGATCTGATGAGCGGTGAGCGTAAATGGGTGGAACTCTCTTCCGGCCCCGAGGGCGAGGTGGACAACGCCATCACCCGCCAACGCAGTTTTGACCCTGATCTCTGGGTAATCGAGGTTGAAGACCGGCAAGGCCGGCACTTACTGGGTGAAGAAGGTTTGGACTAGCGCGCCCAGCAATTGATCTTGGATGCCCGGCACAAAGCGACTATTTTGCTCTGAAACAGGCTGAACGAACGACCGGCCTATCGGGTGCCGCAGGAACAGGAGGGGAATTGAGTGCCTGAAACACTTGCCCAGAAACTGGAAAAGTCAAATCTCGGCCATTGGATGCAGCGGTTCGAGGGCTTTATGGTCTTCATCGGAGTGGTCGGCCCCTTCGCCACGTTGCCGCAACTGATCAAGCTTTATTTTACCCATTCCGAACACGCCACCGGCCAGTCGCTGCTCTCGTGGTCGCTTTATGCGGGGCTGTCGTTTTTGTGGTTCGCTTACGGGCTGGTGGTCGGCAAGCTGCCCATCTATGTGGGCAACGGCCTTTCCATGATCTTGAACCTGATGATGGTCATCGGCATCCTAATCCATGCCGGGGTCACATTCTAGCAACCCCGCCATGCAGTTGGCGACAACTCGATTAGTCTGCCTCACTAAAATAGACGAAGCTCATTTTGTTCCCATCCGGGTCGCGGGCATAGGCGCCGTAGAAGTTCGGTCCATATTGCGGGCGTTCACCCGGATCGCCCTCGTTAGTACCGCCATTGGCAATAGCGGCGGCGTGCACCTCACGTACTTCCGCTTCGCTTTGACATAGCAGGCCAACCATGTTGCCGTTTCCGACAGTTGCAACCTCTTTGTCGAAGGGCGTTGCGACCCACATGCTGCCGCCACCGCGCAGCTCATAGCAAACTGCATGTGGCATGTATTCGGCGATTACTTTCCCACCTAACTGAGGGACAACCGCGTCGTAGTAGCTGCGTGCTTTGGCAACATCATTTGAGCCAATCATGACATAGTTCAGAGACATTTCTCAAATCCCAGTAATTAGAACATATAGCGAACATTAGTCGCTGAACCCACCTCACGCAACCGGTTTTTCCTACTGTTCCGACCAGACTTATTTGTACCTTGAACCTGCAACGGCCATAAGATTTCCTGCAGGCATATCTGGTGACCTAACGAGGCCGAAATTGGATTGGCGTGATCACGGCATACTTCTGACCTCTCGCCGCCATGGTGAGACGGCGGCCATTATCGAGGTTTTTACCGAAACTCATGGCCGCCATGCAGGTATTGTGCGCGGAGGCACTAGCCGCAAGATCGCGCCGAACTTGCAACCGGGCGCGCAGTTGGACGTACTTTGGCGTGCGCGGCTTGAAGAGCATCTGGGCACTTTTCAGGTCGAACCCATGCGTTCCCGTGCTGCCGCTGCATTTTCAGGTCGGTTGGCACTGGCCGGGCTGAACGCGGTGGTGGCGTTATTGTCCTTCTGCCTTCCCGAGCGCGAGCCACACCCCTCGATTTATAAGCAAACCGAACAGTTGATGGATTTGTTGGGACAGGATGAAGTTTGGCCACTTGCTTATCTGCGCTGGGAACTGGCGCTTCTAGAAGAGCTGGGCTTTGGCCTCGATCTGTCGGCCTGTGCTGTGACCGGCGTGCGTGAGGGGCTGATTTATGTCTCGCCCAAAACCGGTCGCGCGGTCAGTGCAGCTGGGGCAGCGGAGTGGGCCGACAAGCTGTTGCCACTGCCCCCCTGTCTGCGTGGCGAAGGGGCTGCGCCGGATGCGGAGATCGCGCAGGCTCTGCGCACTACCGGGCATTTTCTGGAAAACCACTTGGCCCCGGCTTTGGGCCATACGCCGCTGCCTGATGCCCGTGCACGCTTTGTGGGGCAGTTTACTCGGCGGCTTTGAATACCATCTCGTGCCCGTCCTCGTTGCGCAGGATCAGCACATCGCCGGATACTTCGGATTGTGTCATCGCCATCAGTGCAGCGAAGTAAAACCCTTCGGCCTCAAGCCCGGCACAGTCTGCGCGGGTGGCAGCCAGATCGGCGATCTCGAACCAAGGGTAGGGGGCATTCAGTTTGCCCGAATAAGTGTTGCAGGGGGCATTGCCTTCGATACGCCCCTCTTCGGGAAAGCGCAGCAATGCGCTGGCTTCGAACGGCTCTCCGTCAATTTCCTGCAGTGCCCATGTCTGATCCGCCGCGCCATAGGCGGCAACGGTTTCATCCTCATCGCATTGAAACAAGGCCAGAGGCAGAAGCAGGGCCAGACGTAACATCGCAATATCCTATCAGTAGGGGTTCACGCCGCTGATCAATTCTTCGCGCACTTCAAGACGGGGCCGCCAGTTGTACTTGGTATCCTCACGCACGGGTGCCCAGAACAACACGCCGCTGTTGCGCCACGGGTCCAGGATGATGCCCTCGTCCATGGGAGCACCCTTGGCGCTGATCAGGGCCGAATGATGAATGATCCGAAACGCCGTCGGTGGGGAGGTAACCCAGTGCAAATCCAGCGTACGGAAACTTTCTTGTTTTAGTCGCGTGGTCATGGCTTGCGCCCAGTCATTACATAGGCCCTTCTCACGAAACCCATTTATGACCTTTGCGTTGTGGATGATCGCCGGATCGGTGACGTTCCAGTCCTGCTTCAATTGGCCGGAATAGGCATAGGATATCTCGGCGGCGCGGCGGGCTTCGCGTGGATCAACCTCGGGACCAAGCTGCTGAATGGCCTGCGCCAGTTTGTCGACGTCATTCGAGCCCGTCGTCGTCGGGGCCGAGGCGCACCCGGCAAGGGCCAGGCAGGTGGCCAAAATTGCAATGATGATCTTCACGCTCGAGTCTCCTCTGGCCGACATAGGTGCCGGTTCCGTTCACCGCCCTTTATCTGATTCCGGCCCCCGATCCGAGGGGGAAGTTTTGCCCAGACGATCACAAAGCCAGGTAGTGCAACTCGGAACATTTACGCCTTGGCGCCTGTACAACACGGAAGATAAAGAAAACCCGGCACAAGGCCGGGTTCAGTTGGGGAAACCGCAACGGTTTGGGATTTATCCCAGCAACCGCCGCGCGATGACTTGCGCCTGAATCTCAGCCGCACCTTCAAAGATGTTCAGAATACGTGCATCACACAGCACGCGACTGATCTTGTATTCCAAAGCGAATCCGTTGCCGCCATGAATCTGCAATCCATTATCTGCTGCGGCCCAAGCAACCCGAGCCCCCAGCAGCTTGGCCATTCCGGCCTCTAGATCGCAGCGCTGGCCGTGGTCTTTTTCCCATGCAGAGAAATAAGTGAGCTGCCGTGCGATCATGATCTCAACCGCCATCATCGCCAGCTTGCCCGAGACCCGGGGGAAGTTGATCAGCGCCTTGCCGAACTGCTTTCGATCTTGTGCGTATTGCATGGCGATGTCCAAAGCGCTCTGCGCGACTCCGATGGCGCGGGCGGCGGTCTGGATGCGGGCGCTCTCGAAGGTCTCCATCAACTGTTTGAAACCTTTGCCTTCTTCGCCACCTAACAGGTTTTCCCCCTTCACTTCAAAGCCGTCAAAGCCCAGCTCGTATTCTTTCATGCCACGATAGCCCAGCACTTCGATCTCGCCGCCTGTCATACCGGGTGTGGGGAAGGGGTTCTCATCGGTTCCGGGGGTCTTTTCAGCCAGAAACATGGACAGACCACGGTGATCGGAGCTATCAGGGTTGGTACGCGCCAGTAGAGTCATCACATGCGTGCGGGCGGCGTGGGTGATCCATGTTTTATTGCCTGTTATCTTATAGTTGCCATCTTCACCTTTAACGGCGCGCGTGCGCAGGCTGCCCAAATCCGATCCTGTGTTGGGCTCAGTGAAAACGGCGGTCGGCAGGATCTCAGCACTGGCAAGTTTCGGCAGCCAGTTAGTTTTTTGCTCATCTGTGCCGCCCGCGATGATCAGTTCAGCCGCTATCTCGGACCGCGTGCCCAATGAGCCCACGCCGATATAACCGCGCGAAAGCTCTTCCGAGACCACGCACATCGACGCTTTGGACAGACCGAAGCCGCCGTATTCCTCGGGGATGGTCAGGCCGAACACGCCCATTTCGGCCAGTTCTTCGATGATCTCAATTGGGATCAATTCGTCTTTCAGGTGCCATTCATGGGCGTTGGGCTCGACCTTTTCCTGCGCATAACGGCGGAACTGATCACGGATCATCTCCAACTCTTCGTCCAGACCCGAAGCGCCAAACATGGTTGCACCGGATTGATCCTGCATAAGCTCAACCAGACGGGTGCGCGCGGCCTGAGAATTGGCCTGCGCCATCAGGGTTTGCACTTCACGGCACTGGAACCCGGACAAGGCGTCCCAGCCAAGACCAAGGTCCTGCAAACGCACTACCTCACCCTGATTCATCGGAATGCCACCCGCGATCTGATGCAGGTATTCGCCAAAGGCGATCTGGTGCAGCAACTGCTCCATCTCACTGAACTTACCTTCAGCTTGAAGTGCCTCGGCCCAACGTTGCATCTGCTGCAAAGATTGCCGGTAAGTTGCCAGCCATGCCAAACCATGAGCGGCTGTCTGGTTTGCTTCGATCAACGCGCCCGAGATGCGGTCATCGCTAGTGACCATGGCACGCACCGATGCACGGGCCTTGTCGAACACAGTTTCAACCGCCGGTAAGGCCGCTGCAGTCAATGTCAGAAGATCAGGTAATACCGCTTGCTGCATCATGTTCGTCAAGTCCTGTCCATCATGGGCCATGAATCACGTCCTTTACTGGGTCGTCTGGTCATATCATGCTGCACGTGCAGCGCAACAAAAATACACAAATAGCACATAAAAAGTTCAATTATTACCATATCACTTTTGCAATGCAGAAAAATCTCGGCCTGATATGAAGGGCAGATGGATCTGTTTTCGCTCATTTCACCGCAGGAAATGTACCTGGCGTTGATCGTCGCTTTTGTGGCGGGGTGGGTCAAAGGCATGGTGGGATTTGCTATGCCAATGGTGCTGATATCCGGGCTGAGTATGATGCTGCCCCCCGAATTTGCGTTGGCAGGCCTGATCCTGCCGACCCTTGTTACTAATGGTGTACAGGCCTTGCGGGATGGCGTGGTCGCCGCAGCGGTATCGGTTCGTAAATTCCGTGTATTTCTGGCAGTTGGGTTAATCTGCCTGCTGGCGAGTGCTCAATTGATTAATATTTTGACACCTCAGGATTACCTACTGGTGCTCGGCGTGCCGATAACCTTCTTTGCGCTGATTCAGATACTTGGGCTCAGACTTACATTGAAGGCACCCTCCGTCGGGGTCGAGGCGGTGGTCGGCGCTGTAGCAGGGGCGGTCGGAGGCATCTCTGGCGTATGGGGGCCACCAACTGTGGCCTATCTGACGGCGTTGAATACACCAAAGAAAGATCAGATGCGTGTTCAGGGTGTAATTTATGGCCTAGGGGCAGTGGCCCTGGTGGTCGCGCATTTGGGCTCAGGTGTTCTGAGGGGAGAAACGGCATTGTTCTCTGCAATGCTGGTTCTTCCGGCCCTTGTAGGCATGCGAGGAGGTCTGTTCCTTCAGGACCGGATTGATCAGACCCAGTTTCGCAAACTTACACTGTTGGTTCTGTTGATCGCCGGATTGAATTTGCTCAGGCGCGGACTGTTGGGTTAACCACGCCTTTCAGCAAAACGGAACGCGAAATAGAGACCCAACATCAAAAAGAACAAGCCTGAGATGTCGCCAATCAGAAACGCGACATATTCGGCAGCTGTACTGCCAAAGGCCGTGTTGGTCAGGATTGAAACCAAAACCGAAGTGACAATCCCAACTCCCATCACGCAGGGCCAGCAGGGATTGCGATCAGAGCGTGGAAAAAGATCCCATCCTACCGCTTTGCACGCGTAAAACACGGCGGGCACGATTGTTACAGCTATGGCAATTGCCAGCAATCTGCTGGGCAGGAAAACGTCCCATCCGCCCACCATTGCAAAGACAACAAAGACGCCGGGCAAAAGTGCAAAAATTGCCCGCCACCCCAGTAACCATGCGGCCAGAACCCGCACGCCATGCGGCAGGAACAACAGGCTGGCGTGGCTGGGGTATGCGGGAAAAAATTCGTTCTGAAGCGGCATCAGAATCTCGAATGTAACGAGTGATGCGGCAACATAGGCCAAAGAGGCAAAGAAGGTGTCAGAGGCCCATCTGTTCACGGGATTAGCCGTTTTCAGATTTCAGGCAGCAATCACCTGGGTGCATGAACCAAATACCGTCCACGATTGGCGCTTCCGCTTTGCGAAAGATAGCCCTTTTGAACCAAAGACTTGAGGGCGCGGAAAAAGGTCGGACGAGAAACGCTTTTGACCAGCGTATGCTCGATCAAGCCGAAGGTGCGCACTTCGGTATTGCTTTTCGACAACTCTTCCGCGGCGTAATAGATGTCCCGCTCGACCGGGGACAATTCTTCTAGCCCCAAGGTGCGTTCCATGCTTTGCATCAGTTTGCGCAGTTCGGTGAGTTTTGAAATTTCAGTCATAACTTGCCTATTATCTACTACCGTGTCAGACCGAGGCACGTCGAAAGGCCAGGACCTTTGAAACACATCTATCCAACACCATCCCCATGTGGAAGTAATCGCCACTTTCAAGTGCGGCCCGAAGCGTGTTGAGAGTGGAATCGCCCGGGTCGCCCAACTGTCCAATTTCAATGGTCGCCGCCGCAGAAAACATCGGTACCATCTCTTCATCGGTATTTTGCGATAGCGCAAATGACGCGTTCTCGCAATGAACTTGTTTGTTAGATTGGGCTGCCGCTGCGTAATCCAAAGTGAAATGGGGGCGGCTAGGGCCCCCATTTCTAATCAGCCGATTGCAACGGCTTTGATATCTTCATCAATGAAGGGCAGATATTGTTCGAAATTTTCCGCAAACATCTGCACCAGCTTTTCCGCTTGCTTGTCGAACGCTTTCTGATCGTCCCAGGTGCGACGCGGGTCTAGTAGTACTTCGGGCACTCCCGGTACCGAGACAGGCACGTCAAATCCGAAATTGGCGTCTTTGCGGAACTCGGCGTCAGTCAGTGATCCTTCAAGTGCTGCCGTCAGCAGGGCGCGGGTGGCCTTGATCGGCATCCGACTGCCAACGCCATAGGCGCCGCCGGTCCAGCCGGTGTTGACCAACCAGCAGGTTGCACCGTGCTGGGCAATCTTGTCGCGCAGCAGGTTGCCATAGGCTTCGGGGCGGCGCGGCATGAAGGGCGCACCAAAGCAGGTAGAGAAGGTCGGCTGAGGCTCGGTGACGCCACGCTCTGTCCCGGCCACCTTGGAGGTAAAGCCAGAAAGGAAGTGGTACATTGCCTGTGCAGGGGTCAGCCGAGCGATCGGCGGCAGAACACCAAACGCATCGCAGGTCAGCATGATGATGTTTTTGGGATGTCCACCTAGGGCGTTGCTGGAGGCGTTTGAAATGTATTCCAACGGATAAGCGCAACGCATGTTTGCGGTCAAAGAATCGTCGTTGAAATCGAGCTCTTTGGTCTCAGCATCGAAGACCATATTCTCGATCACGGTGCCGAATTTTGAGGTGGTCGCGTAGATTTCCGGCTCGGCCTCGGCGTTCAGGTTGATCGTCTTGGCATAGCAACCGCCTTCGAAGTTGAAGGTGCCTCGATCCGACCAGCCGTGTTCGTCATCGCCGATCAATGTGCGCGACGGGTCGGCGGAGAGGGTGGTCTTGCCGGTGCCGGACAGGCCGAAGAACACGGCGGTGTCGACCGGGTTGCCGACCGCATGGTTGGCCGAGCAGTGCATCGGCATCACGCCTTTTTCGGGCAGTATGTAGTTCAATAGGGTGAAGACCGACTTCTTGTTCTCGCCAGCATATTCGGTGCCGCCGATCAGGATCAGCTTGCGATCGAAGTTCATCGCAATCACCGTCTCGCTGCGGCAGTTGTGCTTGGCCGGGTCGGCCTGAAAGCTGGGGCAGTTGATGACGGTGAAATCCGCAGTGAACTCATCCAGATCCTCACGATCCGGGCGGCGCAGCAGGTGGCGGATGAACAGATTGTGCCAAGCCAGCTCAGTGACCATACGCACATTGATTGAATAGCTGGGATCAGCTCCGCCCACGAGGTCCTGCACAAAGTAATCACGGCCTTTCATATGGGCCAGCATATCATCGTACAGCGCATCAAAGCCTTCGGGGCTCATCGCGGCATTGTTTTCCCACCAGATGCTGTCGGCGACGCTGTCGGTCTTGACGACGTGCTTGTCCTTTGGCGAGCGGCCAGTGAACTTGCCGGTGGTGACCAGAAATGCGCCGCCATTGCCAAGGGTGCCTTCGCCGCGCTTGAGCGCTTCTTCGATCAGCGCCGGTTCCATGAAGTTGTAATAGACATTGCCCAGACCCTCGATGCCCTGATCTTCGAGGCGGAATTGCGGGTTAACCCGTCCAGATGTCATGTGTGTCTTCTCCTGTGGCGGCGCGAGGGCCTGGGGCCGGGTGCGCCATTGGGGCGGAAACCGGAAAAAGCCGGCGGTCAAGCGCCTCTTATCACGGTATTTTAGGACATGAACAGAAGGGTTGGGAGGAGTTAGCGCAACCAAGTTGAGGTTTAGCGCCATCACGATTTGTCTGCTGTAAATCAAGGCAGCTATTTGGGCGCAGCAAGGCAAATTTGCCGCATACCTGCCGCAAGAATGGCATGATTCGAGGTTACGAGTTGATTCGGTTGCTCAAAACCGCCAACAATGTCTTACAAAAAAGCGTATTATTGCGCGAGTGAGCAGGAATAGGGGTGAACCCGATGTCAAAGATTGCACTTGTGGATGACGACAGAAATATCCTGACGTCAGTATCCATGACCCTCGAAGCCGAAGGTTTTGAGGTCGAAACATATAATGATGGGCAGGCCGCGCTGGATGCGTTCAATAAGAAACTTCCGGATATGGCCGTTCTGGATATCAAGATGCCGCGGATGGACGGCATGGATCTGCTGCAGAGGCTCAGGCAGAAAACGCAGATGCCGGTTATCTTCCTGACCTCAAAAGATGATGAAATCGACGAGGTTCTGGGCCTTCGGATGGGCGCAGATGACTATGTCAAGAAACCGTTCTCGCAACGCCTTCTGGTCGAGCGCATCCGAGCACTGCTGCGTCGTCAGGAAGCCGTAGAAGGGGATGCAACCAGCGCTGCGACCGGGGACACCAAGGTAATGGAACGCGGTGAGCTGCGGATGGACCCGCTGCGTCATGCGGTAAGCTGGAAAGGCAATGATGTCTCTCTGACTGTAACCGAATTCCTGTTGCTGCAGGCACTGGCACAGCGTCCGGGATTTGTAAAAAGCCGTGATCAGTTGATGGATGTCGCTTATGATGATCAGGTCTATGTGGATGACAGGACCATCGACAGCCATATCAAACGCCTGCGCAAGAAGATGCGGGCCGCTGATCCGGATTTTTCGGCGATCGAAACGCTGTATGGTATCGGATATCGTTACAACGAAGAATAGGCGCGGCCGTTTGTGAAGAAGGCGAAGGGGTCTCGTGCGCGATACTGAACAAGCCAACCAAGAACGCGACGCGGATGTCGTATTGGGGGATGACTGGGTCATTCCCCAAGATTCCGAGTCTGCGGAACTGCAAGCCAAGCGATCGCGGCGAAACCTGCTTACGTTGCGCTATTCGCCTCTGGCACGCAGGATCATTACGTTCAACCTGATCGCCCTGGTCATTCTGGTGGCGGGTTTGCTGTATCTGGACGACACGCGCAAAGAGCGTGTTCAGCAGACAGCGGTCGATTTGGTTGGGGATGCACAGCTCGTCAGCAACGTATTTGAAACCCAACTGCGACAACCTTCGGGAAATGGTGCCGCAACGCTGGACGTGCGAGATACCCTGTCCGGGCTTAGCCTTCCCGAGGGTGGCGAAGTTTTTGTATATGATAATACAGGAACTCTGATCGGTTGGACACGCGGGGTGTCGCCAGGTTCAGAACTACCAAGCCTGCTGCAACAGGAAGCTGACACAGTCTCGGGCAGCACTTTGATCAGCGATGCGCTTAATGCGGTTTGGAATGGTTTGTCCGCCATTTTTAGCAGCAGGACAGATGTTGAAGCGCCGACACTGGCGCAACGTGTGCAACAATTGATCCCGCAGGCGTTGGATGGTCGCCTGCAAGTACAGGCCGTTCAGGACGACATGGGCAAGACGGTTATTGTGGCCGTGGCGCCAATTCTTGTCGAAGACGTACCGGTTGGTGCTGTCGCCATGGCAGGCCCTGCAGGTGAGATCGATGCGCTGGCCCGAAAAGAGCAAGAGCGCATCCTTCAGATGTTTGTCGTTGCATTGCTGGTCTCAATCGGTCTGAGCCTTGTTCTGGCCTCGACCATTGCGAACCCGCTGGCAGATCTGGCCGCCGCTGCCGAGATGGGCAAGGATCGAGGCGCGGGGGTAAATCCGGGCCGTATCCGTATCCCCGATCTCAGCGCCCGACCGGATGAGATCGGTCGCCTAAGCAAAGCCTTGCGCGGGATGGTCACCGCGCTTTACAACCGCATCGACGCAAATGAGCAGTTTGCGGCGGATGTTGCGCATGAAATCAAAAACCCTCTCGCCAGTTTGCAATCTGCAGTCGGAACCATGCGCATGGTTAAACGTGATGACCAGCGCGAAAAATTGCTGGGTGTTATCGAACATGACGTGCGGCGACTGGACCGTCTTGTCAGTGACATCTCAAACGCGTCCCGGCTGGATGCGGAGCTTGTAAAAGAAGAAGAGCAGCCCTTTGATCTGCTTAATCTACTTGGCAATATCAGCCAATTTCTGGGTGAAGACGCACGTTCGAAAGGGATCGACTACATCACTGATTTTCCGGCAGGGCCCATCGTGGTCAACGGGCTCGAGGCGCGATTGGCACAGGTTTTTGTCAATCTGATCACCAACGCGATTTCCTTCTGTGAAGACAATGACGCCATTCGCGTCTGGGTCCGCCGTCGCGACAATCGTGTGCTGATTGTCGTTGAAGATACTGGCCCGGGCATCCCTGATCAGGCACTGACCAAGATATTCAAACGCTTTTATTCTCAACGCCCCGAAGAGCATTTCGGCAACAACTCGGGCCTCGGCTTGGCAATTTCGAAGCAGATCGTCGAGGCGCATGGTGGAGTAATCTGGGCCGAAAACATTCGCCCGACCGAAGCCGATATCACTTCGGACCCGCTGGGCGCACGGTTTGTGGTCGGGCTTCCTGTCTAGACCATGAACGCGATCCCGCTCCAGGATATCGCAGATCAAAGGACGGCTTGCATTCACGCCACTTGCGTGGCGGTGCAAGGTTCTGGGGTGTTGATCATCGGTGCTTCGGGTGCAGGAAAATCTGGGCTGGCATTGCAGATGATGGCGCTGGGTGCTCAGCTGGTAGGAGATGACCGGGTCGATATGTTTGTGCAGAACGATCAGGTTGTGGCAAATGCAGTCGCGCCAATCGAAGGTTTGATTGAGGCGCGTGGCATTGGGTTGCTACGGGCTGCTAGCGTGGGCCCTGTCCCGTTGGCTTATATCGTGGATCTGGATCAAACAGCTTCGGCGCGTTTGCCCGAGCCTTCTGACGTTTGCGTGCTGAAGCGAACTGTTCCCTTGCTTCGAGGCGCTGGGGTACCCAATTTGGCCGCAGGACTAATTCAACTTGTGAGAATGGGGCGCGTGGCCCCGGAATGGCCAAATTCATGATAGCACAAACGCGCGTCGTATTGGTTACGGGCCCCTCTGGCGCCGGGCGTTCGACCGCGATCCACGTACTGGAAGATCTTGGATTTGAGGCGATTGATAATCTTCCAATGGGTTTACTGGTTCGTCTTGTGGACAGCTCAGAGCCGACGCGCCCAATGGCCTTGGGTATCGATACGCGCAATCGTGATTTTTCGACCATCGGTTTCATCGAACTTGCCGCCAAACTGGGCAGGATGGAAGATGTCGACCTCACGATTCTCTATTTGGATTGCAGCGACGAAGTGCTGCTGCGCCGGTTCTCGGAAACACGCCGCCGCCACCCGGTCGCTGCGGATGCCAGTCCGGAAACGGGCATCCGGCAGGAAAAAGAACTGCTGGCCCCCATTCGCGAGGTTGCCGATACGCTGATCGATACCCGAACGCTGAATGTTCACCAGTTGCGCGAGGAAGTCGAACGCTGGTTCGCCCCTAGAGGAGGGCGTCATCTGGCGGTTTCGATCGAATCCTTTTCGTACAAACGGGGTTTGCCGCGTGGTTTGGATATGGTGTTTGATTGCAGGTTTTTGGCCAATCCCTATTGGCGGCCTGAACTGCGTGATGCCGATGGGCGAAATTCGGATGTGGCAGCCTATGTTCGGTCAGATCCGAACTTTGAGGCATTCTTTGATCGGGTTGTCGATCTGTTGATCGAATTGCTTCCAGCGTTCCGTGAAGAAGGTAAGGCGCACCTCTCAATCGCGTTCGGGTGCACCGGAGGGCAACATCGCTCAGTCGCTGTGGCCGAAGCGGTTGCAAAGGCCCTTGCGGAAGGGGGCCAGCAGGTGGCAATTAGGCACCGCGAAATGGAACGACGCGCATTGAATGTGAGGCCGAAGTGATCGGGATCGTAATTGTTGCACATGGCGGTTTGGCGCGCGAATATCTTGCGGCCACACAACATGTAGTTGGAAAACAGCCCGGGTTGGTGGCTATCCCGATCGAAGCTGATCATGATCGCGAGGCAAAACAAGCTGAGATATGTCGTGCTGCTGACAAGGTCGATATGGGCGATGGCGTTGTCGTTGTGACCGACCTGTATGGCGGCAGCCCCTCGAATCTCAGCTTGCGCGCGTGTGCACCGCAGGATCGGCGAATCCTTTACGGAGCCAACCTGCCGATGCTCATTAAACTGGCCAAAAGTCGCCATCTGCCGCTGGCCGAAGCCGTGCGTTTAGCACTGGAAGCTGGTCGAAAATACATCAATGCGCAAAATGTGACGCTGGATTGATACCGGATACAATCATATGACGACCAAGAGTTTGAAAATAATAAATGAAAAAGGCCTACATGCCCGCGCCTCAGCCAAGCTGGTTGAGGTGGTCGAAGGCTTTGACGCACGTGCCGAGGTGTCGCGCGACGGGCTTTCTGCCTCGGGTGACAGTATCATGGGCCTTTTGATGTTGGCAGCGTCGCGCGGAACTACTATTGACGTCGAGACGTCCGGCCCGGATGCTGAGGCGTTGGCAGAAGCGTTGGAAACCCTGGTGAACGACAAGTTCGGCGAAGGGTTCTGATAGCGTAACTGCGACGATATCAAGGACGGAAAGACCAGGCAATTGGCGGAAACCACGCACGAAACAAAGACCGGCCCAGTCGCAGATCAAGACACCGACCAGGGTGAAATCTACGACCGCAGAACGCTGACCTACGCCAACTCGTTTGACGATGCCTGGACGTCCACCGCCATTCGCGCGATCGAATGGTGTACCGGCAAGCTGACCATTCTGCGTATGGTCAACAAGTTCGAAAAGCAGAACGAACATTACCGGGGCCAGAAATTCTGGGGCGGTGCGCTTAAGATTATGGGCATCAACCTCACCACCCCCGCCGAACAGATCGCCTGTATCCCAAAAGAGGGCCCGGTTGTGGTTGTCGCCAACCACCCGCACGGCATGGTTGATGGCATGATCCTTGCCGAACTCATAGGTCAGGTTCGTAGTGATTATCGTATCCTGACCCGTTCGGTTCTGACCGGTTTGGATGAGGCAGCAACCTCGTTCATGATCCCGGTGCCGTTTCCGCACGACCCCGAAGCGCAGGCCAAGATGCTTGAAATGCGCAGCAAGACAATGAATCACCTGGCCGATGGCGGCGTAGTCGCTCTGTTCCCTTCAGGTGTTGTGATGTCATCGGATGATTGGTTCGGCCCTGCGATCGAGCGGGAGTGGAACGTCTTTACTGCCAAGATGATCCGCCGCTCGGGCGCTAAAGTGGTGCCGATCTTCTTCCCCGGCAGCAACTCGCGTTGGTACCAGATCGCCAATCGGCTTTCGCCTATACTTCGCCAAGGTCTTTTGCTGCACGAAATTGTCCGCTCCTGCAACAAGCCGCAGTCTCCGGTTATAGGCGACCCGGTTTCAGATGAAGATATGGCGCTTTTGGAACGCGACCCACGTGGTTTCATGGCTTGGCTCCGCGATCACACGCTTGCCCTGGGCAAACACTGATCCGTCTCTTCATCTGGCCATAAATATCTCGGGAGTGAATTGAGCTGCAGGCTCAAGAGAGGGCTGGCTCTCTTATGCACTATCGCGTCGGAACCGGAACTTCACCGCGGTAATCGTAGAACCCTCGTTCGGTCTTGCGCCCCAGCCAACCAGCCTCGACATATTTCGTCAGCAGCGGGCATGGACGATACTTGGTATCAGCCAGACCATCGTGCAGTACATTCATGATCGCCAGACAGGTATCTAGGCCAATGAAATCCGCCAGCTCCAGCGGCCCCATAGGATGATTGGCGCCCAGCTTCATGGATTGGTCAATGGACTGCACGCTGCCGACGCCTTCATAAAGCGTGTAGACCGCCTCATTGATCATCGGCATCAGGATCCGATTGACGATAAAGGCCGGAAAATCTTCGGCGCTGGCTGAGGTCTTTCCCAATCGGTCCACAACAGCCTTGCAGGCGTTGAACGTTGCCTCATCCGTGGCAATACCCCGGATCAATTCGACCAATTGCATCACTGGCACCGGGTTCATGAAATGAAACCCCATGAAGCGTTCAGGCCGATCCGTACGGCTGGCCAACCGGGTGATGGAAATCGACGATGTATTCGAGGTCAGTATTGTGTGAGGCTGCAAATGAGGTAGCAGATCCTCAAAGATCGCCTGCTTCACCGTTTCCCGCTCGGTTGCAGCTTCGATCACAAGGTCGGTCTGCCCCAGATCCGGTAGGTTTAGGGTCGTGGTGATCCGCCCCAAGGCGGCTTTTACCGCCTCGTCTGATATCTTGCCGCGCGACGCTTGCCGCACCAGATTAGTTTCGATTGTCGAGATTGCACCATCTAGGGCATCCTGGCTGATATCGTTCAGAAGAACATCATACTCTGCCAGCGCCATCACATGAGCGATCCCGTTACCCATTTGTCCAGCGCCGATCACTCCGACTGATTTTACGTCCATATTCTGATGTCCTTGTTCGCAGGATACGGGCGACATTATCGGCACTTCGGCGCGGGCGGCAAGGGGATCGGCCCGATCAAATTCGCTTCAAATGCGCGCATTAGGATTTTCGCAAGACTTGCGGCGGCAAAATGGCAGTTGGGTGAAAATTTGGGTGAGTGTGATGAGCTATCAATCAATCAACGCGGATGGTTCCGTTGAAACAACGTGCTCCTATGGGGCCTCGAAATTGCTCTACCGAGGTCCGCAAAGAGCTTTGGAGAGGCCTTACGTGGCGTGCTTCGGGGGCGAGGAGACATTTGGTCGTTTTGTTGAGGCACCGTATCCCTCAATACTCGAGCACCGCCTACAGCGCCGGTGTCTCAACTTTGGTAGTCTGTTTTGTGGCCTCGATTCGTTGACACGAGATGCCGGGCTGCTCGAACTCGCGAACCGGTCAGAGCTTTGTGTTTTGCAGTTGCCTGGTTTGCTGGGCCAGACTAACCGGTTCTATCGAGTTCATCCCCGTCGTAATGACCGTTTCGTTGCACCAACATCGGAATTGGTGGGGTTGTATCCCGAAATGGACTTCACCAATGTCCACTTTGTTCGTCATCTGTTGAGCCGTTTGAAGGCGCATACAGATGCGCGCTTTGAGATGGTTGAGCAAGAGCTGCGTAAAGGTTGGGTTGAAAGGCTCGGTACTTTTCTGCGCAAAGTTAAGCCTCCGGTTATGTTGCTCGAATTGAGAGCAGATCATTACGCGCTGGGCTCGGTATCGGATGATCCGGTTACGTTGGATACATCGAGTGTCGAAGTGTTGGTGCCTCAAAGCGCAGGCCTCATTACTCTGCATGTGCAGGTATCAGGCGCATCTGATGAGCTTGAGGATATGTTATTTGGCACTCTGCAGCAGCCAACTGCTGAACATATGATCGGCCCTGCCACACATCGCAGAATCGCAGACGCTTTGACCCGTGCGATCAGAGATTTGGGCATTTAGAGAAAAGGCCCGCCAATGGCGGGCCTCATAGAAATTTTGAAGAAAAACCTCGCCTGGTATCAGCCGAGTTTCTCGGTTAGCTCCGGTACGGCTTGGAACAGGTCGGCAACCAGTCCGAAATCGGCGACCTGGAAGATTGGCGCCTCTTCGTCTTTGTTGATCGCAACAATGACCTTGGAGTCCTTCATGCCAGCCAGGTGCTGAATCGCACCAGAAATACCGACGGCGACGTAAAGATCGGGGGCAACAACCTTACCGGTTTGACCCACCTGCCAGTCGTTCGGCGCATAGCCCGAGTCGACCGCTGCGCGCGACGCACCAACAGCAGCGCCCAGCTTGTCCGCCAGCGCCTCGATCAGTTTGAAATCTTCTTCCGAGCCAACACCACGGCCGCCCGAAACTACGACGCCTGCCGAGGTCAGTTCCGGACGGTCGCTTTCAGCGACCTTATCCTCAACCCATTCGGAAAGACCTGGGTTATCGCCAACCGAGATGGTCTCGACAGAAGCCGCGCCGCCTTCGTTCGCAGCATCGAAGCTGGCGGTCCGGATGGTGACAACTTTCTTGGCGTCGTTCGATTTCACGGTCTGGATAGCGTTGCCCGCGTAGATCGGGCGCTCGAACGTCGAACCGTCAACCACACCAGACGCATCCGAGATCACCATCACGTCCAGCAGGGCGGCAACGCGCGGCATGACGTTTTTGGCGTCGGTGGTGGCAGGTGCAACGATGTGCTCATAGCCATCAGCCAGCGACACGATCAGCGCTGCGGTCGATTCCGCGAGGCGGTGGCCCAGCGAGGCATCTTCGGCAACCAGAACCTTAGAGACACCATCGATCTTGGCAGCAGCTTCACCAGCGGCAGCGGCCGAGCCACCTGCGGCCAGAACGGTGATGTCGCCCAGCGACTTGGTGGCTGCGACGGTTTTGGCGGTCGCGTCAAAGCTCAGTTCGCCGTTGTTGACTTCGGCAAGCAGAAGTACAGCCATTATACAGCCCCCGCTTCTTTGAGTTTCTCAACCAGCTCGTCGACCGAGCCCACGACGATACCAGCGGCGCGCGCCGGCGGCTCGTCGGTCTTGACGATTTCCAGTCGCGGCGTGACGTCGACGCCGTAGTCGGCGGCGGTTTTCTCATCCAGCGGCTTTTTCTTCGCCTTCATGATGTTCGGCAGCGACGCATAGCGCGGCTCGTTCAGACGCAGGTCAACGGTGACGATGGTTGGCATCTTGACGCTGATAGTCTGCAGACCACCATCCACTTCGCGGGTGATCTTGGCGCTGTCGCCTTCGATATCCAGCTCGGATGCGAAAGTGCCTTGCGACCAGCCCAGCAGGGCCGACAGCATTTGGCCGGTGGCGTTCATGTCGTTGTCGATCGCCTGCTTGCCCGCCAGAACGATGCCCGGCTGCTCTTCCTCGACCACTTTGGCGAGTATTTTCGCCACGGCCAGAGGCTCGATGTCGGTGTGTACGTCATCAGCTGCAACAACCAGGATCGCACGGTCTGCACCCATGGCCAGGGCGGTCCGCAGAGTTTCCTGCGACTGTTTCACACCGATTGAAACGGCAACAACTTCGTCAGCCTTGCCCGCTTCTTTCAGGCGAATTGCCTCTTCCACTGCGATTTCGTCGAAGGGGTTCATCGACATTTTTACATTGGCGAGATCAACTCCGCTCCCGTCCGCCTTAACACGAACTTTCACGTTGTAGTCGATCACGCGCTTGACAGGCACAAGTACCTTCATTTTTGCGTATGCTCCTTACAAAAACGGCAAGCCGCGCAGCGACTCCACCAATGCTCTCGCGGTTTAGATAGCGGGTCGTGATGCGCTGCAACAGAGCAAAATCGTCACGTCATGCTTTCGAGACGTCGCGTTTTGTCATTTTTTCGACAAGAAACGAATTTTTATTTCTCCATGACGCTCGCGATCAGCGGTTCGCACCCGGAACCCAGAGCACATCATTGCGTCCGCCATTATTGGCGCAGCGCGCGGCGACAAAGAACCAGTCGCTAAGACGGTTGAGATATTTCACCGCCGTTTCATTGACCGGTTCCATATTTGTCAGCTCAACCGCCAGACGTTCTGCCCGGCGCGAGACCGTCCGACAGACATGCAGATGCGCCGCCAGACGTGAACCGCCCGGCAGGATGAAGCTGCGCAGCGGCTGGAGCGTTTCGTTCATCGCGTCGATCTCTGCCTCAAGCCGATCAATCTGGGCAGGGACGATGCGAAGAGGCGGGTAGTCGGCTTCGGCATCCTTGTCCATATCGGGGCGGCAGAAATCAGCCCCTAGATCAAACAGGTCGTTCTGGATGCGGGACAGGGCGGATTCGACCTCTCCTTCAGCCTCGGTTCGGGCGACGCCGACAAAGGAATTCAATTCGTCCACTGTGCCATAGGCTGCAACGCGCCCTGAGTATTTCGCGACGCGCTCACCATTGCCCAGGGCGGTTTTGCCGTCATCGCCTGTGCGCGTGTAAATCTTGTTGAGAACAACCATGCCTTAAACTCCCTGTCCGCGCAGGTAGACGTAGAGCACGATTAGCACCACTGCAATGAACTGAAACAGGATGCGCAGGCGCATCATCTTGTTGCTTTTCATGGCTGCGTCTTTGCCGGGTTTTCCAAAGTTGGCAATGCCCATCACCAGCACGGCAACCACTGCCGCCATAGCCAGAAGCAATACGACCATTAATAGGTCCATAAGATCACCATCCTTATTTGTTCTCGCGATGAACCCTCATCTAGCGTTGATAGAGGCAAAAGCGAACGGGTAATTTCGCCTCAGATGTCCGAGAGAATGCGGTCGATGGTTCGGGTCGGCAGGATGCGGCGCAGATATCCAGCGATGTAGGTTGGCGTTGTCACATAGTAGCGTGCGCGCGGGCGTTTGGATTCGACTGCATGAGCCAGTTTGGCCGTCACGGCAGAAGCAGGCAGTTCGAACCTGTCGTTTCCGGATGATTCGTAGAGGCGTTTCAGCAACGAATCCTCGTATTTCTGGCGCAGGGCAGAGTTTTTCCAATCTATGAAGCGTTCGAACACCGGGATTGAGTTCACTCGGATTTTCGAGGTCACCGGACCCGGTTCGATCAGGATGACCTTGATATCAGTATCCCGAAGCTCCAACCGCAATGTGTCGGTCAGGCCTTCTATGGCATATTTGGTGGCAACATATGCGCCACGCCATGGAAATGCGACCAACCCCAGTACCGATGAATTCTGTACGATCCGTCCATGGCCTTGTGCCCGCATCACCGGAATTACCTGTCGGGTCAACTCGTGCCAGCCAAAAACGTTGGTCTCGAAAATCAGGCGCATACCTTCGATCGGGACGTCTTCGACTGCTCCGGGAAGGCCGTGCGCGCCATTATTGAACAGTGCATCCAGCGTGCCTCCGGTTGTTTCAAGCACCTGGTTCAGACCGGATGTTATGCTGTCGGTGTCGGTATAGTCGATCAGCGGGCTGTCGAAGCCTTGCGCCCGCAACCGATCACAGTCGCGCTGCTGCCGACAGGACGCAAATACACGCCAGCCACGCGCGCGCATGCCGTGCGCCGCATCCAGTCCGATGCCCGAAGAGCACCCAGTAATAAGAATGGACTTTTGCATGTCACTTCCGAAACTGAACCTCGCCCCCTTGGTATTGCGAGCTTCAGGTCAGGACAATGACACAGTTGCGTCAGTTTGTTGGCTTCCGAACCAGTGATGCAGAAATCCAACCCACACTTTGCCCGGGAAGTAGCCTCAGGCGCAGCCATCCCGTGCCTGAATCGCTTAGGACTTCAACCCGTTGGCCAATATTGGCCTTTGCTATGATGGGGTAGATCGTACCTGGCCCGTCGCGCATGTTTACGCGTGTGCCTGATATCTCCCGAATGTCCTTTTCGGGTTCGATAATCTGAGAGGTAGGCGTGATATCGTCCTGAACCTCGGTTTCAACCTGCACCAGCCCGGCGGCACCGTCCTCAAGCGAAGCGAGCGTGAAGCTGGCACCATCTCCGTCAAATGCGGAAAACTGAGGCAATGTATTGGCCGCGACTTGTGAAAGAACAACAGCTGTATCCTCCTCGGCCAAGGGTTCAGGTTCGGCTCGCACGGCAACAGGGCGGGTTGCGACATTGGTCACAAGTTCTTCCGCACGCGGCGTTGGCGCAGAAGTGGGTTTGGGCTCAGGGGCCGAGGCAATTGGCACAGGTTGTTCGGCCCGTGTCCCGCGCGGCTCGAAATCAGGGCCTCCACTCATGACGTAGAAGCTCCAACCGAGCATGGCGAAAGTGACAACAATAACGCGCGTCATAGCGCACCCCCTGGCAATCGTAACATCAATATAAAGGCAGCAAGCTTAATATTCGAAAGCATACCATAGAACCGGGATTGAGTCGAAAGATGGGGGAAATCCGGGACTTGTCTCCCCCTGTTGCAAAAAGCGCGACTTGTCCCCAGCAAAATATGCGCCGATTGCTTTACCCGCGCGCGCTTGCGTCGTATCACATCATGTATGAACGATACGATTGACGACCCCAATATGGAGGCCCCTGACAACGGGGGCGAGATAGCCGAACCGCTGCGCCGCGCCATTGGTGAACGCTATCTGACCTACGCGCTTTCAACGATCATGCACCGGGCACTGCCGGATGCACGGGATGGATTGAAGCCGGTTCATCGGCGAATCCTCTATGCAATGCGCGAGTTGCGACTCAGTGCGACGGGGGGATTCCGGAAGTCCGCTAAGATTTCCGGCGACGTGATGGGTAACTATCACCCGCATGGTGACGCCGCGATTTACGACGCGATGGCGCGTCTGGCGCAGGACTTCAACGTGCGCTACCCGCTGGTCGACGGGCAGGGGAACTTCGGCAATATCGACGGCGATAACCCTGCGGCCTCGCGATACACCGAGGCGCGGATGACCATCGTGGCCGAGGCGCTGCTTGAGGGGCTGAACGAAGACGCCGTCGATTTTCGCGACAACTACGATGGCACGCTGACCGAACCGGTGGTGCTGCCTGCACAGTTCCCGAACCTGCTGGCCAACGGCGCCAGCGGTATCGCGGTGGGCATGGCGACGAATATTCCGCCGCATAATATTTCCGAGTTGTGTGACGCCTGTCTGCATCTAATCAAAACGCCGGATGCACGCGACGACACGCTGTTGAACTACGTACCCGGACCGGACTTTCCGACCGGCGGCGTCATTGTCGAACCGCCCGAAAACATCGCGCAGGCCTATCGCACCGGGCGCGGATCCTTCCGTCTTCGCTGCAAGTTCGAAGTCGAAGATCTGGGTCGTGGTCAGTGGCAGATCGTTGTCACCGAGATTCCCTATCAGGTTCAGAAATCCAAGCTGATTGAAAAGATCGCCGAACTGATCCAGACCAAGAAAATCCCGATCCTTGCCGATGTGCGCGACGAATCTGCTGACGATATCCGCCTGATTCTTGAGCCGCGTTCCAAGAACGTGGACCCGGAGGTGCTGATGGGCATGCTCTTCCGCAACTCGGACCTTGAGGTGCGGTTCAGCCTGAATATGAACGTGCTGATCGACGGCGTGACGCCCAAGGTCTGTTCGATGAAGGAAGTGCTGCGGGCGTTCCTCGATCACCGGCAAGAGGTGCTGTTGCGTCGTTCGCGCCATCGCATGGCTAAGATCGACCATCGCTTGGAGGTATTGGAGGGCTTTATTGTCGCCTTCCTGAACCTCGACCGGGTGATCGACATTATCCGCTACGACGACGACCCCAAGGCCGCGCTGATGCGCGAAGATTGGGGCATTGATCATGTTCGCGCGACTGATGAGTATGATTATGTCCCGCCCAAACCGGGCGAGGGCGAGTTGTCCGAAGTTCAGATTGACGCCATCCTCAACATGCGTCTGCGCAGCTTGCGCCGTCTGGAAGAGATGGAACTGGTCCGCGAACGCGATGAGCTGATGCTGGAACGCGCCAACCTCGAAGACTTGCTTGCCGATCCCGCCTTGCAATGGGCCAAGATCGCCGAGCAGCTCAAAGAGACCAAGAAGACCTTCGGCAAAGACTATGAAGGCGGTGCGCGTCGCACGCAATTTGCCGAGGCCGGTCAGGTCGAGGAAGTGCCGCTTGAGGCGATGATCGACAAGGAGCCGATCACGGTCGTCTGTTCGCAGATGGGCTGGATACGCGCCATGACCGGCCACATCGATCTGAAGCGCGAATTGAAATTCAAGGACGGTGACGGCCCGCAGTTCATCTTCCACGCGGAAACAACGGACCGGTTGCTGGTCTTTGCCTCTAACGGCCGTTTCTACACTGTCAGCGCTGCTAACCTGCCTGGTGGGCGGGGCATGGGCGAGCCGCTCCGTCTGATGGTCGACCTGCCGAACGAGGTGCAAATCATCGACATCCTGATCCACAAGCCGGGGCGCAAACTGCTGGTGGCCTCGGATGCGGGTAACGGCTTTATGGTGCCCGAAGATGATGTGCTGGCGCAGACACGTAACGGCAAACAGGTGCTGAACGTCAAAGGCGACGAAACCGCCATGATCTGTAAGCCGGTCGCTGGCGATCACGTCGCCGTGGTGTCTCAGAACGGCAAGTTCCTGGTGTTCCCGACGGAAGAACTGCCCGAGATGACCCGGGGCAAAGGTGTGCGCCTGCAAAAGTACAATATGGCCCGTGGGCGACAGGGGACCTTGGAACTGGATGGCGGCTTGTCCGACGTGACGACTTTCAACTGGGACGACGGCTTGAAATGGTCCATGGGTGGCGACAAGACCCGGCACGAGGCGGATATGTCCCAATGGCTGGCTAAGCGTGCAGGCGTTGGGAAAAAAGCGCCCTACGGCTTCCCACGCGACTATAAATTCTCGTGACCAGACCAACAGTTTGGTGAATTTCTGCCGATACCGCTTGGCACAAGCGGTATCGGTGCGCTACATCCAATAAAAACAGGCCTATCGAGACGAGAGACATGTTGCGCATCCTGACACTGATCACCGGGTTGGCCCTGATGGGCGCCTGCACCCAGACACAAGTTTACGAAGAGCCCGAGTCGCTGGGTGAATTCAAAATGCGCGTTAACTATGCCTTTGCTGACAAAGCTGTGCAGGGGCCGGTTTCGCGGGATGCAACACCCGATGAATGGACTGCTGCAATTCAGAATGCAGTAGATATTCGATTGGGCCGCTACGAAGGCGCTCAGGAATACGATATTGGCATCAGCCTTGAAGGCTACATGCTTGCCCCGCCCGGTATCCCGGTGATCTACAATCCAAAGAGCACGGCTATCGTTCTGGTGAATGTGTATGACGTAAAAAACAAAGAGTTTCTGGCCAAAGGCAAGCAGTTTCAGGTTTTGGAAGACACGACCGGAGGTAGCGCCCTCAAAGGGTCCGGTCACGAACGCACAAAAGAAGAGCAAATGAGCGGGCTTTCCCTGAAGGTTGCCGACCGGGTCGAAGAGTGGTTGGCCGAAGAACATAAAGACAATGGCTGGTTTGATCGCCGCCCCGACCTTATTCAGCCGCTGGAGAACGAGGTTGTGGCGCAAAATCCGGCGTCCTGAGCGGCTTTTCCATCAGGATGTGCTTGATTTTCCCCCCTGAACCAAATATCTCGCGCGCGCAGATGTAACCGCGGGACCACGGGTCCCCCAAAATTGCAAAAGGGCGCCTGAGGAATGGCAAAGGAAAAGTTTGAGCGTAATAAGCCGCACGTCAACATCGGCACGATTGGCCACGTTGACCACGGCAAGACCACGCTGACCGCAGCAATCACCAAGTATTTCGGTGACTTCAAAGCGTATGACCAGATTGACGGCGCGCCGGAAGAAAAAGCACGTGGCATCACCATCTCGACCGCCCACGTGGAATACGAGACCGACAACCGCCACTACGCGCACGTCGACTGCCCCGGCCACGCCGACTACGTCAAGAACATGATCACCGGTGCTGCCCAGATGGACGGCGCGATCCTGGTTGTGAACGCAGCTGACGGCCCGATGCCGCAGACCCGCGAGCACATCCTGCTGGGCCGCCAGGTTGGCA
>NZ_JBQFON010000006.1:0-269679 GCF_056533505.1 Ruegeria sp. G2 | reverse complement strand
GCCAATCACTCAGCGCCACCGCCCAATTACCAACCTCAGATGCCCACCGTCTCTCCGATGCGTCTCAACCGTCTCTCCGGCCCGTCTCCGCCGTTCCCAGCGTCCCAGCAACCGCCTCAGCAGCGCCGGTGAAGGGCGTTCTAAGTATATCGCCTAGAAGCCGCAAGTGGAAAAATCAAAAAAACAGAAAAAAACACAAATATCAAATTTTAATGCACAAAAACAAACAGTTATGAGAGCAACTCAGCCACAGCACCCGGAAGTCGCTAACGCCGACCATCGCAAAACAGCACCTCAGATATGTTATTCACACGGTTACCCACAGACTCGCCCGCGAGTCAGACTGAATCGGCCTGCCTAAACCGGATCAGGAGTGTTGTGACCGGCAGACGCAAGGCCAGTAGGCCAAGGATGATCGCCAGATAGACCAATGGCTCGATCTGAAACCCCTTCGCCAGCATCACATAATGAAGCGCCCCCAGAATTGCTGCTGGATAGATCAGACGATGTAATTTGCGCCACCGAGACCCCAAACGGCGAACCGACCAGTTGTTGGATGTGATTGCAAGCGGCAGCAACAATACAAAGGCAGCCATGCCGACCGTGATATAGGGCCGCTTGATAATATCCGCCCAGATTTGGCTGGGAATCTGGACATCCAGAACCAGCCAGATCAACAGATGTAACGCGACATAGGAAAATGTTAGTACGCCTATCACACGGCGGAACTTCATCAGATTTAGCCCAACGAAGCGGCGCAAGGGCGAAATCGCGAGACCCAAAATCAGAAGTTGTAGCGCCAGTTCGCCAAATTCATGCTCGAGCGCCTCGATCGGCTCGACCCCGAGGCCACCGGTCATGCCCTGATAGAACAACCAGGGCGCTGGCAGCGCGCCCAGCAGATAGACGGACCAAATGGGGATCCGTCGCAAGAGGTCGTTGAGCCGCTGCATCATCTTAATAGTTCTTCGCCAGATCCATGCCTTCGTAAAGGCCGGCAACTTCGTCTTCATACCCGTTGAACATCAGCGTCGGGATTCGCTTGGCGAACAGACCTCCGCCGATCTGGCGTTCCGAGGCCTGCGACCAGCGGGGGTGATCCACATTGGGGTTCACATTGCTGTAGAATCCATATTCACGCGGACCCGCCAGGTTCCAACTGGTCGGAGGCTGCGTATCCGTCAGGGTGATCCGCACAATCGATTTGATCGATTTGAAACCGTATTTCCACGGCACTACCAGGCGCAGAGGCGCACCGTTCTGGTTCGGGATGTCCCTGCCATAAATCCCGGTCGCCATAATGGTCAGCGGGTGCATCGCCTCATCCAAACGCAGCCCTTCGCGATACGGCCAGTCGAGCACCGGATATGAGACACCCGGCATCTCATCGGGTCGATAGGCTGTTTCAAAGGCCACATATTTCGCGCCGTCCTGAACACCGGCCATGCCAAGCAAATCTGCCAGCTCGAACCCGTTCCAGGGGATGACCATCGACCATGCCTCGACACAGCGGAAGCGATAGATTCGCTCTTCAACCGTCATTTCAGACATGATGTCCTTGAAATCATACTCTCCGGGGCGGTCGACCAAGCCGTCGATGGTGACACTCCAGGGTTCGGTCACCAGCGTGTGCGCATATTTCGCCGGGTCATCCTTGCGGGTCCCGAATTCGTAATAGTTGTTGTACGAGGTGATCTCTTCCCAGGTATTCGGCTCAAGCGCCTCGGCCGCTGCGGGTCGTGCAAAGCCCGCCAGCCCGACACCCGCCAAACCGGCCATGACCTGCCGCCGGTTCAGGAACGCCGCCCTTGGGGTGACGTCTGCATGCGTCAGTTTGTTGGTCCAGCGATGCGCCATTTGGTTCTCCGTCATTCATTAACCTCGGAACTGAGGTAAGGTCTGATAGCACAGAGCCAAGGAAACAGGCGTCACGATTGAGCGAACAGATTGTAACGAAAACTCGGCGTGCTTTGGCGCAGAGATATCAGTCACCCGATGTTAAAGCCGACAACACGGTTTATTTCGCAGCCCAGATTGACCGCCTGATAGGTCGGAAAAGGCAGCCGGGCCGAAGTTTCGATATCGCGTCGAACCCAGTCCTGCGCCTCCAATTGCTTGAGCGAGGATGACAATGCACGATCCGTGATCACCTGAAGGTCGGACCTAAGCCCGGAAAAGCGCCGAGGTTGGCGGGTCAGCGCCAGAATAGGAACCGTCCAGCTGCGGCGCAGTAGCGTCAATTCGGTATCATCCGGCACCAAAGCCATGATTTCTGCCGCTACAGCCGCCGCCTGTACTCCGGCTTTGGTCAAACGGAATTCAGGTCGCAAAGGGTGGCCGTGGCCCGGGTTCCGTTCAAGCAGGCCAAGGCTGACCAGATGCTCCAGACTTGCTGCAAATGCCGTCCGGCTTGCCCCGGTCGCAGCGAGTAATGGGGCCTGCCTGCCCGGAACCCCACTGTGCAACTGCGCAAGAATGTTCAGCGACCAGGCCCGAGAGGTAAGCTTGACAAGTAGCTTTATGTCCATAAAGTATAGTTACTTTATTTTAGGACAAAAGGAAAGTTCCATGCCCCTCGTTTCCTTAGAAAACACCATCACTCTTGCCATTTCGGTCAAAGACCGCCACGCCAGCGCACAATGGTACAATGAGAAGCTCGGGTTTGAATTGGTTCATCATATTGATGAGGCGGGTTGGAGCGAGATGCTCACCAAAACCGAAGGCGTGACCCTTGGTTTGGGTGAGCAGGCAGAACCAGCGCCCGGAAACACCGTTCCGGTCTTTGGTGTTGCTGATATCGCAAGCGCACGCGATGCTTTGGAAGGGGCTGGAGTTCAGTTTGACGGCGAAACCGAGACGATTGAGGGGATGGTCAGCACTGCCACATTTTACGACCCGGACGGCAATGCAATGATGCTGGCGCAGGACTTGGCCGGACAGGCCTGATCGCTCTCAGCCCCAATCACACCACTACCAAAAAAAGGACCCGCCAAATTGGCGGGTCTTTTCAGTTCTTAAGGCTTAGTGAACCACTGCATCGTCAGGGCGCGGGCGTTCCGATGTGCCCAGCCGATCGCCGATGATCAATCCATCCGTGCCTGCTGTGACAGGTACAGTCTCGCCATCCTTGATCTCACCGGCCAGCAATGCCTCGGCCAGCGGGTTCTGCAAAGCGCGTTGGATCACGCGTTTCAATGGGCGGGCACCGAAGACCGGATCATAGCCTTCATTGGCCAGCCATTCCTTCGCGCCATCGTCCAGTGCAAGCTCGATCTTGCGGGCGGCCAGACGTTTCTGCAGGCGTGCCATCTGGATATCGACGATGCCATCCATATCGGCCCGCTTGAGGCGGTCAAAGATGATGGTCTCGTCCAAACGGTTCAGGAATTCCGGCCGGAAATGCGCCCGGACCGCATCCATCACATCCCGCCGTGCCTGCGCGCTGTCCGCACCTTCGGGCAACTGACTGAGCGCCTGAGACCCAAGGTTCGACGTCAGGATGATCAGCGTTTGCTTGAAGTCCACGGTACGGCCCTGACCATCGGTCAAAACGCCATCATCCAGAACCTGCAACAGCACGTTGAACACATCCGGGTGTGCCTTTTCGACCTCATCGAACAGCACGACCTGATAGGGCCTGCGCCGTACGGCTTCGGTCAACACACCGCCTTCATCATAACCGACATAGCCCGGAGGGGCTCCGATCAGACGGGCGACCGCGTGTTTCTCCATGAACTCGGACATGTCGATGCGCACCATCGCGTTGTCGTCGTCGAACAGGAAGTTCGCCACAGCCTTGGTCAATTCGGTCTTACCCACGCCGGTTGGCCCGAGGAACAGGAACGAGCCCAGCGGGCGGCCTTCATCGTTCAAACCGGCACGCGCACGGCGCACGGCGTTGGCCACGGCGGTCACTGCCGCATCTTGACCGATCACGCGGGAATGCAGATCGTCTTCCATCCGCAGCAGCTTCTCGCGCTCACCTTCCAACATTTTCGAGGTCGGGATACCCGTCCAGCGCTCCACCACCGAAGCGATCTGCTCTGGGCGCACCGTTTCCTCGGCCATCATCTGGCTGCTTTCGGTGTTCTCAGCCTCGGTCAGCTTTTTCTCAAGCTCGGGAATTACGCCGTAAGACAGCTCACCCGCCTTAGCGAGGTTGCCTTCGCGCTTGGCGATCTCCAGATCAGCGCGCGCCTTGTCGAGCTGTTCTTTCAGATCGCGCGCGCCAGCGAGCTTATCGCGTTCAGCCTGCCACTGGGCGGTCATCTCGGCAGATTGCTCCTGCAGATCGGCCAGATCCTTTTGCAAGGTTTCCAGACGATCCTTGGAGGCCGCATCGTCTTCCAGCTTCAAGGCCTCTTCCTCGATCTGCATCTGCAGGATCTGGCGGTCCAACTGATCGAGTTCTTCGGGCTTGGAGTCGACCTCCATCCGCAGACGCGACGCCGCCTCATCGACTAGGTCGATGGCTTTGTCGGGCAGGAAGCGGTCTGTGATATAGCGGTGCGACAAGGTCGCCGCCGACACCAGCGCAGAGTCGGAAATTCGCACGCCGTGGTGCAGCTCGTACTTTTCCTTGATGCCACGCAGGATGCTGATCGTGTCCTCGACGGTCGGTTCAGCCACAACAACGGGCTGGAACCGGCGCGCTAGGGCCGCGTCTTTTTCGACGTATTTGCGGTACTCATCCAGCGTCGTCGCACCAATACAGTGCAACTCACCCCGGGCAAGCGCGGGTTTGATCAGGTTGGCAGCGTCCATCGCGCCGTCGGACTTCCCAGCCCCGACCAGCGTGTGCATCTCGTCGATGAAGAGGATGATCTCACCAGCGGCCTCGGTCACTTCGGTCAGAACAGCCTTCAGGCGCTCTTCAAACTCACCACGGTACTTCGCACCAGCGATCAGCGCGCCCATGTCGAGCGCGAGCAGTTTCTTGTCCTTTAGCGATTCCGGCACGTCGCCATTGACGATGCGCAGGGCCATACCCTCGGCAATCGCGGTTTTACCGACGCCGGGTTCCCCGATCAGAACTGGGTTATTTTTGGTCCGACGCGACAGAACCTGCATCGAACGGCGGATTTCTTCGTCCCTCCCGATGATCGGATCGATCTTGCCTTCGGCTGCGGCTTCGGTCAGGTCGCGCGCGTATTTCTTAAGCGCGTCATAGCCCTCTTCCGCCGATGCGGTGTCAGCGGTGCGACCCTTGCGGATGTCGTTGATCGCTTCGTTCAGTTTCTGGGCGGATACGGCACCGGCCTCCAACGCCTCTTTGGCTTTGGATTTCACCATACACAGCGCCATCAAGATGCGTTCAACCGGCACAAAGCTGTCGCCTGCCTTGGTGGCGATCTTCTCTGCCTCGTCCAAAACCTTGGCAGTCTGGCCATCCATATAAATCTGGCTCGCGTCGCCGCTGACCTTTGGGATCTTGCCCATTGCAGCGTCCAACGCCTCAACAACACGGTTCGGTGCGCCGCCAGCGCGTGTGATCAGGTTGCTCGCCAGCCCCTGATCGTCATCCATCAATGCTTTCAGAATATGTGTGGGTTCCAGCCTTTGGTGCCCCTCACGCAGCGCAATGGTCTGCGCCGCTTGCACGAATCCCCGTGCCCGCTCGGTGAACTTGTTCAAGTCCATAGCATTCTCCTTTTCTTAAGCGCCCCGTTTTGATGCGCCCGCTTGGCGGCACGCGTCGGTCTGGGCCTCACATTCAATTTGGGAAATGTCTTTTCCCATTCAAGGGGCTAAAGCAGATAAATCGGTGTCACCCGCGCGGAATAGAATAGACGGAATAACCGCCGGTTTGGCCCATCACGTCAGCATCATACATTTCAACCAAAGATTGCTCGGCACTGCTGCCTGTGGGGCATGAAACCAGATCAGCTGTATGATCGAGGAAGTTGCCGGTATAGGCTGTCTCCCCTGTCAGTTGACACCAGTCGTCTTCCGATCGATACCCACGCACCAGCAGAAGATTGTCATTGGTTGGAGCCGGTGCAGCACCAGTTTCGGGCGGATCACTCTGAGGCGCATCTTCGCATGCGGCCAACATCAGTGCCACGCCAAGTAGAATTACTTTTTTCATCTTTCTTTTCCCTGTTCTGAACGTTTGCACATTAGCACATTGCGCAACTTAGTACGTGAACCGTTTCACCTCAGGCTTCGCGCATAGACAGATCGCTCCGAACCCGTTAGGACGCACACGTTTGCCAAAAAGGAGCCCCCTATGTCCGATGACCGCCTAATCGTAGCCCTCGATGTCCCAAACGCCCTGCAGGGTCTGGCCATGGCTGAGCGGCTGGGGGATGCTGTTTCGTTTTACAAAATCGGGCTGGGGATGCTGACCGGCGGCGGGCTGGCATTGGCCAACGAGCTTAAACAGGATCACGGCAAGCGCATATTTTTGGACATGAAGCTGTTCGATATCGGCAATACTGTTGAAAATGCGGTACGTGGGTTGGCGCAGTTTGACTTGGACTTCCTCACTGTTCATGGCGACCCGCATGTGGTGCGCGCCGCAAAGGAAGGTGCAGCGGGCAAAGACCTGAAGATTTTGGCGGTTACCGTCCTGACATCCCTGAACAGGGACGATTTGGATGCGAGCCTTCTGAAAGCGGGCGATGTTCAGGACCTTGTGGTTGAACGTGCAGCCAAGGCATTTGAGGCGGGGGCCGATGGCGTAATCGCCAGCCCTCAGGAGGCTGCTCTGATCCGGGCCCTACCCCAAGCCGAAGGCCGTCTGATTGTCACGCCTGGAGTGCGCCCGGCTGGCGCTGCACATGGCGACCAGAAGCGAGTCGCAACCCCTGCCAGCGCTATTGGAGACGGCGCGGACCACATAGTTGTGGGTCGTCCGATCTATGAGGCGGAGAATCCACGGGCCGCCGCAGAAGCCGTTCTGAACGAACTAATTTCTTTGCCGCGGCACTGACTGAGCAACCGGATTAATGCAGAATAGAGGACAAGTTCGACCTGCAACCAGTTGACCTTACGTCAATTTTCACTGCAGCCGCGCCAAATCGCCCCTGTGCCCGAAAACACACATGAAAAATACGAGTTTATTGCACGATTGGCTTGAAGGTATCGAAATGGGCGAATTTGCGCGATTCTGGGCTTGAGACACTCCCCAACGGGCCATCTCTTCCTGAGGTCCGTTTCCTCCCCCCGCACCAGCGGGGGGCTTTCTTCTGAGAACCAGCAACCCTTTTCCACTACCCAAGTTCGGTCAGGTAATCCTTTAGACGGGCAACGAAATTGGGTATGGCCAGTGGGTCGGCCAAATAATCTTGAGGGTGCATCAGGCACCATCCCTGCCCTTCGTCACCAAATTGGACAAGATGCACATCCTGAGCTGGGCGTCGGGCAACAAAGAACCAGCTTTGATCGTATTGACGGGACCATACAAGATCAGTTTCCGACAAGTTCTGCCCAACTTCTTCGACCGTCTCACGCAATGCACATTCTATTGGGGATTTGCCCTCCTCTCGCCCTCCGCCGGAGAAATCGAAATGCCCGGGAAAGGGGATATCATCTTTTTGGTCTCGCAAAATCACAAGCAATTCGTCCCCGAGGAACAGCGCAGTTTTGGCCCCCGTGAAATCCATCAATCCCCTTTTTATTCCAGCCCAATCGAGATAGATTCTAACCGACCCAGAGACTTCGCCAAGTCGAAACTGGCCCGAAAGAACCTGTGATGCCTGCTATCTGTCGCGATTGTTTAAATCAAATAGAGCAGAGCAAGCGCTGCACATACTGTGGCAGCCCACGATTGAAATCGCACCCCGAGTTGTTCGATCTAACCATCGCCCACATGGATTGCGATGCCTTCTACGCATCTGTCGAAAAGCGCGATAATCCCGAACTGGCAGACAAGCCGGTGATTATCGGGGGTGGAAAGCGCGGGGTGGTATCGACCGCGTGTTATGTCGCGCGTATACGCGGCGTGCGATCAGCGATGCCGATGTTCAAGGCACTTCAGCTGTGCCCCGATGCGGTCGTGATCAAACCGCGCATGTCGGTTTATGCCAGTGTTTCACGCCAAATCCGGGAGATGATGGACGAATTGACGCCTGTTGTGGAACCGCTTTCACTAGATGAGGCGTTCATGGACTTGTCGGGCACTGAACGACTGCATGGTGCGCCACCAGCTGTAATGCTGGCACGGCTGGTCAGACGAATGAAGGATGAACTTGGCTTGACCGGCTCAATCGGTCTTAGCCACAACAAGTTTCTGGCCAAGGTCGCTTCAGATCTGGACAAACCGCGCGGGTTTTCGGTGATCGGCAAGGCTGAAACAGCTGAGTTTTTGCACGATAAACCTGTGAGGTTGATCTGGGGAATTGGCCCGGCAGCGCAGGAATCGCTGGATCGTGCAGGAATTCGATCGTTCGCCGATCTTCTACGCTGGGATCAGGAGGCACTGACTGCGCGCTTCGGATCAATGGGATATCGGTTATGGCATCTGGCACGAGGGCAGGACAAGCGGCGCGTCTCTGCGCATGAACCGATGAAGTCGATAAGCAACGAGACCACGTTCTTTGAAGACACCGCCAGCATCGAAATATTAGACGGACACCTGTGGCGCATGTCCGAAAAAGTGGCCGATCGTGCCAAAGCCAAGGGATTGGCGGGTCGGATTGTGACGCTGAAACTGAAACAAGCCGATCACAAAGTCATTACCCGGCGCGTGTCGTTGCGCGACGCGACACAGATCGCGGACAGGATATATCGCACGGCGCGCGGATTGTTCGATCAGGTTGGGGATCAGGGTCCGTATCGCCTGCTTGGATGTGGCCTATCCGATTTGTGCACCGAGGATCAGGCCGATATTTCGGGTGATTTGCTGGATCCCGGTGCCACACGCAGATCCCAGGCTGAGCGGGCCACAGACGATATTCGCCGCCGATTTGGTAGTGATGCGATCGTTAAGGGACGCGCGCTGCGCTAAGGCTATTCAGCAGCCAGCGACAGCGGCTCGGACCCTATGGAGGCAATCTTGCCGGTGACCTGCCGCAGCACCTCACGGAACGACTGAAAGTTGCCGTTTGGCTGAATTGTATCTTCGTCCATATACAGGGAGCGGTCGATCTCGATCTGGATTGCGTGTTGCTGCCGGGTTGGGCGGCCATAGGTTTGGGCGACATAGGCCCCTGCGAAAGGCGCATTACGAGCTACATTCAGACCCGCATCTGTGAATGCAGATTCAATCTGATCGACGATCACCCCCGAAGCAGCAGCACCAAACCGATCACCCAGAACGATCTCGGGGCGCGTACCGCCAGAGCCGCCGGCCATTGCGACCGCCTCATGTGGCATCGAGTGGCAATCGATCAGGATCGCTTGCCCGAACATCTCATGCGATTCGGACAGAAGGGATTTCAGTTTTTGGTGATAGGGCCGCCAGTAAGTGTCGATCCGCAGGCGCGCTTCGTCCATCGTCAGCTTACCACTGTAAATCGCGCGCCCATTGGCGACTACGCGGGGTATTACGCCCAGCCCCGAAGCCACACGCGGATTGTGCCCGTGACGGCGCGCGCCCTGAATCAGCGCCGGATCCAATTCATCTGCACTGCGGTTCAGGTCCAGATAGGCGCGTGGCATGGCTGCGGCGAGGAATGGCGCTCCGGATTCCGGGGCCGAGACGAATAGCTGATCGACATAGGCATCCTCGGAAGACCGAATCATTTTACGGTTCAGTACAGACCGTTTAAGCAGCGATGCGGGATATGCCCGACCGCTATGCGGAGAGGCAAATACCACGCATGAGGTACGCTCTGCGGGCATATCCAGAACATAGACTGCATTGGTCGCGGCGTTGGGCATGGGCTCTCCGTTCGTTCGCATTGAACATAGACCGGAAAATAGTTCTGCCAAACCCCTTGATCCCCCTAACGACTCCTTTTATAGACCCCGCTACCGGCGCGGGGTTCCGCGCCCCATTTCGTTATGGGGTAGGCCAAGCGGCGGTTTCATGGGCGGTTAGCTCAGCGGTAGAGCACTTCGTTGACATCGAAGGGGTCACAAGTTCGATCCTTGTACCGCCCACCATGAATTCACTGCTTCGGATTTCCGGGGCACCCGATTAACCCAGGCGCTGGCCACGTCCTTGATGAAGGCGCCGCAGATTGGAGACAGACCATGAAGGTCAAGAACTCGCTCCGCTCGCTCAAGAACCGGCACCGTGATTGCCGGGTTGTGCGTCGCAAAGGCCGCGTCTACGTGATCAACAAGACGCAGCGCAAGTTCAAAGCTCGTCAGGGCTAAGAACTGCACATATCCGAATAAGAAACCGCGCCTTTGAGCGCGGTTTTTTGTTTAGGGGTGAAGTGATTTGTGCGACGCCTGGGTTAAGAGAGTTTGGCCGAGTGCCAGACATGCTTGACCGTCATGTAGTTCTCCAACCCTTCGGTTCCGCCCTCACGGCCATAGCCGCTGGACTTCACACCACCAAAAGGCGTTTCGGGCATCGAGGCTTCGAGCGTGTTGATCGACAGATTGCCCACCTCGACCTCATCGATCAAACGGTCGATATAATCTGCGCGATTGGTGAAGGTATAGCCTGCCAATCCATAGGGCACCGAATTTGCCTGCTCAATCGCATGATCCAATGAAGTGACCGGATTGATTACCGCCACCGGACCAAAAGGTTCTTCCTGCATGATACGCGCATTGTCGGGCACATTCAGTAAGACTGTGGGCTGAAAGAAGTAGCCCTTGTCACCATGTTTGGCTCCGCCTGTCGCAACCGTCGCGCCCTTTGCGCGGGCGTCTTCCACCAGTTCTGTCAATGCAGGTACACGGCGATCATTGGCCAGTGGCCCCATCTCAACATTTTGGCCCATCCCGTTGCCGACAACAGTTGCAGCGGCGCGTTCGACGAACGCGTCTGAATACGCATCGAAGATGCTTTCATGGGCAAAGAACCGAGTCGGTGATGTACAGACCTGCCCGGCGTTGCGCATCTTTCGAACCGCGCTTGATACACCTGCCGCCCGAACATCGATATCTTCGCAGACAATTACGGGCGCATGGCCACCCAGTTCCATCAGCACCTGCGTCATATGTTCGGACGCAAGCGTGGTCAGATGGCGGCCCACTGCTGTCGAACCGGTAAAAGCCACAAGCCGGATCGGTTCCTGCGGGATCAAGTGGCCAGAGATTTCTGCTGGGTTGCCGAACACAAGATTCAACACACCCGGAGGTAATCCAGCGTCGTCAAAGGCCTTTGCGATATGGATCGCACCCGCCGGTGTTTCTTCGGCCGCTTTCAAGATGATCGAACAACCTGAGGCGAGCGCACCAGCGATTTTCCGTGCCGGCTGGCTCATAGGAAAGTTCCAAGGTGAAAACGCGGCGACCACACCGATGGGCTGGTGATGTACCGCGAATTTATGACCCGGCGCAGCGGGTATGATCCGTCCATAGGTGCGCATTGCTTCGCCCGCGTCCCACTCAAAGAACTCGGCCCCTCGGATCACCTCAAGTCGGGCCTGTTTTAGCGGTTTGCCATGTTCCAAAGTGATGGATTGAGCGATCTCCTCCTGACGTTCCCGCATCAGTGCAGCAGCGCGCAGGATCGTGTCAGCACGTTCGCGTGGTGCGGTGCGGCTCCAGATATTGAGGCCTTTGACAGCCGCATCAAGCGCATCATCCAGATCGCTTTTGGACGCACAGGGAAGACGTGCGATTTCTTCTTCGGTCGCCGGGTTAACGACAGGCACATCCTGGCTGGTCGTGCGCCATTTTCCTGCGATGAACAGCTTAAGCTCAGGATACATGTAACTGATGCCTCCGAATTAGGACCCTTTCAACTCATGCAATGGCTGACATTACTTCAAGTGAATTGGATGAATACTGATATCAAATTGGCGAATACCTGATCCTATTTCTGTTGCACTGCTTGGTGTAGCGCGGCTTTGAAAGCCCGGCCTGCCGGGGACAGATCGGCATCGGCACGAAATGAAACTCCGATGGGCCCCTGACCAAAGGGTACGTCCCAATCCAACGGCGTCAAATAACCGTGGGCAACGTCCTGCGAGACAACTTCGGCCGGCATAAGCCCAATCAAATCGCGCGATTGCAGCAAAGCCCGGTTGGTTAGGTAGGACACGGATTCTATCATCACCGGCGGCACATATTGTTGCTGACCAACGAAGAAATGGTCGAGCTGTCGTCTGAGTGTGGTTTCCAATGGGGGCACAATCCAGCCAAAAGGCTTGGTCTGGGCAAACGAGATGTTCTTACGCCTGGCAAGGGGGTGCTGATTGCCAACAATTGCAAGTATGTGATCCTCGAACAGTTTCTCCTGCCTGATCTTGTCACGGTGTCGGTGCGAGGGCAGGCGTCCTACCACCATATCGATTTCACCTGACAGCAATCGGGGCATCAGAACTTCATTCGTGCCTTCATTGATCTTGATTGCCACGTTCGGGCGATCGGCCAACAATATTTCAATTGCCGTTGGCAGCAGGCTGGTCGAGGCGGCGAGCAGAGTACCCACAACCACACGCCCCGAATTCCCCTCATTCAGGTCATCAATTTCCTGCGCTGCGTTTGAGACTTGTGCAAAGATCAGTTTGCCATGACGGATCAGGGTCTCTCCGAACACAGTTGGGATAACGCCGCGATTGGTTCGGCTGAATAGTTTGACCTCAAAGTCTAGTTCCAGATCCTGAATCATCTTGGTCGCTGCGGGTTGCGAAATGCCCAGCTCACGCGCGGCATTCTGGATATTGCCGTGTGCGCCTACGGCAACAAGCAATCGCAACTGGCGCAATTTCAGCCGAGTCAGGGCACGGTCGACAATGCGTGAATGACGTCCAACCATGATCAGAGCACGACCGGACTTGAAATCTGTTCGAGTTTCGAGATGACGCTCATCGCGGCCAGTGCTGAGCTGCGCGGATTGTCAGGCAGGGAATTTCCGCTGATCTGAAAATGGAACTGCCCGAAATCGCCTTCGGCTTTGATCTCGTGGATGTTGCGCGTGATCGATGGGTCAGCGATCAGACGGACCTGCGTTTGGTCGAAACCCAGCCCTGCCAGCGCGACCGCCGCCGCAACATTCGCGTTTTTGGGATATCTCAGCGCAGCTTCGCGGGCGGTGCCTTTGAAGTGCGTTTCCGCGATTGTCAGAGTCTCTAGGTCCAGTTTGTCCGCTGCCGGTGAACCCATCCAGCCCAGTGGCGGTTTCCGCCCGACATAGGTGACCTTTTCCAGCTTGCCCGTCGCGGCGGCGCTAAGGCAATCGAGCGCTCCGATCGCACCGCTGGCCAAATGCAGCTTTGCGCCACCTTCCCTTGCAACCGATGCCAACGCATCTGCCACCCGCTGATCCGCCAATGCGCCGATGGAAACGGTAATCATGTCGATGCCGCAAGCCAGAATCTGGGGCCCGTACTCCTCCAGTGCCCGATGCCCCGCGCAATCAATCACCAGTTCCGTATTCGCCGTGAGGCTCGAAACCGAATCTACAAACAGTTCCGGATTTTGCGAAACGCTGCCCGATCTCACCAGCACCGCGCAAACCGAATGTCCCCGGGCCTGAACCGCGTTCGAAACATATTGCGCAATTGCGCCTTTACCAATCAATCCGATCTTCATGCGGCAAGCCTACTCCAGCGCTAAAGTTTTCCAAATTGATAATCCATGGATATTCTATTTTCCGATACCCAATTCCCGGCTTTCGCATTGGATCAGGTGGAATGATCGGGCTTTCATGATGCGGTCAACCGGAAGGCCCGTCCAATATGAAATACTCCAAGCACGATGCAAAAGCCTATGCGCGCGAACATATGACAGGAATTTGGGCAGCAGCCTTGAATCCGTTCAATGACGACCTTACGCTCGATGAGGCAGGGTTGAGGTCTAATATCCGGCACTGGATTGACGATCTGGGTATTCAGGGCCTGTTTGTAGCGGGCAAACAAGGCGAATTCTTTTCGATGACCCTTGAAGAGCGCAAACGAAACTTTGAGGTAGCCGTCGATGAATGTGCGGGCAGGGCCGGTGTGATCGTTTCAGTCTCGGATCAGAACATGGACACAGCGCTGGACCTGGCACGCCATGCGCAGAATTGCGGTGCCGACTACGTCGTTCTGCATGCGCCCGTTCTGAGTTTTGTTCAGGACCGCGGAGAGGTTCTGTACCAGTATTATAAACGGTTCTGCGACGAGCTTGATATTGGAATCGCGATGTGGAGCCATCCGGACAGCGGATATCTCATGCAACCCGAGGAATGCGCGCGGATTGCCGATCTGCCCAATATCGTTGCGATCAAATACTCGGTCCCGCGCGAGATGTACGTGAAGCTGACCCATATGGTCGGCGACAAGATTCAAGTCTCTACCTCAGCCGAACATGAGTGGCTGGATAACATCCTCGAACTGAACTGGAAACTGTACCTGTGCTCGTCACCACCCTACCTGTTGCAGAGCAGAAACGACCAGCGGATGAATGAATACACGCGGCTGGCCTTTGCGGGCAAAGCAGATGAAGCACGCAAAGTGTTCGACAGCCTGAACCCAGTGCGGGACGCAATGAAGCGTACCCGGCCTGCGGACAAACCCACCGCCTTTGGCAAATACTGGCAAGAACTATTGGGACAAACTGGCGGGCAGGTACGGCCCCCGATGTTAGAACTGACAGAGGCCGAAAAAGAGATCATTCGCAATGGGTTCGAAGAAAGCGGACTTAAGGTTTAGCCCGACAGATATAAACAAATCGGATATCTAAATGCAGATAATTTCTTTGCGGTTATGGGAAAACAGGCCAATCTTCCACTAACAGGGAGTGGGATATGTCGAAGTTAAGAGCATTCAACTTTCAGAAATGGATCGACGAACACCGTCACCTGCTGAAACCGCCTGTCGGCAATCAACAGATCTGGGAAGATACCGACCTGATGGTCACTGTGGTTGGTGGACCGAACAAGCGGACCGACTACCATGACGATCCGGTCGAGGAGTTTTTCTACCAGCTCGAAGGTGACATGGTATTGAAACTGTTTGATGGGAATGAGTTCTACGACGTCCCGATCCGCGAGGGCGAGATTTTCCTGCTGCCGCCCCATGTGCGTCATTCTCCGCAGCGCCCGCAGGAAGGCTCGATCGGGTTGGTTATAGAACCCAAACGGCAGACAGGTGAGCTGGACGCTATCGAGTGGTACTGTTTTGAGTGCGGATCACTCGTTCATCGAGCCGAGATGCAACTGCAGTCCATCGTCAAAGACTTGCCGCCAGTCTACGAAAAATTCTATGCATCGGAAGACGACCGAACATGCCCGCAGTGCCAGACTGTGCATCCGGGCAAAGAGCCGCCAGAAGGCTGGGTCACACTCTGACACCAACAATAGGACAGGGAAACACATGAGACATTTTGCTAAGATCGCCGCATCAGCAGCCGCGCTTGCTATGACATCGCTGGCCGCCCATGCAGATGAATTCCGTCTGGGCCTGATTACTCCACCCCCGCATATCTGGACCAAAGCAGCAGAGTCCTTTGGGGCCGAGTTGAATGAAGCCAGCGGTGGCGCTCATTCCGTTTCGGTTTTCCCGGCCCGCCAGTTAGGGAACGAGGCCGAGATGTTGCAGCAACTTCAGACCGGTGCGCTGGACATGGCGTTCATGACGGTGGCCGAGGTATCGAACCGCGCACCAGAATTGGGTGCGTTTTACGCCCCCTATCTGGCGGATGATATTGGCCATGCTGGGCGTATCCTGCGTTCCGATACCGCCAAAACAATGCTGGAGCCCCTGCCCGGTCAGGTTGGCGTCGTGGGCGTTGGCTACGGTATGGCTGGCCTGCGCCAGATCGTCAGCCGGGGAGAAGTGTCATCAGCGGACGACTTGTCAGGCCTGAAACTTCGGATCACGCCCTTCACACCGATCCTTGATTTCTACAACGCAGTTGGGGCTGCTCCGACTCCGATGCCGCTACCGGCGGTCTACGACGCATTGGCGAATGGTCAGGTCGATGCCATCGACATGGATGCCGAATTGATCTGGGTTCTGAAATACTATGATCACGCCGATACGATCGTGCAGTCGGACCACATGATGTTCCCAATGGTCGGTCTAGTTTCGGCAAAGGTCTGGGCCGGTCTATCCGATGAAGATCGCGCAATGATTGGCGATCTGATGGCCAAGCATGTGGACAGCACCATCGATGCCTATGTAGCCAATGAGGCCAAGTGGCTGGATCAGATCGAGGGCACCGGCAAGGCCTACAAGAAAGTGGATGCCTCGTTCTTCGGCGATGCCATCGAGGAATGGAACGGTATCTGGTCGGAAAAAACCTCATCCCTTGACGCATTGCGGGCGACTGCGGCAGAAACCAAATAAAGGCGAATACATCAAGGAAAGGGCGTAGGTCGATCCTGCGCCCTTTTTCATAGGGGATCAGCGATGTTGTACCGGCTGTCAGCCGCCTGGGCGCGAGTAGAGTTGTGGTGTGCCGCAGGCTTGGCGGTCTGCGTGACCCTGTTGATCTTGCTGAACGTGGTGACACGCACAGCAGGAAACGCGCTTTTCTGGGTGGATGAGTTGGCGATCTATGCGATGGTCTGGATGACGTTTCTAGGCGCATCAGCAGCATTGCATCACCGCAACTCGGTCTCGATTACGCTCGTTGTTGATCTGGTACCACCTCATATCAGGGCAATCATCGGCAAGGTGGTGGATCTGGTTGTATTCGTTTTCGCCGTCGCGATGCTGTACTTCTGCTGGCGCTGGTTCCTGCCTTTGGACATTGCGCGCGCTGGATTCGATACAGCGACTTTTCAGGGCAACACTTTCAATTTCATCTATGCCGAGCCAACCCTGACCCTCGGGCTGCCGAAATATCTGTTCTGGCTGGTCATGTGGCTGTTCGCTCTGGGGGCCACATTGCATTCCACGATGCACCTGCTGGCTTGGCAAACTAAGGGCGCGCAATCGTGAGCCCGATTGTCTTTCTGGCCGCACTGCTTTTGTCGGTTCCCGTCGCCATCGTTCTTGCAATTACGGCGATCTGGTACATCTGGGAGAGCGGTAACACTGTCCTCTATGACAGTTTCGCCCAGAAGATGTTTGGCGGGCTGGAGAATTATGGCCTGCTGGCGATTCCCCTGTTCATGTTAACCGGAGAGCTGATGAACGAAGGCGGCATGACGCGTCGCCTGGTTGCTTTGGCGCGTGTCTTTGTGGGCGGGTTCCGAGGTGGGCTTGCCTATATCAACCTGTTAGCCAACATGTTCATGGCCGCCATCATTGGCTCTGCCACCGCGCAGATTGCCGTAATGTCGCGCGCCATGGTCCCCGCGATGGAAGAAGAAGGTTATGATAAAGGCTTTGCCGCAGCGACCACAGCGGCGGGAGGCCTGCTTGCGCCCGTCATTCCGCCCTCGATGATGTTCGTCATCTTCGGGGTTCTGGCTCAGATCCCGATCGGCGACATGTTCATCGCAGGAATCATTCCGGGTCTACTGCTGGCCGGGGCCTTTGCGCTGGTGATCACTTTGATTGGGTGGTCGCAGCAGTTTCCCAAGGGCGTCTGGATGTCACGTGGCGACGCGATGCGCGCTCTGATCGCTGCCCTGCCCGCCCTACTGATCCCTGTTTCGATCATCGGAGGCATCCTGTTCGGCATCGCCACGCCAACCGAATCCGCCGCCATCGCCTCACTGATCGCGTTTCTGGTCGGATGGTTGATCTATGGCGATCTTAAACCTCAAAACTTGGGCGAGATGTTCAAAAGAACCGCCTCAAACGCGTCAATGATCCTGTTCATGATCGCCGCTGCCAGCGTTTTCGGCTGGGTTATTATCTACGAAGAAATCCCCCAACATCTGGCCGGTTTGATCACCTCAATTACATCCGATCCGTTTCTGTTTCTGCTGATCGTCAATCTCGCCCTGCTTTTGGTTGGAATGGTCATAGACGGCATCGCAGCGATCATTCTGATCACACCCATTCTTTTGCCCATCGCAACCGGATCCTATGATATCAGCCCATATCAATTCGGTGTTGTCGTTTGCCTGAATCTGGTTCTGGGCCTGCTGACACCACCTGTCGGAATCGGCCTCTACATCGCTTCCTCAATGAGCGGCACGAGCCCGGGGGCTATTCTCAAATCTCTTTGGCCCTTTCTAATCGCAGTTGCCACCGTTCTGATCCTACTGAGCTACGCTCCAATACTGTCGACGGCTTTGATATAGCCCGTTCTACCCGGTTAGGTCTTTGCTGGGTGGTTCATCATCGTTTCCATCCCCGTGTACCGCAGAACGATTTTTACAAGAATAGCCGCCCATTCTTGATCCAATCCTTGGTTAAAATCACCTTGCGATAATCAATAGTATTCATAATTATACAACTGCATAACAATGGCATTTCATGGATTGGAAATGATAACCCAAGGTCGGAAATTCACGCGTCAATCCGCCGAATCTCGACGTGAAGCCCTGATTCAGGCGACGTTGGACCTGATTGCGGAGATAGGTTTACACGGCGCAACTGTCCGCGAAATTGCCGCTCGCGCAAACGTTACGCAGGGATTGATCCGGCATTATTTCTTATCGAAAGAAGAACTGATTCAGGCCGCTTATGAACATCACATGAACGCTCTGACCGATCAAACAACAGCCGCGGCAGGTGATGGGACCGCGGTGTCTCAGCTAACCAATTTTGTGACTGCGTCACTACAGCCTCCGGTAGTTGATCCAGCTGCCATAGCGTTATGGGCCGGTTTTCTGAACCGGGTACTCCATGACCCCAAAATGCAGTGTATCCACCAACAGACCTATACCTATTTTCGCGACAAACTTGAGAAACTGATCGTCGCGGCATTGAACGAATCCGGACACACGGTCAAAGCATCCGAGGCAACTCAACTAGCGATCGCCTGCAACGCGGTACTTGATGGGCTTTGGCTTGAAGGTGGCGCCATCCCGGACGCTTTCTCTGATGGGCAACTAGCGCAGATTGGGCTGACAGCGATCAGTGCGATCATCAGAATTCCGTTAACCAAAGATATGAGGCAGCCTTGAGAACCACTGACGTAACTAAACGGCTCGCCAACTTGGGAGGGGCGAAATGGGGTGTACACCTGAAAGCACGAGAGCTTATCAAAACTGGTGCGGATATCGTCGAGATGACAATTGGCGAACCAGACGTCCCTGTTCCAGATACACTGATTGAAGCCACCGTATCTTCGCTAAGGGCTGCGCGCACTGGGTATTCCAATGGCCACGGTGAACCTGGTTTACTTACAGCGATTGCCGAACGCTACACAGCCAACCGAGGGCGAGTTTTTGAACCTGAGAGTGTTTTGTGCTTCCCCGGAACCCAAACCGCATTGTTTGCAGTAATGGCCGGGGTGGCTCAGACCGGAGACGAGGTTCTTGTCGGGGACCCGATGTATGCGACTTACGAAGGGGTTATTCGCGCGTCTGGCGCTGACGTGGTGCCCGTTCCGCTTCGACCTGAATGCGGATTTCGCATGCAGGCGCAGGACATCGCGCCGCGGATAACATCGTGCAGTCGCGCGATTTTACTAACCACACCACACAACCCCACAGGTGCAATTCTGACCGAGGCAGACATTGCCGAGATTGGACAATTGGCGATCAAACATGATTTGTGGATTATCTCAGACGAAGTCTATGAAGAACTCGTCTATGAAGGCGCGAGATTTTTTTCGCCATTAGCTATGTCGAATCTGGCTGATCGCGTTATCGCGGTTTCTTCGATCTCGAAATCACATGCGGCCCCGGGCTTCCGCAGCGGTTGGTGTATTGGACCCGTCTCATTTTGTGAGGCTTTGCTGCCTTTTTCCGAAACCATGCTGTTCGGGAACCAGCCTTTTATTGCAGACATGACAGAACTGGCGATCCGAAGCGGATCTGAAGTGGCCCCTGAAATGGCTGAACGATTTGCGTCGCGCGCCACCCTGTTGGCCGAGCGACTGCGCGCCGAAACGAAGCTGACAGTACACCGGCCAGAGGCAGGGATGTTTGCACTTATCAACGTCTCAGCCACCGGTTTAAACGGAGAGGCCTACGCCTGGGATCTGCTACAAGCTGGCGTGGCCGTCATGCCCGGATCAGCCTTTGGCGACGGCTTGAACGATTGGGTACGTGTCGCGCTGACGATCAGTGATGCCAAATTTTCCACAGCGGTCAGCCGTATTGTGGACCACGCCAATTTGTTAACCTGCGAACGCATCAGAGCAAGGCATGCTTAGACGCCGCATTAGAAAAAATGTTCATGATAGCATCGCTCTAAAGCGGTTGATCTTAGTTGGTTCTACAAGTTTGATTTAGCCCCAACACATAGGGCTATGTCACTTGAATTGGTCTCGTTTGCGGCCAGAGGGCACGTGATCACCCATACATTTAACATAAAACGGGACGCGCAGAGCTTACGCGGTTCACTCCGAATAATGACTGCACTGGCAACTCAACTGCAGTATCCGATGCCTTATCGTTTAAGCCTTCAAGCGCGGCGACAATTTGACCAAGTAATTTTGTCGGAATTGCTTGCATCTCCTGCCAAATCGTCTAATTGACTGTTTCAGTCGGGTAAGCGCCCGCACCGAATTGTAATGTTGGGACACATCATGCTGAAATCCTCCACATGTATCGCCGTCGTCTTGACGGCTCTGATCTCCACCTCGGCTGCAGCCGAAGGTGAGCTGAACCTTTATTCTTCGCGCCACTATGACACTGATGAGCGCCTGTATTCTGACTTCGAAGACGCCACCGGCATCACCATCAACCGCATTGAAGGCAAAGCAGATGAGTTGATCGCGCGGATGGAAGCTGAAGGTGCGAATTCACCTGCCGATATCCTTCTAACAGTCGACACATCACGTCTGGCCCGCGCCAAGAATGCTGGTATTCTGCAGCCCATCGAAAGTGCAGTGCTGGAAGAACGCATCCCGGCCAATCTGCAGGATCAGGACAATCAGTGGTACGGATTCTCGCAGCGCGCACGGATCATCTTTTACGACAAGGCCGACGTTGCCAATCCCCCGGCCACCTATCTGGATCTGGCCAAGCCAGAGTATGAAGGACTGATCTGTATACGGTCGTCAAGCAACACATATAACCAGACACTTTTGGCGTCGATCATCACCAACCACAGTGCGGAAGAAGCCAAGAAATGGGCCGAAGGCGTTGTCGCCAATATGGCCCGCGAGCCACAGGGCGGTGACACCGACCAGCTGCGCGGTATCGTTTCCGGCGAGTGTGAGGTCGCTGTTTCAAACTCCTACTACTTTGCTCGTGCTATGCGCAAAGACGTAAAAGGCCTGAGCGCAGATATCGATATGATCGGCGTGCAGTTCCCGGCTCAAGGCGCTGAGGGCGCTCATATGAATCTGTCGGGCGCAGGTGTCGCGGCGAACGCGCCGAACAAAGAGAATGCCATCAAGTTCCTCGAATATCTCGCGAGCGATCAGGCCCAGGTATATTTTTCAAACGGAAACGATGAGTTTCCCGCGGTCGAAGGTGTAGCACTCGCCGACAACGTTGCAGCGTTGGGTAATTTCAAAGCGGATGAGGTGAACCTTTCGGAAGTCGCCAAGAACATCCCCGAGGCGCAAAAAATCTTTAATGAGGTTGGCTGGAAGTAAGTTATCTGGCAACCCGAGCAGTTAAGGGCGCGGATATTCCGCGTCCTTTTTTGTTGCATACTACATTATTTTTGGCATAATTCTCAATTATGAAAATGATTCCCATATTTGATCTATGCTAGACAACCTCTCAAACCGCCTTGCAAAACGTCTGAGCGAGCTGCGTCAGGGCCGTGGCTGGTCGCTTGAACAACTGGTGGACCAAAGCGGTATCAGTCGAGCCACCCTTTCGCGGATGGAAAATGGTGATGTTAGCCCAACCGCCGAAACCCTTGGACGTTTATGTGCGGCGTACAGCTTGCCGATGTCGCGCTTGTTGATGATGGTCGAGGACAGTTTCGACCCTAAGGTGCCTTTTGAAAAGCAACCCGAATGGCACGACGCCGAAAGCGGTTTTACGCGCCGGTCGGTCTCACCTCCGGCGACGGGACTCAGCGGTGAAGTGATGGAGGGCCATCTGCCCCGCGAAACCGTCATAAACTACGAGACACCACCCAAACCGGGGCAGGAACATCATCTGATTGTTCTGGACGGCGAATTGGCGCTGACAGTAGACGGAGTGCGCCACGCACTCAGCGGCGGCGACTGTCTGCGCTATCACTTGTCCGGACCCACGCGGTTTGAAACCGGGGCGAAACGAGGCGCGCGTTATCTGCTGGTGCTAATATGATCTCGCGCTTGTCCGAGGCCTTTTTCGATGCCGCACTGGAGGATTTGTCGGATATCCTTCATCGGTGCGTGCATACCGGTTCCAGCATAGGTTTCATCCTGCCATTTTCACACGAAGCCGCCCTTACTTATTGGCGGGATCGGGTGCGCCCCGGCCTGCGCCAAGGCACGCTCGATCTGTTCGTTGCCTATGGTGATGGACGCATTCAAGGTACAGTGCAATTGATTCAAGCCACAATGCCAAACCAGCCCCATCGTGCAGATGTTGCCAAACTGCTGGTCCACCCCGATGCGCGCCGCCGTGGGCTGGGACGCGCCCTGATGACCGCTTTGGAAGCACGGGCGGTTGAACTGGAAAAATCCTTACTGGTTCTGGATACCCGTAGCTCCGATCCTTCACGGGTATTGTACCAGTCGCTGGGTTTTCAAATCTCTGGCGAAATTCCGAACTATTGCCGCAACCCGTTCGAAAATCGACTGGAACCCACAACCTATATGTTTAAGGACCTGAGCTTATTACCGGTCGTCAAAACAGTCGATTAAATCTCAAAAACTCAACCCGGTGCCCTTCAGGCAAGTTCGCGATCTCTGCCGGGATTACCGCCAACCCGTCGGACTGCGCCAGCAATGCCACCCGCCCGCTGTAGGATGCCGCCAGACATCGCAACTGCGGAGTCCCCTCTGGTGATGTGCCTTCAATCCGCACCGGCCGATATTCCTGCCTACCTGCTTGGCGTTGCAATGGCTCTGCCAGAACAGCTTGCTCGCTTACCGGCTGAGTGTGGCTCAATCCTGCCTTCCGCGCCATTATGTGCGACCCGATGATCTGCCATGTGACATAAGCAGATACTGGATTGCCCGGTAGCCCAACATATAGCGCATCCCCACGGCGCCCGAACATGATTGGCTTGCCCGGCTTCATTGCCACCTTCATCACATCAGTCTCACCGCCAATTTCCTTGAACAGGCGAGGCATATGATCTTCATCCCCCACCGAAACGCCACCTGTGGTGACGATTAGATCAGACGTTTCACAAGCCTCCTCCAACACGCGCTTCAGAAGTTTGGGGTCATCTTCGATCTGGCCGCAATCCGTTAAATCAATCCACGGCTTGTTCAACAAAGCCAACAGCATATACCGATTGGAGTTGTAAATCTGGCCGGGGCCCAGCACTTCATCCGGCTCGCGCAACTCACTGCCAGTCGAAAAAATTGTCACCCTCAGTTTGCGATATACCTTGACGCGCCCGTGACCAGAAGACGCCAGTACGGCAGCTTCGCGCGCCGTAATCTCACATCCGCGGGACAGAATCTGGGTCCCGACCTGTAAATCCTCGCCCGTGCGGCGTATGTGTTGACCGGGCTTGGGCCGACGAGAAAATCGGACGCGGTCTGCGATTACGCTGCAGTCCTCTTGCATAAGAACGGCATCAAACTCCGTTGGAACCGGAGCGCCGGTAAAAATACGCAAGGCGCTGCCCACTTGTGCGTTGTGCATTCCGCTATCACCGGCGGCCATTCGCCCGCCTATCGGCAATTCAAACTCAAGCCCTTCGTCCAGATCGCCAGTCCGAATGGCGTAGCCATCCATGGCCGAATTGTCGAAGGCTGGCATGTCGACCTTACTGTAACACTCCTCGGCCAGAACACGCCCGATCGCTTGCTGCAGCGGTAAGGATTCAGTGTTACCAACTGGGTGCGTGATCGACAGGCCAAGGGTTAAGGCCGCATCCACGGTTTGATATATGAGAGCGTTACGGTCACAATCACACCCGTCAGCCATTTTGAGCCCTCTTAATCCATTACTCCGATCGCTCTGGCAGGCCAGAGATCGACGTGGCGAATTTAAAGAGCGGTGAATTGCAGTTCTTTGATCGAGGTTAAATCTGCAATAAATTCGAGATCAGCTATTTTGCCTCTGAAAGTGGGCTGTGTATCAAGCCAACCCAATCATTCTAGCTCTGCAGTTGGCGATTCTGGCGGGTCAACCAAATTCGGACACGCGCAAATTTGACTACGCCCGAGGTTTTGACCGCTATACATCAATATCCAACGCCAGCGCATGAATACGCGGCACGATGTCTCCCAACGCTTTATGAACCGCGCGATGGCGGGCGATACGAGATTGGCCAGTGAAGGCTTCAGACCGGATGCGTACGTTGAAATGGCTCTCTCCACCCTCTTGATAACCAGCATGACCGCGGTGGCTTTCGCTATCATCGACTACATCAAGCTCAGTCGGATCAAATGCTGCCTGCAATCGGTTACGGATTTCGTCGGTCACGCTCATTTTTTTGCTCAACGGCAAATAAATTGCCGTTCCCCTCTTCTACTTTCGGCTGCTTAGATTAAACTGCTGCCTCCGAGTCGAAAAGATGCCTTCGTGAGGTTGTGCAGATGGTAAAGTCAGATCCCTTCGGGTTCGATATGTCCGTGTCCAGCGCTAAGAAAAAGAAGCCGCGCGGGCGCCGAGGCATGTCGGGTGCGTCCGAAACTTCGGTACGAATCTGCGATCACGAGGGTTGCGAAGAGGCCGGCAAGTTCCGCGCGCCCAAGGCACCTGATGTTCTGGATGATTTTTTCTGGTTCTGCCAGCAACACGTGCGCGAATATAACCAGAAATGGAATTTCTTCGACGGCACCACCGAGGCCGAGTTGAACGCACAGCGCTCGAAGGACAAAGTGTGGGAGCGTGAGACCAAACCCATGGGTGACCCCGAAGCACGAGCATGGGCACGCCTGGGCATCGAGGACCCGCATCAGGTTCTGGGCGAAAACGCCACTAAGAACCCCGGCCGTGCCAACTCTGGCGGCCGCCGCCTGCCCCCCACCGAACGCCGCGCGATCGAGATTCTCGAAGCTCAGGACAGCTGGTCCAAGGCTGAAATCCGGAAGGCTTATAAGAAACTGATCAAGGTGCTACACCCTGACATGAATGGTGGTGACCGGTCGCAGGAAGAACAGTTGCAAGAGGTCGTCTGGGCTTGGGACCAGATCAAGGACAGCCGCAGCTTCAAGTAAGGTTATGCGGGAGCGGTTCGGCTTGGTACACGAATAATGCTTGTTTCGCGACATTTTCCGATTCCCCGATACATGCTGTTTGTAGGATCAATCCACTTGTAGAACGTCACCAAATCGGGTTTGGCGGCGTAGAGGTGCCCGAGATTGTGCTCGGCTGGGCATTCGGCGCCGCGTTTGCTTGCTTATCATGGATGGCACGAGCGAGGCACTCGCCGGATCGCAAAGCTCTATGCCGTGGCACCACACAATACATTCAGCTCCATAATAACCAGCCAGGTTCACCGGACGGCGACTTACGCTTTGGTTCAATCAAAAATCAAACGCCGTCTGAACCGGCGGGGAATATGGCTCGATCATTTCTTCGCCTTCGCTATCGCGCTTAATCGGTCTTACAGTGTGAAACTCGAAGCGGCCCTCGTAACCTGCTCCAAGCGATTTCTGAGCGTCCTGGGGTGTCGTTACCCCTGACAACCAGCTTTCAATCTCATCAGGCGTCAGGATGACCGGCATACGACTGTGAATATGGGCAATCTGCGGGCTTGGCTGACGGGTTAGAATCGAACAATTGTGACTTCCGTCTTGTGTTCGAACAAAACCAGCGAAGAACATGGTAGGTGCGTTGCGCTTGACGGTAACAAAGACCGGGCAATCATGGCCCTGGTCTTTTGGCCACTCATAGTACCCCAACGCCGGGATCAAGCAGCGGCCGTTGTCCCAGTAATCTTGCCAGAAACTTACATTTTCAATCTTCGCGTTTATGACGGGCTTCGCGCTACGCGGGTCCTTCAACTGCCAGCGTGCGGTTGTCAGTTCTGCGGTACCATTCGCCCACCGGATCATACCGATCTGATTGGTCGGGGAAACATTATAGCCACCTGTTGGCAACTGGTCGGGCAAATGAGGCGAAACTTTTCCGTAGAGAAAATTCTCGAGTATCGCCAACATCTCGCGCTGCGTCAGGTGACCGGCTGCAAACTTACCACACATGTCACGATGGTATTGGGTGGCGATAATCGGGGCAAGTGGGCAGCTTGCCCTCAAGCATTTTACAGATCACGAATCCAAAACTGCAATGGTTTTTGGTTTTCAAACTCCTCGCCCACATCCTTCCACGAGAACTGCGCTACCACCCCCGGTAACGGCGTGTATCCCCGCCCGCGCCAGAAGGTATCAAGCGGACGGTAATCGGCGGGTCGCATCGGGTGGTTATCGGGGCGCTGGACGCTGCAGAAGGTGCATTTGGTGAAGCCCAACGCACGCGCATGTTGCTCGCGCAGGTCAAAGAACTTATGCCCTACGCCTTGTCCTCGGTAGCGCGGCAACAACACGGACTCTGCGCAGTAGAAGATGTTTGAAAGGTCCAGATCCGTCTCTGCAAAGGCTGCGGCGAAGTCGTCAGCATGATCGATCAGGGGGGCCCCGGTCGAGGCACCGACCAACCTGTCGCTATCAAAGGCACCGACAACGATAGCCCTGTCACTGTCCCGATAGGATCGCAGGTATTCCCGTTCATAGGCCAAATCGCCATCATAGAGATATGGCCAAACCCGGAACACCTCGATCCGCAGGCGCGCCACATCGTCCAGCGCAGCCTCAAGTGCCGCTCCGGTCAAGGGGCGGACATCCGTGATCTCAGCCATTTGAAACCTGTTTGGTCCAGTCAGCAAGATTGTAGTAGGTCGTCACGCGAGTGATCTTGCCATCCCTGAGGTCAAAGAACGAACCCGCAGGCAGGCGATAGGTCTGGCCATGCGCCTCAGGCAACCCCTCATCGGTTTCCAGATAGGTGCCGTTGACGATAAACTCGGCGGCGGCGCGGGCGCCGTGCTCGGCCTCGAAGATCACGATATCGGTCAGGTTCTCGCGGTAGCAACGATTCATATGGGCGCAGAAGGTGGCAAATCTCTCTTTGCCGACGCGTATCTGACCTTCGTTCACATGATGGGCCACGTCATCGGAGAGGCAGGCCAACATGCCTTCCACATCACCCGCATTGAAGGCATCAAAATAGGTTTTTACAGTTGGGTTCATGTTCACTCCGTCGGTTCGCCCCAGCGGTCTTTCAGATGCGAAATGATCTGATCGCGGGTCTGTCGATAGTGACGTAGCTTTTCTTCGCGGGATTCGCCTAATCCGGTAGGGTCCATAATTGGCCAATAATCGACATCGAGGTGAAAAAACCGGGTCAGTTCCAGCGCCTTTCTCTGGCTGGCTGGCGATAGGGCCACAATCAGGTCAAACGAGCTGAGATCGTCGCCCCATTCCTCCATCTCGTCGAATGATCGCGAACGGTGGCGGGACAACTCGACTTCGATCTCCTGACAGACAGCTATGCAGAAGCCGTCGATATCAAGATCACCGTGGACACCCGCGGATTGCACATAGGTGCCAGTCCCATAAAATTTCTTCATGATGCCTTCGGCCATGGGGGACCGAACCGAATTGTGGTCGCAACAGAACAGAATGGACTGCGGCAGAGACGTCACCCGTCAGCCTCCGAAATGCAGCACGCAGATTAGCGTGAACAGGCGGCGGGCGGTGTCGGTGTCGATATCGGCTTTGCCTTCCAGCCGTTCCTGTAGCACGCGGCTACCTTCGTTGTGGATACCGCGCCGGGCCATATCGATGGTTTCGATTTGGCTGGGCGGCAGGTTCTTCACCGCGTTGAAATAGCTCTCGCAAATCTGGAAGTAGTCTTTGACCACTTGGCGGAACGGCCCCAGCGACAGATGAAACTCAGCCGCCTTCTCGCTCGCCTCGGTTTCAATGTCGAATACCAGACGTTTGTCACGGATTGACAGTTGCACGTGGTATGGCCCGTCCGGGGTTATCCGGTCGTCGCGTGAAGGAAGGGTGAACGAATTCTCTTCAAGCAGATCATAGATGGCGACCTTGCGCTCCTGCTCGATTTCGGGGGTCGGCGGGGGTAGGTTCCGGTCATCCAGTTCGATATGCGAGATACGGGTCATCTTAACAGTCACAATCCTTACGTCTGCACAGACCTATAACAACGGATTCCATTGGGCAACGCACAGAAGTGGCATCGCCCTCAAGTCATTGCGTCACATCAACCGTTCAACCGGTTCAGGCGTGCCGTAACCGATAATCCGTGCGCCTCAAGGCTTTCCGACTTCGCAAGCATTTCGGCCGCCGGACCGATGATGCGGAGAGCCTCGGGCGTCATTTGGCTGAGCGTGGTTCGTTTGAGGAAATCCATCACGCTGAGTCCTGACGAGAATCGTGCCGAACGTGCGGTTGGCAGCACATGATTAGGGCCGCCGACATAGTCGCCGATGGCTTCGGGCGTATACTGGCCGAGGAAGATGGCACCTGCGTGGATGGTTTTCTGGCTCAGAGTCTCTGGGTCGGACACGCAGAGTTCCAGATGCTCGGGGGCGATACGATTGGACAATGCGGCGGCCTCATTCAGATCACGCACGGTAATCACCGCGCCGAAATCACGCCAACTGGCACCTGCGATGGTACGGCGCTGAAGGGTCTCAAGGCGTTTCTCGACGGCTTGGGCAACGGCCTCACCGAAATCGGCGGCGTCAGTAATAAGAATCGATTGCGCGCTTTCGTCATGTTCGGCCTGGCTGAGCAGGTCCAAAGCGATCCAGTCGGGGTCGTTGTCCCTGTCGGCAATGACCAGAATTTCCGAGGGACCGGCGATCATATCGATGCCAACTTTGCCGAAAACGCGGCGTTTGGCAGCCGCAACAAAGGCATTGCCCGGCCCGGTGATCTTGTCGACCGGCGCAATAGTCTCGGTGCCATATGCCAGCGCGGCCACGGCCTGCGCACCTCCGATACGATAGATTTCATCCACACCCGACAGCTGCGCCGCCAGCAGGACCAACGGGTTCGCCTGACCGTCAGGTGTTGGAACGACGATCGCCAGCCGGCCCACGCCCGCCACTTTCGCGGGAATTGCGTTCATCAGAACCGATGAGGGGTATGACGCCAGTCCTCCCGGCACATAGAGCCCCGCAGCCGACACCGCGGACCAGCGCCAGCCGAGCGTCGCCCCGGCCTCATCAGTCCACCGATGGCCCTCGGGCATCTGTTTTTCGTGGTAGGCCCTGATGCGGTCAGCCGCCAGTTCCAGCGCTGCGCGATCCTCTGGCGTAACCCGCGCGACGGCTTCAGCGATCTCATCTGCAGAGAAGGCCATGGTCTCGGGTGTCAGCTCGAGACGGTCGAATTTCGCGGTCAGTTCAATCACCGCCGCGTCGCCTCGGGCGCGCACATCGTCGATGATCTGTGCCACGACCGCGTCCACATCGGGGCTGTCCTCGCGTTTTGCGGATAGCAGCGACTGAAAAGCGGGCTCGAAATCAGCTGCAGTCGTATCGAGGAAAACGGGCATGTAGGGTACTCCGAAGGCGTTTCAACGGGTCTTATCGCCGGGACCGCGTGGCCTCAACCCTTAGCCCACTGGATGCAGCGATTTGCGCATTGGATATTGCGGAATGCCGTTCCATTCGGTGGGGTCTCCAGCATCCTGCCAAACCTGCGCGACATAGAACCCATGTGCGGTTTTGGTCGCACGCAAATGCGCCTCTGTGCAACCTTGCGCGCGCAATTCATCCTGCAACCGATGCAGAAGAGTTGCGCCAATTCGTTGCCCAGAGTGATCTGGGTCGACATAGAGTAATGAAATCTCACCCTCTGCACGCAGTCCGCCAACCGCTACAACCTCCTCCCCTTTTGTCGCGACCCACAGAGAGGCTCCGGCATCGATCCAGTCTCGGATCGCAGCCGGATCCTTGTTGGCGGTCCATAGGGCAAGCTTCATGGGGTCATCCCGATGATCCGCCTGACACAGATCGCGGATCGAACGGGTCAGAGTCCGGCTTATACCGAACACATCAAAAACAGTTGCGGGTCGTAATCCTAGACCCTCAGATGGGTTCGAAAACGCCTGAGCGATGCCACGTTTATTGTTCACTCAGGGTGCTGCGGAGCCTGGCCCGAGGGCGCGATGTATGGGCGAGTAACGTCCTTGAGCGTAACGTCTATCACCTCGACCGACAGCCGTATCGCACCATCGCCAGCGAGCGTCAGCAACACCTGACCGGCGCCATCTTCTGCGGGCTCGAATTCAATCGACAACAGGGACAGGATCATATCCTTATCGCTGCGGTCGATACCTTGGCTGGCCACGGACAAAACGGAATCAAACACCAATACTGCCTGCACTCGTTCGAATGCGCGGCCTCGCCGGGCAGCGGCATCTTTGTCTTCCCACCGAAAGCGATTCAGCAACAAGGCAAAGCGACGCTCGGATGGGCGCCATGTCATCTCGGTGACCGGAAAAATCGCGTCCTGCGTCAGGGTCGCGATAACCTGCAGGTCATCGGCATCCTCGGCCCCAAGGTTCAGCGGTGCCTCACGGCCGTCTTTGAAACTCGCGTCTGTCATTGACCCTTAATCCGTTCGATCTTTGCGCCCACGCCTTCCAGCTTGCGCACCACATGTTCATATCCGCGATCCAGATGATAGACCCGGCTGACCACCGTTTCACCTTCCGCCGCCAATCCGGCAAGGATCAACGAGACCGAAGCCCGCAGATCGGTCGCCATCACCGGCGCGCCTTTCAAGCGCTCAACCCCGGTGACGGTGGCCGTGCCACCATGCACCTCAATATTCGCACCCATGCGCACCAATTCGGGGGCGTGCATGAAACGATTTTCAAAGATGCGTTCCTCAAGCACCGAAGTTCCCTCAGCTGTACACATCAGCGCCATCATCTGCGCCTGCAAGTCGGTTGGAAATCCGGGGAACGGTTCGGTAACAACATCAACCGAGCTTACGCGCCCGTTCTTGCGCGTCACTTTCAGGCCTTTGTCGGTCTCTGCCACACTGACCCCTGCCGCATCCAACTTGGCAGCAAAACTCTCAACCAGCCGCATACGGCCACCTAACAGCTCGACCTCGCCTCCGCAGATCGCAGGGGCCAGCATATAAGTGCCCAACTCGATCCGGTCGGTCACCACCTGATGGGTGGCACCGTGCAGCCGGTCGACACCTTGAATTTCGATGGTCGAACTACCCTCACCGGAAATTTGCGCGCCCATCTTGCGCAGGCATTCCACCAGATCGACAATCTCAGGCTCGCGCGCAGCGTTCTTAAGTACAGTCGTACCCTTAGCCAGCGTGGCAGCCATGACGATATTCTCAGTCGCACCAACCGAGGCAAATCGCATTTCGTGCACGGCACCTTTCAGACCACCGGGTGCCTTGGCGTGTAGATAGCCATCTTTCAACTCGATTTCGGCACCCAGCGCCTCTAACCCTTCGACATGCAAATCCATCGGGCGCGCGCCGATCGCGCAGCCACCGGGCAACGAGACAACTGCCTGCCCAAACCGCGCAAGCAAGGGTCCGAGCACCAGATTCGAAGCGCGCATCTTACGAACGATGTCATAATCAGCAACATGGCTGGTCAGGCTGTGGCTCGACATCGCAATCACCTGCCCATCCTGCAATGCGGACACTTCAGCCCCAAGAGATTGAAGCAATGCGGTCATTGTCTTGATGTCACTAAGGCGCGGCGCATTGGTCAGCGTCAGCGGTTCTTCGCTGAGCAACGTCGCAGGCATCAGCGTCAGGCACGCATTCTTCGCCCCTGCAATGGGAATCTGCCCACTCAGCGGGCCGTTGCCCGTCACCAGAATCGAATCCATCTGCTCTTATCCCTCGTCCTTGTCGGCCTTGTGCCCGGACGCTGCCCGCGCTTTCGCCTGTGCCTTACGCCGCGCCATATTCGCCTTCAGAGCCGCCTTCAAACGCTCCTCGCGCGTTTCCCCGGATTTGCCGTGTTTTTTGGGTGAATTTTTGTCTGCCATTGTCTTTCTCTACAGCAGTGGAAAAAAACCGTCCAGACACCCTTGCGCCGCGTTTAGTTTAAGTCTAATCACCCGCCCACAGCGCTGCTGTAGCTCAGAGGTAGAGCACTCCCTTGGTAAGGGAGAGGTCGAGAGTTCAATTCTCTCCAGCAGCACCATAAACTTTCCATCCATATCAATATCTTAAGCAAAAACAGGCCGCTAGCTGAGCTGCGTGCGCTATCTGTTGTGTTAGTTGTTGTGCTAGCGTCGGCTAACACAATACATCTCTTTGAGCACTGATTTCATGCCAGCTTACAAACTCCCAAAGGTCCCCGGAACGCAACAGCGCGGCACGACCTACCATTTCAACCTACCGATTCCGACGACCATCCGCGACCTGTACGACAATAAGGCAGCTTTTCGGGGCACAATGAAAACCTCCGATCCCAAGGAAGCTGAGGCCAAGGTTCGTTTTCAACGAACAATATTCGATCAGCAGCTTGAAGACCGCGCGCGTGAGGAAGACCGGGAAAGATTGTCCAAACTCCTAACGGATGATCAAAAGGCTGCACTGGACGCCATCGGTGGTACAGGCGAAATCCCGAGCCACATTGCCGAGCTTAGAAAGGTCGCTGCGTTTCTGACGGCGGGTGAAGGTGCGACAGGACATTTAGAGGACGAAGAAGACGCGGACCTCATGTCTGAAATCCAACACCGCGCAGAAATCGCCGCTAACGCGGCATATCGGCAAGCTCTGGTAGCAGAAATTCGCGGCACCAAGCGGATAGCAAACTCGCTCAAGATTGAAGTTCCGGAACCGATCAAAGGCACGGATGAAGGAGTCGTGGGCCTGAGCGACGTAGCCGAGCGCTTTCTTGATTCCAAAGACTACACGCCCCAAAACCGCGAAAAGGTTATGTATACGCTGCGTCGGTGGAATGAGCTTCACGGCGATATTCAACTAGATCAGATCAAGCGCGAGCATTTGAACCAGTTTGATGAAGCTCTGAAAAAGCTTCCCCCTGCGGTTGGTGAGCACCGGCGTCTAACGCTCCATCAGTCGATCAAGAAGGGCCGGAAAGACGGAAAAGCGCCCATCGGCCTAAAGAGTCGGGAAACCGCCCTTTTCCACATGAAGAGCCTGACCGCTTACGCGGTTGATAGGCTAGGCGTTCTGCCTGCCGACCCTTTCGCAGGATACACGACGGACAAGCCGAAGCAGCGAGCAAGTGAGCGGAAAGAAAAGTCTCGAACACCATTCACGCCTGAACAGGTTGGCAAGATCATCGATTATACGCGCTCAACCTTTGATCATTCCACCTTGGACCACTGGATTCCACTCATAGCCGCTTACACCGGCGCTAGGCAGGAAGAGCTAGGGCAACTTACCATTGATGACATTGTGCAGATCGGTAACCATTGGTGCATCCGCATCACCGATTTGGACCCGGATCAGAAGGTGAAAAATTACCATAGCCTTCGTACCGTTCCAGTACCTGATGCATTGGTTCAAGCCGGGTTTCTTGACTACGTAGCAAAGCGCCGCGAAGCGGGTGGGCGCATGCTGTGGTTGGAGAACTACACAGACAAGCGCAAGCAAACGAAGACGCAAGAGGTCAGCACCGACAAGCGGGGCCGGTTCATGACCAACTATGGGCACCGCTTCGCAAGAAAGGTTCGCAAGCCTCTCGAATTGACCGACGATGGAATGACATTCCACAGCCTGCGCCATAGCTGGGCCGATGCGGCCCGCCGCGCAAAGATTGACCCAGAAATTCGCCGTTTGATTGCGGGGCGGTTGGAGGATGCGGACCCGACCGAAGCGGAATACGGTGGTGATGATCTGCTTGCCGAAAAGCTGGAAGCACTGAACAAGGTGGCGAAGTTTGTGGCTCCTAGCCCGCGTTAGGCTGGTCGGCTAGACCCCGAACGAAGAAGGGCCGCTAACGCGGCCCAAATCCAATTCTATACTAAAGGCAGCGGTACATCTCTGCGTCTATGAGCATGTCACCTAAGAGGCTCGTCGCCCGTGTTTGAAGTAACACCAAGTTAGCGCCCCGTGATCCAGCTTGCCGTTTGATTTCGTTGATTGCCCTCGTCTGAGAATACTTGTTCGACCCAACTTGCGGGATAAGTCCAATCTCCTTCGCATTCTCACAGTTTGGCGTGTCGGCAAATGACACCTTGACCTGATCTGGCGCTACTGCCGGGTAACTGATGGGCTGCAGCGCCCGCATCACAGCGGCGGAAGTAGCCTTGATCAGGTATTGGCCCGGACAAGTATCGTACGACCTAAGGGAAAACCTAGCTCATACAGGCTCGGACGTCTCTACAGTATTTGAATCCGCCTTCAACTCAGTCCGCATCCATTTTCGAGCTGCATTGAGGCTTTGACGGTAGTCGTCAGCCGCCACGCTCAAAGACTCTGGCGAAGTGGCCCGGTCGAGGTCATCGACAGACCAATCTTCCGCTAGTCTCTTGCTGATAGCGTAGCACGTTGCTTTTCCAACCCTAAAGGCAGTGAACCGCTGCGCAGCTTGCAACACCAACTTGCGAAGCATCTCAGCTTCCACCTGTCCCGAGAACGACAACTCAAGCTCCGAGGCCATTCTGTCGACTGCAGAATACTTGCCATTAACGAATAGTGTTTGAGCGTCCTTATAGAACTTTCCAGCGCGCCCTTTGATGCCTTTAGCTTCAATTTCTTCGGGCTTTACCAAGATTTCTATCTGGGGCACTCGTTCTAGTGCTTTGGTTTCTTTAGACAGCTTGGCTCCATCTGGAGCCCTTCGCACACGACGCGGAATGGCACGTTTGGATCGTTCGTTGATGCGATCAAATATGCCGTCGACATCGTCGTCCACACCCTCCGTTTCCGCAGGCTCAGTTTCATCTGTACCTTGATCAAACAGATCGACACGGTCCGGCAACGCCTTTGAAGGCGAGAATGCGACTGTCGGAACTTTGAATTCATCCAGCAACTTCTGAAGGTCCTTTTGGAGGTCATCAAGGTTGTCATCGCTCGGTGGATGCGCATCTTTGATAACTTCCTTCACCCACTGCGGCATAAGCTCCCTCACTTGTGCAGCGAAGTGTTCAATCGTTAAGGCGGAACGATCACTAGGCGAAGTAAGGCCATCTCGGTACTGGTTGGGAAGTGCCATTTCTTCAGGCAACATGATCTCTACTGTCAGCACTGTCGAACCAAACGGAATTCCAAAGTTTGGAGCGGCGGCAGACCAACGCTTTTTGTTTTTTAAGTCATAGCGTTCACCTTTGTGAACCAACGCACAAAAGGTCGTTGACTGCGTTGCTGGGTTCTTCAAAGAGCTTAACGTGTGCCCGTGGTTGAGATGCTTCGGATCATGCACGTAGTGAACGATCACACCTGTCTCTGGGCAAGTCACCTGCTCAGCGTGTGGCAAAGATGGGATCACGGACGCGAGTGGTTTCAGGGAGCGAAACCTACCTTCTTCGTTCTTCCCCCCGCCTTTCGTCATGGCAGTATTGATGAACACTTCAACACCCGGCCGGAATTCGGCAAACCTCTGAAAAATCTGAGTTGTGACGTAGCTTCGATCTACCGCGACATCTCTTCCTATCGGGCGCTCAACGGTGTCGTGTTCGCGATCCTCGCCAAGCAGGACAACCTCGGTCCAGTCGATGTTTTTCGGCATTCCCTCTGAGGTCGCAGCCCAAGTAACGTCATACACAGTGTCCTCTTTTCCATCGTCGAACTGCACCGGAAATCTTACATATGTCTTCAGTTCATCATCGTAACCAATAGTGACTTCATGGATCACTCCATCTTTGCAAGACCGATATCGTATGCCCTCAGGATTTATGGTTAACCCTGAAACCTTCGCTCCGATACCAAAGTTCTCGTCCAGCGCCAGTTGCTTGTTTATTGATGACGACAGGTTGGTTGCTACGCGCAAGTCACTCTCACTCATCCCCGGCCCCGTATTCCAGAAAGTGAGTTTTCGGACACCCTCGATATTCGTTGGGTAGACTCGGACTGTTCTTTCGCCTTCTGGAGCCAAGGCGGCGTTCTCTTGAGCGTTCATAAAGAATTCCCGCACGAGAGTATGGGTTGGTGCTTGCTCAATTAGACGGTTGATTAAGAAACGGTCGTTATCAATTTGAAGTGGCTCGGCACTCATACTGGTATCCTAAAGCTTAAAAGTGTCGGAATCGCTGGAAGAGGATGGGTTGAATTTTCTTTCAAGTTCGCTGGTAGCCTCTCGAAGGGCTTTGATTATCTTCTTCACGTCTTTTTCGTCGTAGTCATAGGCCCTCTTGTTTGAGAGGTTCCCGATCTTCCGTATTGCATCCAACGCGGTACGCGTCCTTCCCTCTGCAAGTTTTACAAATTTTTCACGCTTTTCAGACATGAATGCCTCACGATTCCCAATAATGAATCAAACATGTGTACTGAATTTCATTATGTCAATAAGTATTTATTGGTGTATATTATTGTGAAATTCATAAGAATATTCTGATTTTTGCGGCGTATTGTCATCAGATTACGCTCTTTTGGACGCAGGGTACCCACCAAAACTCGCCCCGCTCAACGCGCGCACGCGGCTCGTCGTGCCCCCTGCTTTGACCCCGAGACGAACTTAATGATTATCGGCCATAAATGGCTGTTGCATCGCTTTGCATTGGGAAAGTGGATGGACAAATCGCAATCCATACGCGCGAAATGTCAGCCGCTGAGAATGTAGAGAGAGTTGCCACAAGGACAATCCCATCGAGCACGTGCATTGTTTAAATGGTGGTGGATGCGACCCAGCAAACCGACAGAACCGTTCATCCGGATCGGGCAGTGCTCGAACGTTGACTATGCAACACTTTTTCAATGAAATTGGAAATTTTTTGAAACCGCTCTGCAAACCAAACAGGGGGGGCCTTGGCTACTGGTGGGTCCCCTGCCTTGGGCAACCTCGGAAGCAAATATGAGCGCGGTTGCATTAACAAATTGGGAAAGTTGCTCTGGCGCTTAGGCGCAGCATTTCTATGTGCTGACCTTGGTCTGACGCCAGAAGCTGGCATCGACCATGCGGCCTATATTCAAAGCTGGCTCAAAGTCCTTAAGAGTGACAAGCGCGCGATATTCGCAGCAGCGGCGCATGCACAAAAAGCAGCTGACTACCTGAACGGCTTCCAAACATCCGAGACCAAAGAAGGAGTCGCCACGTAAGCGGCGGCTCCCCGCAAGGAGGAGGCAAAGACATGGAACAGCACATCATCACATGGCGTAGTGTCGAAATCGAAATCACCTTCACGCCCGAGAAATTCGGCATGGTTGACCACATCGAACTTCATACCAAGAACAAAGAGAAACTCCCCGTTACTGAGACAGGCTATCGGTCGCACTTCTTGGAAAAAGGAACAGTCGCCGAGCATGGCGGCGCGGTAGCTTTTGTCACCGCATGGCTTGACCATGAGGCCGAACGCACGCGCTGGAGCAACGCGCAGATGACCTTGTTCTGAGACACGAAAAATTTCGGCTGGCCAGTCGGCCAGCCGGTAGAGATTTATGGCGTTGGCTTTCGGGCAGCCAACTCGTTTTCGATAGCATGCATGGACGCAAGGGCATCACGCTGTTCTTGAGAACCACGCGGCGCAGTTGAAAAAGCAATGAAGGCTTTCTTGCGCAATCCGAATAGTTCTGCGGTACCAAGTGTTGCCGCTTCAAATCGTGAGACGAGTTTCATCGTATCCTCCTCTTGTTCAAGGAGGCCCCGAACCGCTCAGGGCCTTTCGGCCCCGCACATCATCATTGGCCCTCAACAAGGCTCTGATGGATCGGGTGTCTTTCTCGACATGAGGAAAGGATGCACTCAAAACGCTTCGAGCAATTGAAGCTGCATCAAGTACAGACAATTGGAACGGAATGGATATCCCGCAGGAAGTTAAATGGCAGCTATTCTCCTCCGTCGCGTGCGGTCTATTCAGCGCGAAATCGACTTCATGGGCTGTCGCAATCGGACGAGTGAGGCGATGGCATCTGTGATCAGCGCGTAAGGGCTCAGGCGTCTGTGTTCTACATCATGCTTAACTTGCTTCTCACTGTTCTGGGAAGGCTTGCACTAGTTCACCCAAGAATCCCTGACCGAATGCGGCATCAGATTTCAATGGACGGCCCGCACCACCTGGCTATGCCAGCCGTGTTGTCCATGAACTCCGAGCCTTGGCCTTCGGCCTGACGGGAGGGCGTTAGCAAGCCAACCCGAACAAAGGAGAAGACATCATGGCACGCGAAAAGAACACCAAAACCCAAGCCCTAAACGCCCCCGACTACCTAGCCTGGCACGTCACCGAAAAAGGCGACAAATCCTACTGGAACAAAGTCGGCGCAGCATGGTCGCACAAGGACGACAAAGGCTTCACGCTGCAGTTGGAAACCTGCCCGATCAATGGCCGCATCGTTCTACGCCTTCCACGCGAAGATGCTCCCGAAACGATCACCGAGAGGCGCGCATAGGCGCCCTCTTACCTTCCTAGTTGGCTTTCAGGGCCGCCAGGGCTTAGAAGGTTAACACAACAGACTCAGGCAACTATTTTTCCGTTCTTGACGTGTAGCGAGCGCCGATGCGAACATGAATGTATATTGCTTTGGTTGATAGATGATATCGATGCGAAAGAAGTAAACTGGTGGAAGTTGGTACGCTTGATATTGCCATAATTTGTGGTGCAATTGTAGCTGTTGGATATGGCTTGGACAAGCTGCTGCTAGATCGTCAAAAGAACTGGCTCAAAAGCAAACTTACAGAGTATTGGGTTTACGTAGAAGACCTGAAAGTCTCCGATCTACCTGGTGACATTGCCGGACAACTTGTACGCACAGTTCGTAAGATTCTTGCACCAGGTGAATTATCAAAAATTTCCGTTATTTTGAGGATTTCGCTTGGAAGTTTTGTTTTGACACTATCGTGCTTACTGCTTCCGTATTTTATACATTTTTTTGCAGTTGAGTACTTCTTCGAAGATTTAATTCATCGAGAGATATCGAAAAACCCGCCTAGTGGTGAAGAAGAGATTGCGGTGCTAGTTGGCGGGAATACTTGGGAGATAATTTACTATCAATTACGCGCACTAAAACTTTATTTGCTCCTTCCATTGAACGCACTTTTTGATGTTGCTTCGGTCTTTATAACATACAAGCTTGCCAAGAAGTTTATAGAGTCTCGCGCTATATTTAGGAGAGTAGCCATAGTAACCTTAGATATGCTGGCTGCATTTTCGCTAGCCTTTGCATGTTACCTGTTGTGTCTGTTTGTGATTTTTGATGTCTGGAACCTACTAGCCCTTGATCCATTCGAAGGATTCAGAAAATCCATAGGGATAAGTCCAGTTTGGACTGCCATTGACAGAAATACCGGCGCACCAATGAGCTTTGAGGAAGGTGTAGAGCAAGACTTAGTAATAGCCGCCTTGTTTTCCGTCCAAACTATCGGAAGTATTCTATTCTATTCTGCAACCGCATTAATCCCAACGACAATATATTGGATTATGCTCGTTATTGGTTGTTTATCAGTCGTCGTATTGCGAACTATACGACGTCTAGCACTTCAAATCATGGCGCTCTCAATTGAAACAGAGAAGTCAATCTTCTTCTACACTTCCGCTACAGTCGCGGTAATTGTTGCTGGCGTAAAGCTTTTCCATAGTATCTTAGGTATATATTGAACACGCTGTAGGCCTTTATGCGGTGCTCAATTGGATCAGTCTTTTCAGGTCTGCGAGCACTGCTTCGACTAAAAATCGCGACTAAGCCGAACTGTAGGGCGCCGTTGTTCAATTTCGCTCTTTCGCCGTTGAAGCTCTTGATCGTAATCTGAAGCGGTGTAGTTCGCAACATCTGCGCGCAGCTGCATAAGCGTTTCGCTCGAACGCGCGCGGTGACGCTTGATATCGTACTGAAGGGCTTCTCGCTCTTTTAGCTGTTTGAAAATCAAGGTGTCCTTCTCGGCACGGTCGCGCTGCCACGCTTCAATCGTCTCTCGTTCGTTCTTTTCTCTGGTTTGACGATACTGACCTGTCAGGCGGTGCCAGATACCGGAAAAGCCACGTGGCATTCGCCGTGCTCTTTGGTTGGTTTCTGCCAACCAGCGTTTTTCGTGAGCGTCCCACAGCCTGCTTCGCTCTTCTTTATGACGCGCTAGCAACTCACCTTTGCGGAAGTCGAGCATCGCCATGCGTTGCTTGGCCTCTGCTTCGACTTCTCTGATGAACCCTTCGAGTCTAGGTGAAAGTCGTCGCGAGATTTCTGCTTTGACTTCATCGACGGAAGGCAAAGCGCGGCGATCTCCAAGGCGTGCTTCGAGCTCCTTTGTCTTCACCCCGGCGTAACGTGAAAGCGAATAAACTTCCCCGCGATAGTCGAGCGCGACATAGCCGCGCCGATCACCGCGTGCGAGCCAGAAGCCCCGTTCGTTGAGGGCACTCTCGAACGAAGCACGACTATCCGAAGCCTCCCAGCTTTGCTTAAAGACAGCCTTTATCTCACGCGGATCAACGCCCGCACGCTTGGCTTGCTGCCATTCTTCGCGCGTGCAGTTCTCTGGGTCACGCAATGACCAATCCTGCAACCCACGCGGCATGTCCCAGCCATGCTCAAGAAAGAGCTCACGCGAGACATCCTTTAGCTTCGACTTGAAGTGCGGAAGGTTAATGGCCCGCATCTGTTCTGTATCGATGCGTGACCAGACGACATGCGCATGGCGTCTGCCGTCTTTTTCATGAAAGACGATGGCGCGCGGCTGATCGTCCAGCCCGAGCTTCTTCTCGATCAGGTCTGCCGTCTTGTCGAATACTTCCGTTTCAACGTGAGCACCCTCGGGCGGATTCAGGCTCATCGAGAACAGATAGTTTTTGCAACGTGTCCCGCGAGCAATGGCATCGGCTTCTTGGAAGGCTTCGATCAAGTCATCGCTCGTGAAGCCCGCAACCTGGTGCAGTTCGACATGTTCATTGTCACGAGTTGCCAAGAGGTATCGCGCAAGCTGGCCAGCATCACCACGTTCTTTGGCCTTCAGGATCATGGCGATGCTCCCGGCAATTTGCCGAGCGCACGCAGCAGGTCGGCACGCAAGGCTTTGACCTCCTGACAGGCTTCGACGAGATCGGCTTCGGTTTCTGGTGTCACTGGCAGCGAGCCCGTGTTAACAGCCTTGGCAAGCTGGTTCAGGTTGTTTGAAAGGCGTGACCCACCCAGAGCACCAAGGACGCGTCCCAAAGCTTCCGCGTCTTTGACTGGGCTGTTCCCTGGCTTCTGTCGAGGCGTGACTTCATCACCAAACAAGCGTTCACGAATATGCACGGCAAGCGAGTTTCTACCGCGTTTGGCATCCAGTCTGGCGCGTTCTTCGAACGTAAACCGAATGGAAAACGGCGTTGGATACTTCGGCGCGTCGGCCTCAGCCTCGGGCTTTCGCCCGCCTATGTCATTGAATTTATGGCGTAAGGTGCTCATCGTCGCACCTCAGACTCGGCGAGTCTAATTGTGCGAGTTGGCGCTCCCAGTCTTCCAGGGCTTCAAACAGCGCGCTGAGTTCATTCTCTGAAAGGGAATTGAACCGGGGGTTCAATCTTTCTCCCTCCGGGCGCACCATATCCCTTAAAAATTCGCCTAATTATCAATATATTACATTTTTGACTTTATTCTCAGTCCACCCCTTGGCCCACCTTTTGAAAATACCATTCTCAACTTCGTTGTTTGCTATCCGAAAAATCGGCGCGAATACCAACCGTCGTATACGAAATTGGTTTTCTCGAAGCCTTGCGACACTACCACCTCTTAATTGGCGGGGCTTAACTGATAGAAAAGTAAGCTGATTCTTGGAGCCCTACACTTCAAGCTGAAGGACCTTTCTTTAGTTTTCACGTTCGTCGGAAACCTAAGCATTCCGAAAAATATATACAGGTGGTGCTTTATTGAGCGTCCAAAATCAGAGCTTCATTTAAACCGCTGCAATTTCTCCAACACCGATTATTCACTTGAATCGCTACAGTGATTGAGTTGCACAACAAAAGGATCGGGTTGCGGGCAAAAGGAACGCGAAGTTGGGCGAGACAGAAGAACCGGCAAAACTATCTGGTTGCCGCTTTCGGACTAAGCGATCCTTACATAGTTGCGGGATCGACGCCGATAACGTGGTTCATTGGAGCGTTAAGCCAACACCTCGACAACCCAGTCTCACTGGGCACAAGTACCCCGAACCAACTGAGCCGAAACCCCAAGAAACTCGTTTCCCAACCTTGACCAGCGAATAGGGCGATCGCGAATGTTAGTGGCCAATCGGATGGTAAACTCTTCATCAATTTCTTTCTCTTATTATATATATATGTCTTGATGGGTGTACCTTCGTGTAAACCAGCCTTGTCCCGCGCATACTGTTCGAAGATGAATGCCATTTCGATCTGATTTGGGCTGTTGATAAACTGCCCAAATTCCACACCAGTTTCTTGCGCGGGAATGACCGGCGGCATGACCTACCATGCTATCAGGGGATCAGATGCTGCCGGCGAGCCAGGCAGCCATTTTCCTGTCTGCGTATCTTCCGGTTACGTGGCGTAGCTTAAGTGCGTGATTCGATGCAGAGGGGGTAGTCGGAGATGGGCGGTGCCAAATACCGAAATGATGCCGGGCGACCGCATCGCGACCGCCCGGCACAACAGCTTATTCAGCCGGTGCAGCGTGCTTTTGCCGCAATCCGTCGCGATACAGCGCCTTGGCAAGCGCCACGCACATCAGCCCCATCACCATCGTAAAGGGCAATGCGCCGATGATCATCGCGTTTCGCAACGCGTCCATCGGGTTGTTCTCACCCGCAGCCAGAATCAGCGCACCGATCACAGCCGTCAGGATCAGACCCCAGATGATCTTGTGCTTGTTGCCGATATTCTGATCGCCACCCGACATGATGGTGTTCATCACCAGAATGCCCGAGTCCGCCGATGTGACCAGGAACGTCATGATCAATACGACGCACATCACGGTGATGCCGGACAGCAACCCGCCCGAAATCATCTCTTGCAGGGTTACAAACAGCTTGGCGGTGTTCGATGCACCGATGATGGCGCCTTCGGCCGTGCCGTTCAATTCCAGATCGATCGCGGTGCCACCCAGAATGGTCATCCATGCAAAGCAGACCAGCGCTGGTGCGAATACACAGCCAATGATGAACTCACGAACCGAACGCCCTTTGGATATGCGCGCCAGAAACAGGCCCACGAAGGGCGAGAACGCGATCCACCAGGCCCAGTAGAACGTGGTCCATCCTGCCTGCCAACCAAACTGACGACCGGGGTCACCAGCGGCATAGACCGAAGCGAGAACGGATTCAGGCAGGGCTGCGGCGTCGCCTTCAAGTCCTGATTTGAACCCGTCAAACGAACCCCAGGGGTTGGTTGCACCGCTGTACAGGGCATCGGCAAATGGGGCAGCTTCGCTTGGCAACGCTGCATCAAATGCTGCCGCTGACTGCGGGTTGAACGCGCCAAAGCTGAGCGAGATGAAATGCAGGATGTAGTCGATGAACGCCGTTGCATAGGTGGTCATTGCAAACAGGAACGACCCGAATACGACGAAGACCAGCAGCAGGATCAGAGACAACACCAGATTTAGGTTAGACAGATACTTAACGCCACGACCAACGCCCGATACAGCCGATACGATCGACAGGCCCATGATGACGATCAGACCCGCCAACAGACCTACTGTACTTGGCGTCGGCACTTCTCCGTTCAGATCCATGATCCATCCCATACCGGTGATGGCATAGAGACCGTCGATAAACTGTGAAACGCCAAAACCGATCGTTACCGAGACACCCAGGATTGTTGCAACAACACCCAGAACGTCCACGACGTGGCCAAGAAAACCGTTCATCAGCTTGCCGAACAAAGGTGTCAGCGCAGTGCGGATCGTTAGCGGCATGTTGCGCGTGTAGGCATAGTAGGCCAGCGACAAGCCCGTCACGACATAGATCGCCCAGGCATGAAACCCGTAGTGCAGGAAGGTATAACGATACCCGGACTGCAGTGCCTCTTCGGTATTACCAACTACCCGTTCGGCGATCACAACCGGGTTTGACCCCCAAAGGCCCAGAGGCTCAGCGGTGGCAAATACCATCAGACCGACGCCCAGACCGGCGCCGAACATCATAGAAAACCACGAGAAATCCGAAAATTCCGGTTTTTCACCTTCCGGCCCCATGAGTCGTTTACCAGTTTGCGGCAGCGCAGCCACAACAAACAGGAAAAAGGCAAAGAAGCCGACGATGATGATATAGAAGGCGTTAAAGTCTTCCAGCAGGCGAGAGTTCAGGCTGCCAAGAACACCGTTTGCATTAGCGGGCCAGACCAATGCCCAGATCACCAGCGCGACCATGATTGACTTGCTGAGCAAGGCAATTTCGACGCTGTGGCCTTCGTAAAACCCACCTGAAGATCGCTTGATCTCCAGATCGGTAAAAGGGTCCTTCATAGACATGTGATTCCTCCCTGTTCGCACGTGTCCCGATTTCCAGGTCATTCTCTTCTGGCACCCCGGATTTGCGCCACAAAGCCCTAAGTCAGCAGAGCCTCAATTTTGCTAAGTGTCGCTACGTTCACCGCAACACCATCAGATTTAGCTGCCAGTCGCTTTGCCCGGCGGCCATCTCCGGGCAAATGTGCGCCCTCTTGCGACCGGATCGCTTCGACAAGATCGACAATTCCTGTTGAAAATGCGTCATTCGCCGTCGCATTTGCGTCAATCGCAATAAAGAACTGCCCCGTCTTCGGCGGACCACCGGCCGTGCCAGAAAACGGAGAGGCGTGGATCCCCAAAGTCGCGCCGGTCAGAGCAGCAGCCAGAACTTCGGTCAGCAGCGCGATGCCAACACCTTTATAACCACCCGACGGCGCCATCGAACCCTTGAGGCCCACATTCGGATCAGTGGTTGGATTTCCTTCATCGTCCAGTGCCCAACCAACAGGGATCGGCCTGCCTTCACGCGCGTGTTTCATGACTTCGCTTTTGGCGATGGTGCTGGCGCTCTGGTCAATCAATAGGGCGGGCTGGCCGTCCGTGCCCGGAGCGGCGATTGAAAACGGATTGGTGCCGACCACCGGCTTGGCCCCGCCGGAGGGCGCAATTGAGGCCGGAGCGTTGGTGAAACCCAAACCAACCAGGCCGGCCTGCGCCAGACGATAAGTGTGATATCCAAGAACGCCGCAGTTATAGCTGTTTCTGATCGCCAGCGCCGCAATCCCCTGCGCGCGGGCAGCGGGGATCAAGGCGTCGAACCCGGCTTCAATGGCGGAATGCGCAAATCCGGTGGCAGCATCGACTGTAACGACGCCAGGGCGTGGCTGCGCCAGAACCGGCTGTGCAAGCCCATCAACCTTGCTGCATTGAACATGCTCACAGTAGATCGGGATATAGGCCAGACCATGGCTGGCGACCCCGTCAGCCTCGGTTGCCGCGGTCGCAACCGCTAAAGGACGCGCGTTTTCTTCGCTCGTCCCCGCAGCCACCAGCGCGCGAAAGGATAGGTCTTCAATTTCAGCGAGTGAGAGGGTGCGGGTTTCAATCATGTCTGTCTCTTTTCAGTCATTGTCAGAAAGCCCGGCCCCTGCGCCGAGCAAACGGGATTCTTCAGTCGCAGGAGCATAGGTAAGATGGGCAAAACGGTTGAGTATTGTCCATGCCGCCGGATCAGGCGTTGCACGCGTCTGTCGTGAACACGGCTCGATCAGTAGGTCGCTGAATGCTACCTCGACATGATCCGCGCGAACCGGGCAGTCGTTTCTCAGCATCAAACTCGCACCATCCGTCAAAGCCTTGAAATCGCCCGCCGTGACTGAAACCACCGCGTTGTGCATGCGCGCAGCATAGGCCGCAAATGGCAGTAGCATCATTGGCGAAGCAACCTGTCTGATCCGGATCGGGCCCGCCAACAGCATGTGCGCACAGTCGGAAAGTAGAGCACCGACCATCAGTGGGCATAGGTCTTTGCGACCAACCCAGTCTCCGTCCAGCCCTGCGGGAACATGATCTTCCAGTGACCCGGCAAACTCGCCTTCCAGCACGCGTGACAATTCGACCGTTCCGTCCAGCCCCTGCGCACAGAGCCATCGCGTCGCTTTTGCGGCCTCTTCAGAGATGCCCCAGGCATAGCCCGCACCCCGCGTTGCACGCTTGGCCGTGGCTTCGATTTCATTAAGGGAAAAACTCATTGGGCGCGCTCCGGATACACCCACAAATCCGCGTTCTCCGGACTCAGTTCCTCGGGGTAAGGTGCCCCCGAATACATGCAAATACGCACCCAACGATCCGAGCGCGGGTCGAAATGCGTGGCACCAAAGAACGACAATTTGGCGCGCAACATGTCAATCGGCAGAACCTCCGCACTGATCGTATTGTCGCTGATTTCGCCATATGGTGCCAGACGGCTCATCTGCGCACGACGTACGGCGTGGCGGTGTTCTGGGTGGCGCAGCAGGAATTCGGCGATCGGACTTTCGCCCGACCAGTCCGCCAAAGCCTTATCGGCAAGCGCGGAATCACGTGCCGGAGCAAGAGGTTGCTCATACTCCTCTATCGGTTCTTCAAACCGTTCCCCCAAACGAGGCTCAAGCTTTTCTTCCGACACATACCAGGCGCGCGCGCAGTGTTCAGGCGCCGACCAGTCAAGATCGAGCGCCCAGCCAAAACTGGAGCGGATCAGGTCGCGCACCTGTGCGACTGGCATCGCGCCGTCAATTGTAAAGGCCGCGCTATTACCATCCGCCATGCAGCTGGCCAGCCCGTCCACCAAATCGCCATATGGTTCAAGGATTAAAGAAGCCAGCAACTCTTGCCCTTCTTCGCTAAGCGCGGTCCGGGACCACAGGATCAGGCGATCCCAGGGCTGATTTTCCGTCAGATCGGTCTGATCGAGATGCGCGGCTATCGCGCCCAGATCGGCATTCAGTGCGGTGAGTTTTTCGATCTGGATCGGGTGTTCGGACCGCCACCACGAGATCGACAATTTACTGCGCTCGAAAATCTCGCGGAACATGGCCACTTCGGCGTCTGTTGCGGCATCAAGGGACCGAACGCGCGCGATGGCCTCTTCGCGGACCATGATCCAGTTATTGAACAGGATTGGGTGATTGACGATGAAGGGTGCCATGCCCAATCCGGTCGAGTTGCCGATCCCCAGCCAGCGGGCGATATCGGGGGCAAGCTGCGCGGTCTGCGTACCACCCTTTGCATTTGCCATATGCTGCACCAGATCACGGACGAATATTCGCGTCAGATATACCGACAGCATCTCGGCCTGAAACGGGCCGCTGACCTCGGGGCGGTCTGCGATCTTTTCCCGATCCGCCGCGCCGAACTTGCCCGATCCGTAAACCGCAGTTGTACGCATCAGATAGCCAACCTTGTAGATCTGCGCGAGATCCGGTTGCTGGCCCGCAGCCAGCTGGTCGACCACATGAGCCCACAACCGAACAGAACGGTTGGCACGCGACAGCGACAACTCGTTTTCACTGACACGCCCGGCCTCTTGCAGTGGTACGTTCCGAGACAAACGTTGGATATCGTCCTTGGTGGGAACGCCATCAAACAAGGTGAAGGTGGCATCCCAGGCCTCGGCGATCACACGGTCCGAGCGTTGCTCGGGCGGCAGGTCATGGGCGAATGCGACCAGTGAATAAGTGCGATCGGGTCCATGTGCGGAATAGACCGCGTGGCCAACCCCGTTGTCATCGATATCGAATACGGGGCGGCTAAAAACCCACTGCTCGGCCGCCATGCGACGGGTGAGCTGGCGCATAAAACTGAGCCGACATTGATGAAGCGAGCCCAGACGCGAAAGGCGCATCACCGTAGCGGGATCGCGGCGTTCGATATTTGGGTTCACGGTATTCATGGTTTACAAGGTCCAAAGTTCTCTGCAAAGAACCGATACCAGTTGCCGCCCATGATTCCGGCGACTTCCTCGGCATTCATGCCAACGGCACGCAATCCAGATTCGATATTGCCAAAATCCCGATTGTCGCGGAACCAGTTTGGCATCGGCGGGAACCCGGCGTTAGAAGCCGAGCCTTCGCCATAGTCGATCTCTTTTGTCCAGCGCCCAACCCGCATCCATTCGACCACGCTATCGGGTTGGTCCTGACACAGGTCGGTACCAATCCCCAGATGCTGAGCCCCGTACTTGTCAGCGGTGCGGGCGATCATCTCGCAAAAGCTTTCCAATGTGCAGTCGGACTTGTCTCTCAGGTGATGAGGATAGACCGAAAAGCCCAGCATCCCACCTTTTTCCGTCACCGCCCGGATCACGTCATCCCGCTTGTTGCGAAGCGCTGGAGACCATTCATGGGGGTTTGCGTGGGTGATCGCGATGGGACGCTCGGACAGTTCTGCCGCTTCGATGGTCGAACGGTCCGCCGAATGGCTCATATCAACCACCAACCCCACACGGTTCATCTCTTTGATCACCTGCTTGCCCATGCGGGTGATGCCGGTGTCTTCGGCCTCATAACACCCAGTCGCCAGAAGGGACTGGTTGTTATAGGTCAATTGCATGAACCGCGCGCCCAGATCGTGCAGGATTTCGACCAGCCCGATATCGTCTTCGATGGGGCTGGGGTTCTGGAAACCGAAGAACACTGCCGTCCGCCCGGTTTCGCGGGCTGTGTCGATATCGCTGGCCCAGCGGCCTTTCATGATCAGGTCCGGATATTGCTCGAACCAACGATTCCACTTTTCAAAGTTCAGAACGGTTTCGCGAAAGTTTTCATGATAGGCGATGGTGACGTGGATCGCGTCCACGCCTCCTTCACGCAGTTGCCGGAAGATCTTCTCCGACCAGTTGGCATATTGCAGGCCATCGATCAGCATCAGACAGGGCCTGCGCTGATATAGGCGGTTTTGACGGTGGTGTAGAACTCCGCCGCTGCCTTGCCTTGTTCACGCGGACCGTAAGAACTGTCACCCCGCCCACCGAAAGGCACATGGTAATCGGTGCCTGCGGTGGGCAGGTTGACAGTAACAACACCCGTGCGGGCATTGCGGCGGAAGTGAGTGGCACGTGCCAGAGATTTAGTAACGATGCCCGAAGTTAGACCGAAATTGGTGTCATTGACCACGCTCAGCGCCTCGTCATAGCTGCTGACCTTGATGACGCTGGTCAAAGGCGCGAACATTTCCTCGCGGTTGATACGCATGTCATTATTGGTGTTCAGGAACACGCCCGGCGACATGTAGAAGCCATCGTGCGGCATCTCAAGGCGCTGACCACCGCAGACCAGTTCCGCGCCTTCGGATTTGCCCAGATCAACATAAGCGAGGTTCTCGCCCAGTTGTTGTTGGCTGACGACGGGGCCCATCTGAACGCCCTCTTCTAGTGCATGGCCGACCTTCATCGCCTGCGCGCCTGCAACCAGTTTCTCGACAAAGGCATCGTGAATGCCTGCATGAACCACCAGCCGCGACGAGGCTGTGCATTTCTGACCGGTGCCACCAAACGCGCCGCCCAATGCCAGCGAAACCGCCAGATCCAGATCGGCATCATCCATGACCGCCAGTGCGTTCTTGGACCCCATTTCCATTTGAACCTTCGTCAGATTCTGTATGGCCGCTGCGGCGATGCCTTTGCCCACCGGGACCGATCCAGTGAACGAGATTGCATTGACCTTGGGGCTTTCAACAAGACGCTGCCCGATTGAGCGCCCTGACCCCATAACGAGGCTGAACAATCCTTTGGGAATATCCTGACGCTCGATGATCTCGGTCAAGGCCACTGCCGAGGCCGGGGTGATGTTGGCAGGCTTCCAGACGACAGCGTTGCCATAGCACAGCGCCGGTGCGATCTTCCACGAGGCCGTCGCAGTTGGGAAGTTCCACGGGCTGATGATCGCAACAACGCCAACCGCTTCGCGACGCACATCCACCTCGATATCAGGGCGCACAGAATCTGCGTTCTCACCGATCTGACGCAGACATTCTGCAGCGTAGTAGGTGAAGAACTGACCGGCGCGATAAACTTCGCCCTTGCCTTCGGCCAGTGGTTTGCCCTCTTCCCGGCTGAGCAGCGTGCCCAGTTCCTCAGCGCGCGCCATCAATTCATTGCCGATTGCGTTAAGAACTGCTTGCTTGCGCTCCAGCCCGTAGGCGGCCCATTCCGCCTGCGCCACGCGTGCCTGATCCAATGTCGCCTCAAGCTGGTCGCCGCTGGCCTGCGCGAACATGCCGACCAGATCGGTCAGATCAGAAGGGTTCCGGTTTTCAATTTCGCTTTCGCCTGCCAGCCATTCGCCAGCGATTAGGTTCAGTTTGGTCACAATGCGCCCCAGAGTCAGAATTCGTTTGTCACAGGATGGATTTTCGGGGGCGCATCAGTCAAACTCAAATAACTTAAACAAACTTCAAGGAAGCTGAAGGTTGGCTATCAAAATCGAAATGTTGCGTTGCTTTTGCACCGTCGCGCAGACCGGCAATCTGGTCGAGGCAGCCGATCGCCTTGGCCGAACGCAATCAGCCATCTCAATGACGCTGAAACAGCTCGAAGACCATCTGGGTAAGAAACTGTTTGAAGGCGAGCGAAAAAACCAGCTATCGCCGCTGGGTGAGCAGGTGTTCGAACTTGCCCTGAAGCAGATTCGCCAATTTGACCAGGCAGTCCAGAACATCGATGCTGCGGCACAGGCTCAACAGGGTCTGATCCGGATCGTATCCGTCCCTTCGGTCGGGGCGTTGATATTTCCGCCCCTGCTGGAATACATGACCAGCCAATTCCCAGGTGTTAAGATCGAACTGCGTGACTCGGATACGCAACAGGTGCTCGACGCGATTGCGCAGGATCAGGCCGATATCGGCATTGCATCGGGATATCATCCATTGAATGGTGTTCGCGCTCTTCCACTATTTCAGGATCCATTTGGACTTGTCGCCGCCTCAGATCATGACCTGATCACAAGTGCAAAACCGCTGAGCATCGCTGATATCCCAACCGCGCCATTTGTGCGAAATAGGCTTTGCGATCTCATTCAATCGCCAGCGTTCCTGTCAGCCACCGAAAATGCCGCGATCACAATCCACAATACACATTCACTGATCACTCTGGTTCGATCCGGTAATTGGATCACTGTTTTGCCCCAAACCGTGGCGGAATTCCTGCCAGAGGCGGTCGCTTTCCGCCCTATCGTGGATCTTGACGACAAGAGGCAGGTTTATCTGTATGTCCGCGAACGGTCGCGGTTTCAGAACCTGACCGAACAGTGCAGCACTTTCATATTGTCATGCGATTTCGCCAAGAAATAGGATTCCCAAATTCAGCCTCCGCGCAGGCGCTGCATCAGATAAACTTCGGCACCTTCCGGGATCGGCTCGGACAGACCCGTCGCGATGATGCGACCGTCAACCGCAACCGATACGCCCGCGTCAATTGGGGCCTGTAATCTGGGATGATGGCGCACCAGTTCTTTCAACAACTCCCCCGTGGTAGCCGCCTCAACTTCGACCACCTGCTGGCCTCCGGTCAGAGACCGGAGGCTGGACCAAAGGTGAACCTGGATCATTTTTCCTTAAGCGCCGCCAGAATGCGCGGCGGTGACATCGGCAGTTGCTTCATCCGCACACCAGCTGCGTTGGATACCGCGTTGGCGATGGCGGCCAGAGGCGGCACGATCCCGGTTTCACCCACGCCGCGCACGCCAAAGGGATGGCCGGGGTTGGGCACTTCGACAATCACCGTATCAATCATCGGCAAATCGCTTGCGACCGGGATGCGGTAGTCAAGGAAGATCGAGTTCTGCAATCGACCATCCTCGCCATAGATATATTCCTCGTTCAGCGCCCAGCCGATGCCCTGCGCGGCGCCGCCTTGATATTGGCCTTCCACATAGGTCGGGTGGATCGCCTTGCCGGCATCCTGAATGACCGTGTAGCGGACGATGCTTGTTTTGCCGGTTTCCGAATCCACCTCGGCATCCACTATATGAGTGCCAAAGGACACACCCGCGCCTTCAGGGGTGGCTTCGAAATGACCTGAGATCGGACCTCCGGTCGCGCCCATATCTGCGGTGATGTCGGCCAACGGCAGCGGGTCGAAATCGCCCGCATTCGGACCCGACGGTACTGCGCAACCATCCTCCCATTTCACCGCATCAACCGGAATGCCCCATTTGGCTGCTGCGCGTTCGCACAGTTTCTCAACCGCGTGGTTTGCGGCTTTGATCGTCGCCAGACCACTGGCATAGGTCACGCGGCTGCCGTGAGAGACATCATTGTAACCAAGTGAAGCGGTGTCCGCGACGGTCACCCGAATGTTTTCATAGGGAATACCCAGAACCTCGGCCGCCATCAGGGCCATTGATGCACGCGAACCGCCTATGTCAGGCGTTCCAACCATAACTTGCGCCGAGCCATCCTCGGACAACGCCAACGAAACAGAGGTCTCGCCACCATGGTTGAACCAGAAGCCACAGGAAATTCCGCGCCCCTGCCCCGGTTTCAGCGGTGCCGAATAATGCGGATGCGCCTTGGCGGCTTCAAGTGTTTCGACAAGGCCGATGCGCTCATATGTCGGTCCATAGCTGGCTTTTGAACCTTCAGCCGCCGCGTTCTTTAGGCGCACATCCACAGGGTCGAGACCCAGCTGATTGCACAGCTCATCCAGCACAGATTCAACCGCAAACGCGCCCATTGGTGCACCCGGCGCGCGATAGGCGGCCTGTTTGGGGCGGTTAGCTATGACGTCATACCCCACCTGCCGCACGTTGGTCAGGTCATAGGGCGCAAAAGCACACATCGCAGTCAAATCGCCCGGTGCACCGGGAAACGCGCCCCCCTGCAGGCGAAAAATACCTTGGGCCGCTGTGATCGTGCCGTCTTTCTTCATCCCGATCTTAATATCCATCGACGCGGATGAAGTGGGGCCAGTGGACCGGAATACCTCGGATCGGTTCATCACCAGCTTGACCGGGCGGTTGGCTTTGCGGCTTAACGCCAAAGCCACCGGTTCAATGAAAACAGTGGTCTTGCCGCCGAAACCTCCTCCGATTTCGGAAGCTGTCACGCGCAACTGCGCGGTTTCGATGCCTAGCAACGTGGCACAGTATTTCTGGGCGTACCAATGACCCTGAGTGGTGCACCACAATTCTCCCTTACCATCCATGCCCAACGACGCAAGACAGGCATGAGGCTCGATATAGCCCTGATGAGTCGCCTCGGTCACAAAGCTGTCTTCGATGACCAGATCAGCCTCGCCAAACCCGGCCTCCACATCTCCGTGACCGCTTTCATGATAGCGTACGACATTTGGATGCATGCCTTCAGGCACCGAATAGTCGGCCGCACCTTCGCGGATCACCGGTGCATCCGCAGCCATCGCCTTGTCTACATCGGTGACATGAGGCAACACTTCATATTCCACCTCGATCAGTTTCAGTGCATCACGTGCAGCCAACGCTGAAGTCGCGGCAACCGCAGCAATCGCATGGCCGTCATACAGCGCCTTCTCGCCCGCCATGACGTTTTCCAGGACATTCCAGAACTCGCCTTCCAGACCCGGCTTGAACGGGAGTACGGCAAAATCTGCGCGAGTGACGATAGCCTTGACGTCCTTGAGCGCCTCGGCCTTTGAGGTGTCGATCCTGACGATCCGCGCATGTGCGTGCGGTGAGCGCAGGATTGCCCCGTGCAACATACCCGGCGCGTAGGCATCAGCCCCGAACCTGGCACGACCTGTCACTTTGTCGAGCCCATCAGGGCGGTCGGGGCGCGTGCCTACGAAGTTGAAGATGGACTTACGATCGTCGAGTGCCATTACGAAGCCTCCCGCAGCTCAGCAGCCGTATCCATCACGGCGCGGATGATCTTGTCATAACCGGTGCAGCGGCACAGATTGCCGGCCAGCCAATAGCGCGCCTCTTCCTCGGTTGGATCCGGGTTCTTTTCCAACAGGGATTTGGCCGCAACCAATATGCCCGGCGTGCAAACACCGCACTGCAGGGCGGCATATTCAATGAACTTCTTCTGCAACGGATGAAGGACATCGCCATCTGCGATCCCTTCAACGGTTTCGATCTGCTTGCCCTCAGCCTCGACGCCCAGCATCAGGCACGAACACACCAGACGACCATCGACGGTCACAGAGCAAGCGCCGCAATCACCCGTGCCGCAGCCTTCTTTCGCGCCGGTCAAGTTCAGCTTGTCGCGCAAACAATCCAGCAGCGTTTCACGCGGATCGCAGAGATATTCAACTTCATCACCGTTTACGGTGGTCGTTACGTGCAGCTTACTCATGCTTGCTCTCCCTTGGCGCGGGCATAGGCGATCTTGGCGGTACGCTTGGCAAGAACTCCGGCAACTTCGATCCGAAACGCGATGGTGCCACGTTTGTCATCAATTGGGTTGCACGCGGCCGATGCGGCAGCGGCGAGGGCATCGAGCGCGGAGTCATCCAAAGTGGTGCCAATGATCGCGCGGGCTGCTTCTTCGACCAGAAGAACGGTCGGAGCGACAGCCCCAAGTGATACGCGCGCCTCGGTGATGATGTCGCCGTCCAGTCGCAGGTTTACGCCCACTCCGACCACGGCGATATCCATTTCGGTACGCGGGATGAAACGCAGATAGGCATCCCCACCGTTTTCGCCACGCGCCGGAATGTTGACAGACGAGATTACCTCACCCTTAGCCAGTGAAGTTCTACCGGGGCCGGTCGGGATGTTTTCAACCGCCACGTCCCGCACACCCTCTGGGCCAGTGACTGTGACCGTTACACCTGCCGCGACCATGGCGGGAACGGAATCAGCCGCCGGAGAGCCATTGCAAAGGTTGCCGGTCAACGTCGCGCGCCCCTGTACCTGAGTCGATCCGATCAGGTCCATTGCCTCGACCACGCCGGGCCAGTCGTGGCCAAGCTCAGGGTGCTCGCTCATCTCTGCACCGGTTGCGGCTACACCCAATGTCCAACTGCCGTCGGAATTACGGGTGATGTCATGTACGCCGTTGATCTTCTTGATATCGATCAGCGTATCCGGTGTCACCAGTTCCGAGCGCAGTTGCACCAGAACGTCGGTGCCCCCCGCCAGAAACCGCGTGATGCCCGTTGCATTTTGTGCCAGCGCCGACGCTTCGGCAAAACTGGCAGGGCTGTGATAGTCCATGAAAGTACCTCGCACCTGTTGATCAGGGTTCACTGGGTTTTGCGGGGACGTTAGTGCAGCGACCCCAGTTCGTCCATGGCCTGTACGACCTATTTTTTGATCTAAATATGTCGCATTCAGACTGCGCTCAGAGATCGATTTCGATCACACCGTCTTTTTCCGCTGCGCGGCTTTGGCAAAGAATGATCGCCCCTTCTCGTTGTTTGTTCGACAACACAAAATCACGATGTTCGATTTCGCCCGAAATCACTCCGCATTTGCAGACACCACAGATGCCATCTGCGCATTTCACATCAACGTGTAATCCCGATTCATTCAGGACCTGAGCAGCATCTTTGTCCGCTGGCACTTTCAGTTCCCGACCCGATTTGGCCAGCCTAAGGGTGAATTCGTGGTTTTCGTATTCCGGCTGTTCAGGGACCGAAAAATACTCCAGATGCCGCGCTTCTTCTGGGAAACCCTGCGCTTCGGCGGCTTGCATGACGCCATCCATGAATCGATCCGGACCGCAGGTATAGACATGCCAACCCTCCTGATAACCGCCAAGGATCGCATCTAGGTCGGCACGCGTGCCCTCATCTGAGAAATGATAGTGGACGTGATCCGCCCAGGGCATCGTGGCCAAGTCGTCCAGATATCCCGCCCCGGCGCGCGTGCTGGCGGAGTAGTGCAGTTCAAATGGCCTGCCTAACGCATGCAATCGATGCGCGAAGGCAATCATCGGAGTAATCCCGATGCCGCCCCCCATCAGGAAGGTTTTTGATGCATCTTCTTTCAGCTCAAAGTGGTTGATCGGTTTGGAAATGAAAACCTTACGACCTTCATTGAAAATCCGATGCAATAGGGCTGATCCACCCCGCCCCTCGTCTTCACGCAGAACGCCGATCTGATAGGTCGAGCAATCTGACGGGTCGCCGGACATAGAGTATTGCCGCAAAAATTCAGGTGCGACCAGCACGTCCAGATGCGCACCAGCGGTCCATTCGGGCAGTGGGGCACCATTGAGCGTCGAGAATTCATACTTCGTGACATCCGCCGTCATCTTGTCGACCTTGGTCAGCTCCACCCTCATGACCGGAGCATCGCCTGCGATCTGATAACGATGAATGACCGACATATCGCCTGCAGCCTTGCGGGCTTTGTATTCATCGGCAGTCAGCATCGCTTCATACGCTGCGATCCCGGCCTCGCGGTCCATCGCAAACGGATAGGGCCACGGATGCGGCGCAAGATAGGCCGGATAAACCGCAAGCGTCTGATCCTCGTATTTCAGGTCGAGGTCCTTTTGCAGATCGCGCCGGTTCAGGGGATGTTGCGTAGGGCGATAGGCACCGTCAGCTTCCAGCTCTATATCCCACCACCATTTCTTGGTGTCATTCAGACCGCCATTGCCGACGGCATCATCCAGTTTTGCTAAGGCAGGCGCAGCCTGAGGGATATTCATCGCGGCCCATCGGAAAGGGCGTTCCTTAAATATACCTTCCAGGTTCCAAGGGCAGGTTTTCATACAACGCCCACACATGGCGCCGCCCGGAGTGGTGACCCGGTAGGTCGCGCATTTCTGGCTATCGGACTTCCAGATTTCGTAGCCATTGAACATCAGCTTCGGCCCGGCGGTGATCGCACCCGATGGGCACTCACGCGCGCATTTGTTGCAGTTCTCACAGAAAGTCTGCAAGCCAAAATCGATCGGCTTGTCATGCGTCATCGGCATGTCGGTTGTCACGACACCCGATTTCAATCGGGGGCCGAGATATGGGTTCAGAATAACTTCTCCGATCCGACTGACCTCGCCCATTCCCGACAGTAGCAACAGAGGGGGTTGCAGCACCTCTCCATCCATCACCGTATGGGCCTTGGCTTTGTAGCCGAGGTTGCGGATTTGTTGCGCGATAACGCCGCCCAAAAGCGAAAACCGCAGATATGCACGCATCGACTGGGCCACGCTGATCCAGTCATCACCGCTGGCACCTTCCATTGTCTCGTAACCCTGATCAATGATCATGCTGATTGCCTGATCATGTGGCGGGTTTATCTCTTCACCAGTGGCGTCGTGGGAATACCAACTCCATTCCGGGCACCGGCTGAGGCCCACCGCGTCGACCCCAAGGAAGTAAGTCGCAGCCTTGATATTCGCGGCATTTCGGTCGGAATCTGTAGGTCCTTCGACCTTGGCGCTGTCGCCATCCTGCAGCAGAACAAACGCGCCCAACGCACGGCGTTGGGCAAAGCTTGGGGCCGCTTTGCGGACATAATAGCCGCCTTTGGCTGCGTCCTGCAGGTTTTTGCCCATGTCGCCGAACTGTGCGCGCGCGAACATATCCGCCCGTTTGGGAACGCGGGCGACATTCTCTTCGTCGATATATGTGGTGGGGTTGTCCACGCGTTTGAGGTTTTCGAACGGATGCGCACCATCGACATATCGACGCTTAGCATACGGATCACGGTTCATGGCATTCTTCGCAAAACCGGTACCCAACCACCACGCCGGACCCTGGGTCCGGAACCAGGGTTGTTCTGCCATCGGGCAAAGCGGGAGGTCATGAGCAAGTTCCATTTCGGTGGTTACCGCAGCCAGACCAAAGCGTTTGCCAAGCCAGGGCACTACGACTTCGCCGTCCTCAAGTGAAGCCAGGCCTGCGGCCACGGCGAGTTTGCCCAGATCAACCTCGGATGACATTGCCGAGTGTGCCCGCGCATCAAAACCCAACAATCGGATGTAGTTGGCTATCACAACAGCATTCTCGGTCGCCAACAGGCAGGCGCGGTGGTCCTGTGCATCCGCAATCCATTCGGCCCCCGGCTCAGCAGGGTCAGGATCACGGTTGAATTCATAAAGAAACACAAGTGCATGGCGATGGCTGTCGATGGGCTTGGGCGCGGCTTCCATGCTTTCTTTCAGATCAGCCATGATCACATCGATGCCCGAGGCCAGGGTTTTGGTCTGACGGGTTCGAAGGGCATGGGCCAAGCGATCGATATCCGGGTTGCGCCGGGGTTCGGCCAACATTGCATCTGGCAGCAGAGGTCCGCAGCCCATCATCGACGCGTCGTTAAAATAGCCGAACGCTTTCAGGTGGTTGACGCGATCAACGGGATCGGCTGGAATTTCAGACGCGACTGGATTCACGAAACCGTCCCGGATCGCATCCAGCATTGCCTGGAATTCTCCCATTGCATTGACGATGCTTTCGGGCCGATCAGAACGGTGAAAGCTGAGCGCACGCATTGGTGAGACTTGTGTCAGGTCGGGCGTCCGGTTTTGCCGAGCCAGCCGTTCCAACGGGTACGAGCCCATATGAACGGGTCGGTTCTTGTCCGAGAAAAAGCGGATCCCCATCGTGTGCCTCCTGCTTGCTGCCCTTCCCCCTATCCCGGCATGGACACCAAATCCATTCATGAATAATCATATACAGTATGAAAAAAATTGATTTCACTGATCTTGATGGCAAAGTCCTTCGGGTATTTCTGACAATACTCGAAGAAAGTTCAGTCTCGAAGGCAGCCGACCGGCTCGGGGTGACGCAATCGGCCATCAGCCATACGCTGGGAAAGTTGCGGCAAGTGCTTGGTGATCCGCTGTTCGTTCGATCCGGTCAAGGGCTGACCCCGACTGAACGCGCGCTTGCCCTCAAAGAGCCGGTGCAACAGGTGTTGGACAACATGCGCGCCCTGACCGTCGGCCGTCCATTTGATCCTGTGTCTGAACAGATGGGCATCCAGATCGCCACCAATGATATGCCGCGCGAGCTGATCTTCCCTGAATTGCTGCGTAAAACGCGCAAGGAAGGCGTCCGGTTGCGACTGGAATTCATCCCTTCGGGGGTTCCGGACCCGGACTTACTACGCAGTGACCGGTGCCAGTTGATGCTGACCCCATTGCCGCCAGATGGGCCGGATATCTTTCAGAAGCGCCTGATCACCAGCCCGCTGATGGTGTTTTATGACGCCGCCCACCGTGAACCGCCCAGGGACTGGTCCGCCTATTGTGACAGCGATCATGTCGAGGTGCGTTTCGCCGATGGACGAAATGCCCGTGCCGTAATGCGTGGCGTGGACCAAAGCCAGATCAGACCACCTGTTGTTACCTTGCCGCATTTCAACGCAATCCCGACTTTCGTGAAAGGCAGCGACCTGATCTCGACCGATACAGCTTTGATGAAACGCGGCCCGCTGGCGACACTGGACTTTGCGCCATTACCATTTGAGTGTGACCCAGTGTCGATTTACATGGTCTGGCACCAGCGCTCGACCAACGATCCCGCGCATCGCTGGTTACGCACACGGATCGAGAGCATTTCCGCCAATCTTCAGACCTGAGACAGAAGCCAGTCGCGCATGTGTCCTACTAATTCTGGTTGGCGTGGCTTCTTAGGGGTGACGATAAAAAAGCTCAGATCATCAACCAGCACCTCGGATAATGGTTGCGATAGGCGCCCCGAGGCCAGTTCATCCGAAACAAGCGGGGCATTGGCCAGCGCAAACCCCTGACCTGAGATTGCGGCGTCAATCGCCAGGCTTGTCTGACTGAAGCTTATCGTCCGGGGTTTCCCCTCTACCCCTGCACGTTCCAGATACAGAGGCCAAAGTCCGTGGGAATCGCTGAGTAGAACGTACTCCATCAGATCATCTGGGCTGGAGATTTGTGACGCCAATTTTGGAGAGCTGACAACAACGAACTCGGTCGAGAATAGCGGTATGGCATTCAGGTCCTGCGCAATCGGCGAACGGCTTTGACGTACTGCGATGTCGATCCCATCCGATCTGAAATCCGCCAACCGCTCGCGTGCATCAACCTGAACTGAAATATCGGGATAGCTGGTCAGAAAATCATTCAAACGCGGCACCAGCCATTTAGATGCAAAACTGGGCGTGACCGATATTGCGATCTGCCTATTATTGGATAGGTCATCGAAGGCATCTTCGATCAGACGAAACGCCCGACGTAGTGGCGCTTGTAGCCTGCGTCCCGCTTCGGTTAGCCGCAACCCGCGCGGAAGGCGTTCAAACAGAGCAGTCCCCAATCGCGCTTCAAGTCCACGCACTTGCTGAGCAACAGCCCCTTGAGTGACCCCAATTTCTTCCGCTGCAAGGCGAAAGTTCAAGTGACGCGCCGAGGCCTCGAAGGCGCGCATCGCGTTGAGAGGTGGAAGAGCAGGCATTCAAAGACTGTAGATTTTCTACTGCTACTGCGCAACAGAACTGATTGGTCAAATTGATACGGGTCAGCCATCTTCACATCAGATATCGCAGAGGGGCGCGAAGATGGGAAAAGTTGCATTGATCACTGCAGGCGGCAGCGGTATGGGCGCGGATAGCGCGCGCCGGTTGGCGGCGGACGGATTCAACGTTGGCATCCTATCCTCTTCGGGTAAGGGTGAGACGCTGGCGCATGAATTGGGCGGTGTCGGTATTACGGGTTCGAACCAGTCAACTGATGACCTGCAAAAACTTGTGGATGCGGCGATGAACCATTGGGGGCGCATCGATGTATTGGTCAACTCGGCTGGTCATGGCCCACGCGCACCGGTGCTCGAGCTTACGGATGAGGACTGGCACACTGGTATGGATGTCTATTTCATGAACGCGGTGCGGCCCACACGTCTGGTTACCCCTATCATGCAGGCGCAGGGTGGTGGATCGATCATCAACATCTCGACCTTTGCCGCCTTCGAACCTGACCCGGTGTTTCCGACTTCGGGCGTATTCCGCGCGGGGCTGGCGGCCTTTGCAAAACTGTTCTCGGACAAATATGCCATCGACAATATCCGCATGAACAACGTCTTGCCGGGGTTCATCGACAGCCTTCCCGAGAAGGAAGAGTTCCGCGCACGCATTCCGATGGGCCGTTATGGGCGCAGCTATGATGAGATCGCCTCGGTCGTCTCGCTGCTGGCTTCCGAAGGTGGTGGATATATCACCGGCCAGAATATCCGTGTGGACGGCGGTATTACTCGGTCTGTCTAAACTTCAAAACCGGGCTTTGACGAGGTGCGTCAGGGCCGCTCCGGTTTCGAAAAAAGCACGGCGCAGACCCGTCCAGTTTTCACTGTATTCGTTTACCGGCGGCACAGGCAGCAGCGACGGATCATCGCTCAGCAGGCTTTCGGCCATTAAGCGACCGAACACGGTGCCCGGTCCGATCCCGCGCCCCGAGAACCCATGGGCGGCAAGCGCATTCGGGCCGATCTGAATGATCTTGGGGATGTGGTCTGAAGTCATCGCAATACGTCCGTGCCAACCTTCGACCAGCGGTTGATCCGCCAGTTGTGGATAGAGCGCCACCAACTTGCGACTGACCCAAGCTTTGTGCGCAAAGCCTCCGACGCTGTTCAGATCACCCATTCCGCCGATGATAAGTCGTCCCTCCTGATCCAGCCGGAACGATGTCATGATCAGCCCTGTATCCCAACACCCTTCACCCTCGGGCAGTATGCTGGCTCGTAGGTAATGTGACAGCGGAGCAGTGGCGTATTGGAAATAGTACACAGGTACGTAAGCGGGCGCGGTATCGGTGATGCCTTGATGATAGGCGTTGGTCACCTGAATGATCGATTTGGCACGCACGGTGCCGTTTTCTCCGTGCAAAACCCACACCCCCGCCTCCTGTCGCAGGGATTGGATTGGGCTTTCGGTATAGATCAGCGCCCCCGCATCCTGCGCAGCGCGTGCCAGGCCGACTACAAAGGCCAGCGGTTGAATTGTGCCAGCACGGGGGTCGAACAAAGCGCCATGGACCGCGGGGCTACCTGTGCGCTTGCGTGAGGTGTTTGCATCAAGTAGCTCGACCGGCGCCCCAGAAACGCTCAACTGGCTATGGCGTGTATGCAAATCCTCAAAGCCCTTGGCCGAATGGGCACAATGTAACGTGCCATGCCTCACCGGCTCGCAGGCGATCTCATGCGCATCAATCAACCCAAAGACTTCAGATGGTGCATTCGCCAGCAGATCGATCAGACGATTACCTGGCACCTGCCCCAAGTGCGATCGAATTTGATCAGGCGGCAGCCAGAGCCCTGCATTGACCAACCCGACATTTCGACCCGAGCCGCCATGCCCAATCTCATGTGCTTCGAGCAGGCAAACCGAAGCCCCAGCCTTTGCTGCGGTCAAGGCGGCAGAGCACCCCGTGTACCCGCCTCCTATAACTGCAATGTCTACGGTTACGTCACCGGAGAGCTTATGCGTTTTGACACTCTCGCCGCAGGTCTGCCGCCACAACGATTGATCATAGTCAGGCATTCCCAAGCCTCGCCAAATTTTCGTCGATCATCAGGCCGGATCTAGCCAGTTGCAAGGGCGCGTTGATCGGCCCGCCCCATGGCAATCAGAAACGGGTCCGCTTCCTGCAGCGACTGGAACGACATCTTGTCCGTCATACCGCGCCAGTTCCCCAAAGTCAGAGATTGCGCGACGGATCCGCCCAGCGTTGCACCCGGGCCTGTCACAATAAAGAGGTCCGGAGCGAACTCGCGCGCCGCCGTCTGGATGGCATGGGTGAAATCATAGGTCTCGGTCACCTGATGGCCAAGTGTATACTCCCACAGTGCCCCGGTATCTGTCGCTCCTGGCCACCAGATTTTTCCACGGCCATCGATCATGGGGCGCTCTGGTTGGCCAAACAGATCAGCGCCCAGTAGCGCCCGACCTTCCGTCGCCACTGGTGCCTGTAGCCCGGTGTGGAAGGCAGCGTGGTTCGCCAGTCGCAAAGGAAACCTATCCTGCACAACTGGATTGGCGGTTTCAAATGCATTTAGCCCTGCCTCATTCCCTGCAAGTACCAGCATCCCCCCCAGATCAATCGAAAGCGCCAGAGTATGGTCTTTCAATGTGTTGATCCGTGCAACCGCGTCTAACAACGCTGATTTGCGTTCAACATCATTCGACCATTCTTCGTCGACGAACGGGTACACCAATTGGCCACCGATCAGTTGCTTTTGCATTAGCGCACCCATCGTATTGACCACACGAAAGCCGTTCTCTGGGGTCAATGCACCAGCGACGGCCAGCGCGATGTACCATCCCATCGAATTGCCGGTGACGGCGACTACCTCAATATCCTTGGCAAGTGCCTGCGCATCCGCCAATGACGCCGCATAGATCAAGGGTGAGGCCACATCGCCACGCGAATATTTACCAACGCTGAAACGGCCAGCACCATCCAGCGCCGTAACCGTCTCCTGCCCCGCTTCAGCACGGATCTCATCGAAACTGTGAAATTGGCTCATCCGACCCGCATGATGTTGATGCAGGTAGCCCAATTCAGGCTTGTTATAAGTACCCCGACCAGGACAGATCACAACAGCAGTGCGGGTCATGATTTTCCTCCGGTCAGCGCCAAAGCAGCGTCAACAATTCCGTCCCTCGAAGGGAGTGGAGCAGCATAGGCCGGTCCGGTCGCTATAAAGCAATCCTCGGCCACAACACGAGCAGTTGGTATTGCGGGGCTGTCTTCCGCGAAGAAAGTCATCAACGCCTCAGACTGGCTGCCGGTGCGGCGGCATTCATCAATGATCAATACATGTGCGCATGAGTTGGTGGCCTCGCGCAGGGCGTCAGTGGGTAGTGGAGCAAGCCAGCGCATATCAATGATCCGGGTTTTCAACCCTGCCGCCTCAAGCTCGGGCAAAGCCTGTCTCGAAAGATAGTGCCCATTGCCGTAGGTCACGATCGCCAAATCTGTGCCGCCACCATGTACGCCAACCTCGCCCAGCGCGATCTTTTGATCCGGTGTCGGATAGGTGGTCATCCACCCTCCATCCTGCGCCCCGTGCAGATCGCGCATGGGATAGAGCGCGATCGGTTCAAGAAACACCACAACCCGTTGCTCCTCTCGCGCCAACCGCACGCACTCGCGCAGCATTTTTGCCGCATCCGTACCAGTAGAGGGGCAGGCGATGATCACCCCCGGTATGTCCCGCAAAACGGCCAGAGAATTGTCGTTGTGAAAATGCCCGCCGAATCCCTTCTGATACCCCAGACCAGCGATCCGCAGGACCATCGGATTAGTGAATTGTCCATTCGAGAAGAACGGCAAAGTTGCTGCCTCCCCCCTGATCTGATCCTCGGCATTGTGCAGATAGGCCAGAAACTGGACTTCGGGGATCGGCACGAAGCCGTTATGACCCATGCCGATAGCGAGCCCCAAAATAGATTGCTCGTCCAGAAGTGTATCAATCACCCGGTCCGGGCCAAAACGCTGCTGTAGCTTCTGTGTCACGCCATAAACGCCACCCTTGCGTCCTACATCTTCGCCCATACACACGATCTCACTATGCGCCAGCATCAGATCGGTCAGCGCCCAGTTGATCAGCCGACTCATCGGCTGGGGCTCATCCATCGCACGCGTATCGCCGCCAAAAGTTTCAGTCCGCACTTTGGCACTCGGGCCATTTGTCGGCTTGCAGGGACGTTTGGGCGGGATCAGGCTTGCCATAACCTCGGCCGCATTCGCCAGATGAGGACGACTGGCGGCCTCGGTCGCCACGCGATCGGTTCTTGCGCAAGTGTCGCGGTAGATGCTCAGCGCTTGGTCAGGCGACAACGCACCTGCCTGATCCAGCAGCCGTACGGTGTGCAATAGCGGGTCGTTTGCCTCATCTGCTTCAACTTCAGACTTTGGCAGATAAGTTGTCGGCACATCCGCACCTGCGTGGCCATACAGGCGAACTGTTTTCAAATGCAGGAAAGCTGGTTTTCGACGCCTGCGGACATAGTCGGCAGCCTTTTTTGCGACGGCGTGAGTTTCATAGATATCCAACCCGTTTGCCTGAAAATACCTGATCCCCGGACGGTGCTCCATCGACGCCTGAATCCAGCCTTTAGGCGTTTTGACCGAAATCCCGATTCCGTTGTCTTCACACACGAACAGCAGAGGCAACGGTGTCGATTGCACACTTGTCCAACCTGCCGTGTTGATCGCGCCCTGCGCGGTGGAGTGATTGGCTGAAGCATCCCCAAAAGAACACATTGCAATCCCGTCTTCCGGCAACACGCGGTGTTCAGGCGCATGTCTGCGTGCAGCCCCCAGCGCATAAGCCGCACCTACTGCTTTGGGTAAATGGCTGGCGATGGTCGAGGTTTGTGGCGGGATCATCAGTGCTTTTGACCCCAGAACCTTATGCCGTCCGCCCGAGGTCGGGTCTTCACTTGAGCACGCAAAGCTGAGCAGCATGTCCCATGTGATCTGTTGACCCGGCACCTGTTCCGCCCGCGCGATCTGGAAGGCCGCGTCCCGATAATGGAGGAACGCAATATCAGTCGGGCGCAGGGCATGCGCAACGGCCGCCATCCCCTCATGCCCGGACGAGCCAATCGTATAGAACCCCTGCCCGGCCTTTTGCATCGCTCGGCTGGTCCTGTCCAATGCACGGCTCAGAACCTGCGACCGGAACAGCGAAATCGCGTCTGCATCGCTCAACCCGGAGCACGGCGGCACACCGTCGGGAAAATCGCGATCTGCAACGCGGGTCAGAAAATTCTCATGTACGATCTGGGCGCGGTCCATGGTTCTCGCTTTTGTTTGGTCTGTATCATCGGCGTTGACCGATCTCGGCGCGGGTTCGCCCAGCCTCTCGATTTTCCCGCGCCCAGGCGCGCGTTTCAAGATCACAATTGGCGGTGCGTTCCAGCTTTCATCGCTCTGGTGGTTGAAAAAAACCAGTGTTATTGCATTCAGAAGGTATGAGGATAAGTCATATGATTACGCCCAGGCGGTTTCTTCCCTCCATCTCATCACTGCTCGCGCTCGAGGCTGTTGACAGGTTGGGCAGCGCTTCGGCTGCGGCAGCTGAACTGTCACTGACCCAAAGCGCAATCAGTCGCCAACTGAAGACAATGGAAGACCAGTTGGGCGTGCAACTGATCGAACGCAGCCAAATGCGGCTGCACCTCACGCCCGCCGCCAAAGATTATGTCCAGACCGCAAGGTCTGCAGTGCAGGAACTGGCGCGTGCGGCATTGAAGCTCAAAGCCAACCCGGCTGGCGGGTCGCTTGACCTGTCGATCCTTCCCGCTTTCGGGATGCACTGGCTTGCACCGCGCCTGCAGGATTTTGCCCGCCGCCATCCTGAGGTCACAGTCAATCTGGGTACCCGCCTCAGGCCATTTGATTTTGCCTCTGAACCGTTTGATGCAGCGATCCATTTTGGTCAGCAGGATTGGACGGGTGTTCAGTATCTGCCGATCATGAGGGAAGAGGTCCTGCCCGTTTGTGCCCCTGCACTTACCAACGTCAATTCCGACACCTTGGATACCCTCTGCGCCGCGCCGCTGTTGCACCTGGATTCCCGACCAGACGCCTGGGAGCGCTGGTTCGAGATGCAGGGCCAATCAGTCACCGGTCTGCGAGGTATGATGTTCGATCAGTTCTCGACCATGATCCAAGCCACGATCCACGGATTAGGCGTAGCTTTGGTGCCTTCATATCTGGTTCAGGATGATCTGCGCGCCGGGAGACTTGTTAAGGCGTGGGACGGTCCGTATGTGAGTCTTGGCAGCTATTATCTCGTATGGCCGAATGACCGGTCTACCCCCGAGCCGCTGCGATCTTTCCAAGGCTGGATCAGTGAACAATTGGAGCCTGATACCAGCCTTTAGAACTCCCTTAGAATTTGCCGTTGTCATTCTTCCATTCGCTGTGCGGTGCAATGGTCTCAACCGTATCCCAATGTTCAGTGATCTTGCCATCAGATACGCGGAACAGATCATAGAAAGAGCTATGCTTGCCTGCTCGCTCGCCCTCACAAACGGTCAAAACAAAATCGCCTTCCGCCAGAACCCGGTGAAGATGCTGATAGTTTATGGCCTCTATGTCGGACAATGCGGCGCGCAACGCTGTTAACTCGTCTGAGAAACCCGGGCTGTGTTCCACAAAGGCAGTTGTGTTAACAAAAGCTCCTATCTGATCTGGGTCTCCTGCGATCAGGGCATTTTCGACGAAAGAACGGACAAGCGTCCGGTTCTTTTCTGTATTCTCGATGTCCCGGCTTTCTGTGGGGCCATCCACCATACTTCGCCCCGAGTCATTTGGACCCAGTCGTTTCTGAATATTATCCCAATGCTCGACCGCTTGCCCGTCTTCAAAGCGGAATACTTCAAATCCAATGTTTCGGCGCGAGAAATCATATTCGGTATGCGCAAAGACAAAGTTTCCATCTTCAAACGCGCGCACAATGTTCACGCGTGGAGAGGTATCAGACAGCCGCTTGAACAACGCCGCCAGGCCCTCACTGCCTTCATGAGTTTGTGGATTGTGCTGGATATACCGCGCTTCGTTCACCACTGAAATCGGGCCCGGATCGCCCGTCTCAATACTCTTGAGCAGGGCGCAAATGCGATCTTTGTTAGACGCAACCATATCGAGGTTCCTCTCGGACAGAATATCCCTCAATCACAATGGCAGGCAGAATTCAGTGCTTCAATGGCAATGAGTGCCGCAAACCTACGCGGCCTCCGGCCTTGCGTCCTGCGGACGGCAGGGGCCAGGCAGGCGCGGGCTGCGCCCGCGCCTGCCTGGCCCAACGGGAGGAGACGTTCTGCAAGGAATGTCGACGACGGGCGGGAGTGTCTCGCCTTAGGTGTCCAGCGAACGGGCGATAAGCTCTTTCATCACCTCATTGGTGCCACCGTAGATCATTTGCACCCGCGCATCCGCGTAGAGCCGCGTAATCGGGTACTCCATCATGAAGCCATAGCCGCCGAACAGTTGCAGGCATTCATGCATGATTTCGTTCTGCACCTCTGAACCCCAGTATTTCACCATCGATGCTGTCGCTGCGTCCAGCTCACCGGCCTCTAGTTTGCCAATGCAGTCGTTGACAAAACTGCGCAGGACTTCGGCCTTGGTCTTACACTCGGCCAGCTTGAAACGGGTATTCTGGAAATCCATCACCCTCTGGCCAAAGGCTTTGCGTTCCTGCACATATTTCACTGTCTCAGATATTGCGAAGTCGATCGCGCCCAGCGCCATGATCCCGATGGTCAGCCTTTCCCACGGCAGCTGTTTCATCAGCTGATAGAACCCTTGCCCCTCCTCTGGGCCCAGCAGGTTAGTCATTGGAACTTTGACATCCTCAAAGAACAATTCTGCCGTGTCGTTGCCCTTCATCCCGAGCTTTTCGAGGTTCCGTCCCCGGCGGAATCCCTCGGTTCCTTCGGTTTCGACAGCGATCAGCGAGACACCCTTTGCCCCAAGGGACCTGTCAGTCTTCGCCGCCACGATGACCAGATCAGCCGATTGCCCGTTGGTGATAAATATCTTGGAGCCATTAAGCCGATACGAATTGCCATCCTTCTCAGCCGTAGTCTTCACTGCCTGCACATCCGATCCAGTACCCGGCTCGGTCATAGCAAGCGCTCCGATCATCTCGCCCGAGGCAAGCTTTGGCAGCCATTTGTGTTTCTGATCCTCACTGCCATACGTGGTGATGTAATGGGTCACGATGGACTGAATGCCATATCCCCATCCAGAATCACCGCGTGCGGTCTGTTCGTACAGGGTGACAGAATCGAAGCCCATTCCACCGCCAACACCGCCATATTCCTCGGCAATCGAACCAGCCATCAGACCCGTCTGACCCGCCTGCAGCCAAAAGTCCCGATCGACCACACCGTTTTCGGCCCATTTCTCTGTGTTGGGAACCAAAGCATCGTCCATGAAACGGCCGGCCATCTCGGCAAACATCCGGTGTTCGTCAGTAACCCAGGCCGCGGTGCTGGTAAAAAGCGACATCAATAAGCTCTCCAGATCAGGTGTTTGACCTAAGGCTACTTGCGTGTGCGATTCCTTCCAATCCATGTGACGTGGCGTCGAAAAGCGTTGCTACGCAACGTCTTTGGTCCAGTTTCCGGCCCTGTTCACTTCTGCGTTCCCAAATCTGACAGCCCACGCATTTGTCATCCATATTGAAGACAATCCGCGAAAGACCCAGGAGACCGCAAAAATGCCCCGCGCCTTTTCTGAACTGACCTTCACGCCCGCAGTGCGCACCCATCAAGAGCGGACGGGATCAGCCAAAACCTACTCAAAATTCCTCGAATCCGGGCCACGGCAAGGCCATCAAATCGGACCGGTAGAAGAGGCGTTCATTCACGCACGCGACGGATTTTATCAAGCCACCGTATCAGAAACAGGGTGGCCGTATGTTCAGTTTCGCGGTGGACCGGTCGGGTTCCTGAAAGTGCTGGACCCGCAAACTATCGGTTACGCTGACCTGTCGGGAAACAAGCAGTACATCTCGCGCGGAAATCTTGATGGAAATGACCGCGTAGCGTTGATTCTGATGGATTACGCGAACCAGCGTCGCCTCAAGATCCTAGGGCGGATGACATTTTCCGAGGGTGTTGAGGCCGCAACCAATCTCTATATTGACGGCTCGGAGACCGAGGCAGAGCGTGCTGCCATCATCAAAGTTGAGGCGCTCGATTGGAACTGCCCGCGCCACATCACGCCCCGCTTCACCGAGGCCGAGCTACGGCCCCACCTAAACACTCTGGGCAAGCAACTGGCTGATTTACAGACAGAAAATCAGCGGCTGCAACGCGAGTTAGCCGAGTTCAAGGCTTCCGGCGCGTAGATCAACTTCAATCTAGGTGCGACGGTGGCGCGCAGTTGAGAACAGTGTCTTGACCTTCCAGTGACTGGAGTCTCCATATCGAGACCAAAGTATATTGCCAGGACGCCACGAATGGCCGAGTTACAACATACGCAGATCAGGATTACGGGCATGGGATGCGCCTCGTGCGTTGGCCGGGTCGAGCGTATTTTGCAGGCAAGCACGGGCGTGTCAGATGTGGCAGCCAATCTTGCCACGAAAAGCGCCACAGTGACCTATGCCGAGGGTGTGACCGAAACGGCAATGCTTGCGAAGACCTTGACCGAGGCGGGGTATCCGGCGCGCCCGGAGGCCGAGGACGACGCCGATCGTAATTGCAAAATAGATGAGTTTGCGGGACAGCGGCGCGCGACGGTGTTTGCGGCCATGTTGGCCTTGCCGGTTTTTTGTTTTGGAAATGGGCGGGCATATGATCCCTGCATTTCACCATTGGGTTCATTCTACCATCGGCCTTCAAACAAGCTATCTAATCCAGTTTGCGCTAGCTTCAGCGCTGCTTGTCGGTCCTGGCCGGGTGTTCTACGCCAAAGGTATCCCATCACTGCTGAGGGGCGCCCCCGATATGAACGCGCTGGTCGCTTTGGGGACAGGCGCGGCATATCTGTACTCGGTCCTCGCGACATTTGCGCCGCAGGTTCTGCCGCAATGCACAGCTAACGTTTATTTCGAGGCTGCGGCAGTCATCGTTGTACTGATCCTGCTGGGCCGTCTGATGGAGGCCCGCGCAAAAGGGCGAACAGGTGCAGCAATTCGCAAACTGGCCGGACTCCAACCCAAAACAGCTCGGGTCGAGAGGGATGGAACAACCCAAGACCAGCCTATCGCCGAGATCATTGTGGGTGACATCAATCAGATCCGCCCGGGTGAGCCCGTTCCCGTGGACGGCAACGTTTTGGACGGAACCTCGTATGTCGATGAGAGTATGAGTACCGGTGAGCCCATACCCATCGGCAAAGCCAAGAACGATCCGGTGGTCGGAGGAACGGTGAATGGAACAGGTGCCCTTCGCATTCGGGCCTCGTATGTAGGTTCGGATACCGTGCTGGCGCAGGTTGTCAGACTCGTCGAACAGGCACAGGGGGCAAAGCTACCCATTCAAACGCTGGTGGATCGAATCACCTACTATTTTGTACCTGCGGTGATAGGTGTGGCCTTATTGACGGTTGTTGCGTGGCTGATTTTTGGGCCCGCCCCGGCTTTACCGCTGGCACTGGTGGCCGGGGTTTCGGTGCTGATCATCGCCTGCCCTTGTGCGATGGGTCTGGCTACGCCGACCTCGATCATAGTGGGTATCGGGCGTGCAGCTGAATTGGGCGTGCTGTTCCGCAAGGGCGATGCATTACAGCAGTTACAACAAGCCAAAGTCATCGCCCTGGATAAAACTGGCACGCTGACTCTGGGTCGGCCAGAACTGGAAGAGATTGCGACAACAAACGGCTTTGACTGCGCCGAAGTCCTACGCCTGGCCGCGGTGGCTGAGGCGCAATCGGAACACCCTATCGCTACCGCAATCACGCGTGCATGTCCTGACAATTTGCCTGACGTGAAGGAATTCAACTCCCTGACAGGGTTGGGCTTGCGCGCGCAGGTCGAGGGGCATTCTGTATTGATTGGGTCTGACCGCCTTATGGTACAAACCGGCATCGACCTTGGTAGCCTGCGGCCTGATGCGCAGATACGTGCAGCCCAAGGGGCTACACCGATCTATGTAGCGATTGACGGACAAGCCGCTGCTGCGCTGACAGTTTCAGACCCACTCAAACCGGGCACGCCCGAGGCACTGACCCGACTGCATGAGATGGGTGTGACCCTCGCCATGGTCACCGGCGATAACGCGCAAACCGCACAGGCGCTGGCCGACAAGCTGGGCATTGACCACGTCACCGCCGAGGTACTGCCGGAGGGGAAGGTTGACGCAATCGAAAAGTTGCGAACCAGGTTTGGAACGCTCGCCTTTGTTGGTGTTGGCATCAACGACGCGCCTGCTCTGGCAAGGGCTGATATAGGTGTGGCAATCGGAACCGACACTGACGTGGCAATCGAAACCGCGGATGTCGTGCTGATGTCGGGCGATCTGCGCGGTGTCGCAAACGCGGTCGAAATCAGCCAGCGCACGATGCGCAATATTTGCCAGAATCTCGGTTGGGCTTTCGGATACAACACGCTGCTGATCCCGGTCGCAGCCGGAGCACTATATCCGTTAGGCGGTTATCTACTGTCCCCCGCACTGGCCGCCGCGGCCATGGCCTTGTCCAGCGTCTTTGTCGTATCCAATGCTCTGCGGCTGCGGCGCATCCGGACCAGCGTGCCGGGGGGCAGCGACAATTCACTTCGACGGGAGGCTGTAGCATGAACATCGGAGAGGTTTCGACCCATACGGGCTTGCCCGTCAAAACCATCCGTTACTATGAAGATATCAACCTGATCAAACCGCTGCGCGGCAACAATGGGTATCGTCGTTTCCGCGATTAGGACATTCACAAACTGAATTTCCTGGGTCGCGCCCGAACGCTCGGGTTCACTATCGAAGACTGCCGCACATTGCTGGCCCTTTACGAGGATGAGACCCGGGCCAGCTCTGACGTAAAACGCGTTGCGCGGGATCATCTGGCGCAGATTGACGCCAAAATTGCCGATCTCAGAGGTATGCGCGAAACGCTTAGCCATCTCATCGATGCGTGTGCCGGGGACGACCGTCTTGATTGCCCGATTCTGAAAGACTTGGGCGGCAAACTGTGACGCAGGGTTGCCCTTTAGCCCAACCTTTGATTTGTCTCTGCTGAACATCTCGCCCTGTTGTGCCGTCGAGGCCTGGGACGGATTACAAAGAGGATCATCACATGGCAAAAATCGCTTTCCTTGGTCTGGGCGTCATGGGCTACCCGATGGCCGGGCACCTTCAGGCCGCCGGTCACGACGTCACAGTCTATAACCGCACCGCATCCAAAGCAGAGGCCTGGGTTGCCCAGCATGGCGGAACCATGGCGCTCACCCCGCGTGAAGCCGCAGCAGGGGCAGAATTCGTGATGGCCTGTGTCGGCAACGACGACGATCTCCGCATGGTGTGCACAAGTGAGGATGGGGCCTTTCACGGAATGGCCAAAGGTTCAATCTTTGTGGACCACACTACGGTATCCGCCAAAGTGACGCGCGAGTTGTACGAAGCTGGCAAAGCTGATGGGATCGCTTTTGTGGATGCCCCGATCTCGGGCGGTCAGGCCGGGGCCGAGAATGGTGTATTGTCGATCATGTGTGGTGGCGATCAGGAGGCCTATGACGCAGCTGAACCGGTGATGCAGGTCTATTCCAAGATCTGCCGCCGCATTGGCGACAACGGTGCAGGCCAGATGACGAAGATGTGCAATCAGATCGCCATTGCTGGGCTGGTGCAAGGCCTCAGCGAAGCGCTGCATTTTGCTGAGAAGGCCGGTCTGGATGGCCGTGCTGTCGTCGAGGTAATCAGCCAGGGCGCTGCGGGCAGTTGGCAAATGGCAAACCGGTACGAGACCATGTTGGATGACCACTTCGAACATGGCTTCGCCGTGGATTGGATGCGCAAGGATTTGGGGATCTGCCTGAATACAGCAAATGAGACCGGCGCATCGCTGCCCGTTACCGCGCTAGTCGATCAATTCTACAAGGATGTGCAGAAGCTGGGCGGCGGCCGGTGGGATACGTCCTCGCTGTTCAAACGCCTGCGTGCTTTGAGCTGACGGCAGGGGGGCTGTCTGCCCCCCATCGCACCGGGGCGCGATCCCCCCGGAGAGTATTTTTGGCCAGATGAAGGGGATCAAGTTGGGAATGGCATGGGGTAATGCATGGGCGATCTGAATGCATATTGGGCTGGAAAGCTGCGTCAGAACTGGGGGCTGGAAGCCCGTCTAACGCGGTTGGATGGGGAATATGACCTCAACTTTCTAGTCGAGGCCACGAATGGGCAGGACTATGTGCTCAAAGTAATGCGGGCCGGATGTGACGCCGATCTGGTGGATTTGCAGATCAAAACACTAAAGCATCTCGATGCCGAGGCTCCGGGCTTGCCGTTTCCTGACGTTGTTTCTGATTTGAACGGAACCATGTTGCCTGAAATTGCTGACGCGGACGGGCAGCCGCGGCTGGTCTGGCTGCTTGAACGACTGCCAGGGCAGTGCTTTGCCCGCAGTGTGCCAAAAAACGAGGACCTGATCCTCAAGCTGGGGCGTGTTCTAGGGGCAACGGACCGGGCGCTGGAGGCGTTCAAGCACAAGGGCTTAAGTCGTGCAGATTTCAAATGGGACCTGACCCAAGCTGGTTGGATTGTTGATCAACTGGGGGCAATTTCTGATCCGGCACGGCGCGCGCGACTGCAACAGATAGCCTTGGAATTTGATGCCATCGGTGATCAGCTGAACGGCTTACCTAAACAGGCGATCCACAATGATGCCAATGACTACAATATCCTTGTTGAAGGTGAGTTGAGCGAACGTCGAAGCGTCTCGGGCCTGATCGACCTTGGTGATATGTGTGCGGCACCGCGTGTATGCGAACTGGCCATTGCCGGGGCCTATGTCGTTCTGGACCACCCAAAACCCGAACGCGCACTGGCCGCTTTGGTGCGTGGCTATCACGCCGCCAACCGTTTGCGACCTGATGAAATCGATCTGATCTGGCCCCTTCTGCAGATGCGGCTGGCAGTGTCGGTGGTGAACTCGACTCTGATGGCGGCCGAGAACCCGGACGACCCTTATGTGACAATCAGCCAGGCTCCGGCGTGGCGATTCCTGGAAGACGCGAAGATCAATGGCGCGCTCATGCCAGCCCGCCTGCGCGCCGCTTGTGGCCTGCCGGTAGTTGACGGAGCCGAGCGTGTCCACACCTACCTATCCAGCCATCGCGGGCATTTCGCACAGATGTTCGGGCAGGATTTATGCGATGCGCCGATGGGCTCGTTGTCTGTGGAAAATTCGACATGGCCACAAAATCCATTCCACATGCCGCTTGCTGAGGCGGCACGAGTCGGAGAGGAATTCGGAGAGGGCCTCTGGCTTGGCTATTACAATGAACCCCGCCTGATCTATGCGGAGCCAGGGTTCCGCAAGGGTCCGTGGAAAGCGTCGGATCGGCGCACTGTGCATCTGGCGGTGGATGTGTTTGCACCCGCCGGAACGGTGCTTCATGCGCCGCTGAGTGGTCGGGTCGAGGTGGTTGAGAACCGGGACGCTCATCTCGATTACGGTGGGGTGGTGATCCTGCATCACGAAACACCCGAGGGGGACGCGTTCTATACGCTATACGGCCATCTGGACCCCGAAGTAAGCGAGCGTTTGAAACCCGGTGATCCGGTGGCTCAGGGTGCGGCTTTTGCCCGGCTGGGCAATGCCAGCCAGAATGGTAGCTGGGCACCGCATGTGCATTTCCAACTGGCACTGACGACCGACGGGATGCAGGCCGACTGGCCCGGAGTTGCCGACCCGGATGAGATGGAACTGTGGAACGCGGTGTGCCCCAACCCGGCGGCTTTGTTGAACCTGCCGGATGAGAAGGTTTTCTATCACCCAACCGACAAGCAAGCTATCCTGCAAGACCGACGCGATCACTTTGGCGGCAACCTCAGCCTAACATATGACGATCCGGTCATGCTGGTGCGCGGTTGGAAGCATCACCTGTTCGACGAATGGGGGCGGCCTTATCTGGACGCATACAATAACGTGCCCCATGTGGGCCATGCACATCCGCGCATTCAAGCGGTCGCGGCGGATCAACTGAAGAGGATGAACTCCAACACCCGCTATCTGCATCCTGCGCAGACCGCATTTGCTGACAAGATTTTGTCGAAACTGCCAGATCACCTTGAGGTCTGTTTCTTTGTCAACTCGGGGACCGAAGCCAACGAACTGGCCTTGCGGCTGGCGCGCGCGCATACCGGGGCGAAGGGTATCGTGACGCCGGATCACGGCTATCACGGAAACACAAACGCAGCGGTGGCGATCTCGGCCTACAAGTTCAACAAACCCCGAGGGGTTGGGCAAGCCGATTGGGTGGAACTGGTTGAGGTCGCAGATGACTATCGCGGTTCGTTCCGCCGTGACGATCCCGACCGTGCCCGGAGGTTCGCGGATCTGGTTAATCCGGCGATTGAGGCATTACAGGCGAAAGGCCACGGCCTTGCGGGCTTTATCGCAGAAACCTTCCCGTCGGTCGGCGGGCAGATCATCCCACCAAAGGGCTATCTGCCTGCTGTCTACGAGAAAATCCGCACTGCCGGCGGGGTCTGTATCGCAGATGAGGTTCAGACTGGTCTTGGGCGATTGGGTGAACATTACTTCGGCTTTGAACATCAGGGCGCGCTGCCTGACATCGTGGTCATGGGAAAACCCATCGGCAACGGCCACCCACTGGGCGTGCTGGTCACCACCAAAGAAATCGCCCAAAGCTTCGACAACGGGATCGAGTTCTTTTCTACTTTTGGCGGCTCAACCCTGTCCTGCAGGATCGGGAAAGAGGTGCTGGACATTGTCGACGACGAAGGATTGCAAGAAAATGCCCGCGTCATGGGGGCTCGCCTGATGAAGGGCCTCATGCAGATTGAAGCAGACTTTTCCTGCGTTGGCGATGTGCGCGGTATGGGCCTTTTTCTGGGCGTAGAACTGATCAACCCAGATGGCTCGGAAAGTGGCGAGATCTGTAGCTACGTTAAGAACCGGATGCGCGATCACCGCATCCTGATTGGCAGCGAGGGGCCGAAGGACAATATCCTGAAAATACGGCCGCCGCTAACCATCGAAGCGGAAGATGTGGACATGATCCTTTGGGCGTTGCGGGAAGTACTTGCGGAGGTTGGGGACTATAGCCCCGCCCTCGAATGCGATCACGACCATCACCATGCAGGCTGTAGCTGCTGCTGAGTAAAACAAAACCCCGGCAAAATGGCCGGGGTTTTGCTACCACCGATCAGTGGAGCACCGCATTTGGGGGTTGGTGCCCTGTCGTCGGCAAAGGTACCGCTAAAAACATCCGGCGTAGAGCCAGCCCCAGTTCCTCGGACAATGAGGCCAATGCTGGGGCAAAATCAGGTCGCACAATCAGCGAGGCCATCATCATCGCGTCCTCGCGCGCGCCCTCGGACGCGGCGCCGATCATCTGGGCAAAGCAGTTCTCATCAGCCCCCAGACAGGCGCATCCCAAGCCATGGCGCACCAGCGGGCGGCGACCATGATGCGTACACAGTGAACACAGCCGATCCAAAGTCAGCATCGTGGCATGGCCCTGATCTGCGCCCAGCGCGATGTCGAAATCACTAGCAGCGTTGGCGCGGCCTTTGTCACCATCACCCCAGAGGCGCAGGTACATGACGGCACCGGCCTCAATGGGGCTCAGGTCGGTCAGACGACCGACGGCCGCCCCGCCGCGCGAAGAAGGTGCGCTCATTTGGTCAGGATCAGTTTGCCCGCGCGGGTGATGCGCAGTGTATAAAGCTGATCGCCCAGCTCGATATGGGCCAGATTGCCACCGTTTGTCAGGTCTTCTGCTTTATGAGCCGGCAGCATTGAAACAGCATAACTTTGCGTCGAGGAGGGGGTTTGCATGTTCATCGGGGCATCTCCAGAGCGTCTTTGGCACGTGGCCTGTCGGTTTGATTCGCTTGATCTGGCTGACCCTGAAGGGGTTGGCTATCTGTTCGTAAGATTAATCTGATAAAAATAGTAAGGTTTGTCAAGCCACAGTTTTGAAGCCACTTATTCGGCTCTCCATTGCGTCGTCACGAATTGCGACCTAGGCACTAATCATCAATAGTTATAGGTGGATTCGCAGATGACGGCAGTCGTTGTATTTGACCTGGACGGCACCTTGGTAGACAGCCTTGCCGACATCGCTACTGCAGCAAATCGAATGCTTGATGATCAAAGGCATCCGGCCTTGCCTAATGACACAATCCGTAGATTCGTCGGAAACGGTCTGCCTAAATTGGTCGAGCGTGTAATGACCCATTGCGGGATAGAGCCGGATCGGCACGCGGAACTGACGCAGCTTACCTTAGCGCACTACAATGCCGGCGCGTGCGACCAGACCGTCGTTTACCCCGGAGTCTTTGAGGCATTGGAAGAACTTCGTGAAATGGGTTGTGCTCTTGGGGTCTGCACCAACAAACCCGAAGCGCCGGCCAGGCATGTATTGAGCGAATTGAAGCTGCAGCCTTATTTCGACACGGTATTTGGCGGCGACACCTTGGATATCCGCAAGCCCGACCCAGCGCATCTGCACGCCAGCTTTGAGGCACTGCGGGCTGCCGGCCCGCACATCTTTGTCGGTGACAGCGAGGTTGATGCCGAAACAGCCCAGCGTGCAGGGGTACCGTTTTTGCTATTTGAACAAGGCTATCGCAAATCACCTATTTCGGACCTGCCGCACACGCTCAGCTATCAAGACAGCGCCAAGCTGCCTGCACTCGTTCGGCAAATCCTTCAAAACGATACGGTGTGAGCCTAGTCCCAAAAAAGTTGAGGGGCCGGCCAAGGGGGTAGGAAGCCAGCCCCTCATCGGGGGAAATTAGTGAAAGTGGTTGGGCACACTGGCCCAGTAGTTAATCAAAAGTTAACGCATCCATGGGAATCGCGAAATTGGGGGATTCCCGTAGTGTCGAAACATTTTTGTCTGATCCCAGAAAAAAACTTCAAACCGGCGCGCTTCGTAAGGGAAGATTCAACCGATCTGCGCAGCCGCCGCCCGCGCTATTACCAATTCCTCATTTGTCGGAATGACCATCAATTTCACGCGCGACAAATCGGTGGAAATATCCCGCCTGTTATCAGCGTTTGCATCATGGTCCAGCTCGATGCCCAACCATCCCATATCGGTGCAGATGCGATCACGGATGTAGGTCGAGTTCTCTCCGATCCCACCGGTAAACACGACCGCGTCCAGCCCACCCAGCACGGCGGCCAATGCACCTAGTTCGCGGCGTATCCGGAAGGTGTAATAATTGATTGCATTACGCGCACCCGGCGTATTCGACGCCTCGAGTGTGCGCATGTCATTGGTCATACCCGAAAGTCCCAGCAACCCGGATTTGCGATAAAGAAGATCCGATATCTCGTCCGCATTCATGCCCTGTTGATCCATGAGATACAGCACAACCCCCGGATCCAACTGACCGCAGCGCGTGCCCATAGGCAAACCATCCATGGCCGAAAATCCCATGCTCGACCCGACCGAGCGGCCTGCGATCATGGCACACATCGAAGCACCGTTGCCAAGATGGGCTACAACCACGCGCCCGCCGTGAATTAGTGGGGCGGTGTTGGCCAAGTGGTCCGAGATGTAATCATAGCTCAACCCGTGAAAACCATAACGCCGAACGCCTATGTCGTAATACTCGCTCGGCAATGCGAAGGTGTCATTGACCCAGGGGTGATGGCGGTGAAAAGCCGTATCGAAACAGGCAACCTGCTTGGCATCTGGGAACCTTTCCATTGCCGCGCGTGCACCATGCAGATTGTAAGGCTGGTGCAACGGCGCAAAAGGCTCGAGCTTTTCAAGCACCTGCAAACTATCGAGGGTCAGCAATATCGGTCGATCATTGTCCGGCCCGCCGTGCACAATGCGGTGCCCAACGGCTGCCACACGTGCAGCCGGGAACTCTCGCTCTAGAAAATCCAGAATGTAATCCAGTGCGCTAGCCTGATCGTGCAGAGCCTCGGACGTGGTATCAACAAGTACCCGGCCATCCGTGGTCTTTGCGCTGATATGTGCCGCTGCACTGCCAATGCTTTCAACCTCACCCGAGCAGATCAGCACCGGATCGTCTCCGGTGGTTGTGAACAACCCAAACTTGAGTGAAGACGAACCCGAATTCAGAGTAATGATATGGTCCATCAGAATCTACCCGACATACGTTCCCGTTGCAGAGTCGCATCCAAGGCAGCTGCATCCTGTATTGTGAAGCACCGCGTCAGATCTGCAATATCGCAATTCTTTAACTGATCATTTGGTTTGTAGTGGCAATGCATTGAATCTCTCGGCGGTGGATTTGACCGGAGCATTATGAGATTTCAAGCAAATGTCCAATGACATGGCCAAGCTCTTCTAGGGTTCAAAGCCCTCGGGCACACCAAAGAGCGGCGTATCAAGCGTCGTTCCCGTCAGAGCATGAAGAAAGGCAACTAGGTCGGCGATCTGATCATCCGTCAGATTTTGCGGGGTAATATCGATTTTGCGGCGCTGGCGAGCCATCTCCAAACTGTCTTCCCAGACGATGAAGTCGACACGTTCCAGCCACGGCACTTCGGGAAGGGCAGCCATATCTGAGGTCCATGTCGCAAGGCTTTCCTGCGGGTTCAGGTGATGGCGCACAATACCTTCAAGATCGGGAAACGCACCGTTGTGACCATAGGGCGCCGTTTTGGCGACGTTCCGTAGCATTGGCGTGCGGAACCGATAGGCGTCTTCCAGGCGATTGCTTTCACCCACACGGCCCACGTCGCGCGCATAAGGATCCCACTGACGGGTTTTCCCCGGACCAAACGCAGGCAACCCCAATGCATGGAAACTTTGATCCGAAAGCAATGGGCCAGAGTGGCAGGCAGAACAGCCCGCGTCGCCAAAGAACAGGGACATCCCTTCTTTTTGTTGTGGCGTCAGGGCCAACCGATCGCCGGCCAGAAATTGATCAAACGGACTGTCTGTGCTGCGCCATTCCAATGCCATGAACGCGGCCAGCGCGTTGGCGATCTGGGTAATCGTGATGTCTTCGGTCGTGTCGATTTCATCAAACGCACTGACCATGGCTGGGCCATAGAGAGGGTCGGTGCGGACGCGCTTCGCGAGGATCGGCCAACCTTTGTCGATGCGGTCATGCACCGCGCCCGTCACCTGATTTTCGGCGACATTACCAGCCATCTCGAACTGCGAGGTCAGCGGGAACAATGCTTGTGCGGCCAATAGGGAGTTCAATCCTTCCGGCAGCCACTCCTGTGCAGGTGAATTGAAGCCGTTGCCGTAAACGTCCGAGATACTCAGGCGGCCGTCGTGAAAGACCGTATGGATCTCCTTGGCCCCCAGATTCCACAAGCCCGGCGAGTTCCGCGGAATTCGCTTGCGGATCTTATCCGCCCCGATGCCGGGCGTGCGGTCCGGGCCTAGCCCTTGCCCGCCTTCGCCGATGCCCAGAGACAGCCCGTCCGAGGTGCCAAAATCCGGGTGATGGCAATGAGCGCAAGCAATGTTTTGGTTACCCGACAGGATAGGATCGTAAAACAGTTGATGACCGATAGCGGCCTGTTTCATATCAAAGGGAATGAAATCAGCATCCGTCAGCGGGCGCGGCAAATCCTGAGCCGCCGCAGCCCCGGCCAAGAGGAAAGCAACCCCATGCGTCAGTTTGTATTTGCCCTTTATCTGATTGCGACTCCGGCGCTGGCCGAGTTGGAACAGGCGCGTGATTTGATGGAAGCCGGGGAGTTTAAGGCCGCGCGCGAAGAACTGTTGCCAGCGGCGCGATCCGGCAATGCCGAAGCCGAAGAGTTGATCGGTGTGATGTACGGGCTGGGTCTTGGGGTCGAGCAAGACTATGAGCGCGCGTTCGAATGGTATCTGCGCGCCTCGATGAAGGGGCATCCGGGGGCGCAATCCGGCATCGGCTGGTATTATGAGCTGGGTCTGGGCATGCCTGCGCCTGATCTGGTGCGAGCCTACATGTGGTACACGCTCAGCGCGATCGGCGGCGACCCCGATGCGGCGATCAGCCTTGAGGAAGTGGTCAAGAAGATGTCGCCGGAGCAGATCGATAGGGCGCATGTTCTGGTCAACGACTACAAAGGGTGGATGTACCCGTTTCGGTGAGGGCCGGGCCCAAAGGCCCGACCCAACAATTTAGTTCAGGTCCGCATCACGCGAGGCGTTTACATCCGCCTCAGCCGCTGCAACGGCCGCGGTCAATGCGTTAAACACTTCATCTCCGCGTGCCACGTTGGACTGGAACCAGGCATAGACCGGCGTTGCAGCCTCTTTGAACGCGGCTTTCTGCTCGGGTGTAGGTACGTAGAGATCACCTCCACCAGCAACGAAATCTTCGTATGCTTGAATCGATTTGCGCTTGGGCGAGGCAAAGGTGGCCTGCTGCAGCGCATAGAAACCATCCACGACAACGCGACGCATGTCCTCGGGCATTTCCTGGAATTTGGCGTTGTTCATCCACCACAGCGCACCCATGTAAGCGTGACCATCAAGCGTGACGTATTGCAGACCCGCATCGGGGAATTTCATGCCCATGATGTCGGTGATGCCGTTTTTGGATCCTTCAACCACACCGGTCTGGAAGCTGGTGAACAGTTCCGGCCACGGGATTGGGGTCGGCGAGGCACCAAGGGCCTTAACCAGTTCTTGTGGCAGGTCGGCAACGACTGTGCGGATTTTCAGACCTTCCATATCGCCAGGCTCGGCCACACGACGCTGCGTATTGGCGAAGTTGCGCCAGCCACCGGTGTTGCCAATGGTCATCAAGCGGATCGCGCCGCCGGAATCTTCCAGTGCCATGTCGCGCATTTTGCGGGTGAAATCGCCTGACAACACGTGTTCGGCAATGCGGTCATCGGCCATCAGATATGGCAGGTCCAGAACCTGCACGTAAGGAAAGATGCCCGACGCGCCGCCAGAGGTGGAGATGTAGATGTCGATGGTGCCATCCGCCACGCCCTGCAGACACTCGGCACCGTTCGAGCAAAGCTGCGTTCCGATGAACAGCTCAACCTCAATGGCTCCGTTCGAGGCCGCCTCGACATAGTTTTTGAAAACGACCAGACCGTCATAGTCTTCGTCGTTTTCATTCGAGTTTGCTGTGGCGCGTAGCGTGTAGTCGGCGGCTGTCGCGGCAATCGCGGATGCAGCCACCAACGATGTGGCCACCGCTGCGGTTTTGATAATTCTTCTGAGCATGCGTTTCCTCCCTGTGAAACTCAGTTTGCAAATCCCGTTATCCTCGGGATCGTCATGGATAGTGCGGGGATGTATGTGATCAGGAAGATCACAATGATTTCGACTGCCAAAAACGGCAGGATGGCTTTGGCGATGGTTTCTACCCGCTCCCGCGACACTGCGGCGGCTACGAACAGAACCAGGCCCATTGGCGGTGTGGCCAGACCAACGGTCAGGTTGACGCTCATGATGATGGCGAAATGGATCGGATCCACACCGAGGCTGGTGAAGATCGGACCAAGGATCGGGCCAAGGATGATGATCGCCGGACCTGCGTCCAGAAACATACCCACGATGAACAAAAGCAGGTTGATCAGGAACAGCAGGATCAGCGGGTTTTCCGATAGGCTGAGGATTAGCGAAGCCAACTGTTCCGGCGCATGGCTGAGGCTGACCACCGTCTTAAACGCCATTGCCGCGCCCACCAACAGCAAGACGACCGCCGAGGTCATTCCCGCGTTGCTAAGTATTTCGGGAACTTCCTTCAAAGTAAGTGTGCGCAAAACAAAGAAACCGATGATGAAAGCGTATCCCACGGCCACCGCGGCGGCCTCGGTGGGGGTGAAAATACCGCCGAGAATACCACCCAGAATGATCACTGGTGTCATCAGCGGAAAGAAGGCCTTAAGGCTGGCCTGACGGCGTTCGGGCCAAGTGTATTTACGGCTCGCGACAGGGAAGTCATAACGATCGGCCATGACCTTGATCATAAGCATCAGGCCAACGCCAACCATCACACCGGGCACGATACCTGCTAGGAACAGGGCCGCCACGCTTTCGCCCATGACATAGGCATAGATGATCATGATGCCCGAGGGTGGGATGATCGGCCCGATCACTGAACTGGCCGCCGTGATCGCTGCGGCGAATTTGCGGGTATAGCCCTGCTTCTCCATCGCCGGGATCAGCATAGATCCAAGCGCCGATGTGTCGGCGACGGCAGAGCCGGACAGACCCGCGAACAGGATCGAGCTAAGCACATTCACATGCGCAAGGCCACCCCGCAGGTGGCCCATCAGGGCCTGGCTGAACTCGACCAGGCGGATGGTTATGCCGCCGCGATTCATCAGCTCTCCGGCAAGCATGAAAAACGGAATGGCCATCAGCGGAAAGCTGTCCATTCCGTTATAGACATTGCGATAGAGCAGCGTGATGTCGTTGGTTTGGCCACTCAGCCACAGCAAGATACCGGGTGCAGCCAGTAGCGCGAAAAAGACCGGCAGGCCGATCAGCAGGAACACAAGGAATGTAGGCAGAAACCAAATCAGCATCTATTCAGCCCCCACCGCAGCTTCGGGAATTTCGGGCAAAAGATGTGCTCCGCCCAGCATGGTCACTATGGATCGCAAGATCAGTTCGATATTCACCGAGATCAGCAGGATGATCCCCACCAGCAGCGAAGCCATCATCCAACTGCGCGGGATGCGGTACCATTCATCGAATCCAAAAGACGTGGGCAGATACAGGGCCGCGGTGGCAAACTTGCCGCCAAAACCTGTGACCTCGGACCAGCCAATATTGACAGCAACCAACAGCACGACCAGCGATATCAGCAGCAGGAACAGATTGAGCGAAAGGCCAAGCGCACGCGGCAGGAAACGCGCAAGCATGTCGATGGCGACAAACCCTCCGCGACGGAAAGCGGTGGGGGCCATCAGCCCCGTCATCCAGAGCATGCAGAACCGCGCAGCCTCGTCCGGCCATGGCAGGGCGTTGCCCAGAACGTATCGAAAGAACACTTGGATCAGGATTGCGATTACCATGACTGCAATCGCAACGACACCAACCGCGCGGCCCAATCGCAGCACGGTTTCGTTCACGAATGCAATCGGCGCTAGCGCCGATGCCAGTCCGCCCATGCGGATCCTCCCTTGTTCAGCTGCGGGTTTGCCCCGCAATCGTCATATCGCGCTTAGCGCTGCGCGAATTGGCCGAGTTTTCCGGCAAAGAAAGTCAGCGCGTCTCCATCCGCCATGCTGACCTTCAGAACTTTGCCCACCACGATCACATGATCGCCCGCATCGTGATAAGCGTGCTGCTCGCACTCGAACCGGGCAAGACTGCCCGGCAACAACGGGGTGCCATTTTCACACCGGTCATGCTCGATATCACGCAGCGCGTGGGCGTCATTCGAACACCCAAAGCATAGCTCGGCCTGTTCGGCAGACAGAACATGCACGCTGAAATGACGTGCCTCTTGGAAATAGCGGAACCGGCGCGAGTTGCGGTCTCCGGCCCACATCACCAAGGCTGGGTCCAGCGACAGGGACGAAAAGCTGTTGGCAGTAATACAGATCGGGCCATCTTCGCTGTCGCAGGTCACGACGGTAACACCGGTGGCAAAGCGGCCGAAGGCATCACGCAGGGTTCGCGTGTCGTCTTTATGCGGGATGAATGTGTGGTTCATATCGCGTGAGATTGCATTCATCATGGCACCTCATGTCCCAGCGCCGCCTCATACAGGCGGTACCAGCTTTCACGATCCAGCTTGACCTTCAAAGCATCCGAAACGCGCTTGATGCGGCCCAGATTATTTGTGCCCAGAACCGGCAGGATGTTTGCCGGATGCGCGAGCAGGAAGGCAACGGCCACTGCCGCTCGGTCCACGCCGAATTCTGCGGCGATCTCATCCGCTACAACACCGACCGGAGGGTTCCCGGCCATCAAAAGGCCGCCGCCAAGCGGGGACCACGCCATCAGCGGATGTCCATGCTGCTGATGGAACGCCAGATCACCGTTAGTGAACGGGCCGATTTCTCCAAGCGAGATTTCAATCTGATTGGTGACCAACTGGGTTTTCATTGCCGACTGCAGCAGAGACCAATCCCAAGGGCGGAAGTTTGACACGCCTACAGCCCCGACCTTGCCACTGGCAACCACCTCGTCCAGCACTGCACCGGTTTCATTGTGGTCCATCATTGGATCAGGGCGGTGGATCAATAGCAGGTCGATGTGGTCAATCGCCATTTCCGACAGAGACGTATCCACCGATTTCAGAATATGCGCGCGCGACGTGTCGTAGTATTTGACCTTGGCATCCGCATAGCGACCCATTGGCGCGACGATGTCACATTTGGTGACGATCTCCATCTTCTGGCGCAGGCTGGGATTGGCGCGCAAGGCGTTGCCCAGAACAGCTTCGGCTGCGTATCCACCGTAGATATCTGCCTGGTCGAAGGTGGTGATCCCTTGATCCAGACAAGCCTGTATCTTGGCCTCGACATGCGCTGTCGAGGTGTCACTGTCATCACCCAAGCGCCACATGCCATAGACAAGGCGGCTCATTTCCAGCGTGTCAGATAGTTTCACACGTTGCATTAGCGACGAACTCCGTTGCCCAGCGGGGTCGCCGGGGTGGTTGCTGGCACGCGTCCGTAGGCTTCGGGAAGCGAGCAGGTTTTCAGGTTGGGCATCACGCGGGCGCCAAAATGCTTGGCCTCGTCCATGTGCGGATAGCCCGAGAAGATGAAGGCGCGGATGCCCAGCTTCTGATACTCTTCAATCTTAGACATAACTTGATCGGTCGAACCGACCAGCGCAGCACCACAGCCCGAACGCGCGCGACCGACACCGGTCCACAGGCCGGGTTCGACATAGCCATATTCATCCGCCAGATCACGGTTCTTGGATTGATGCGCCACACCCAACGATGTCGCGTCCAACGCCCTCTCGCGGATCGCGCGACCGTATTCGTCATCCAGTTTCGAAACGATGTAGTCGGCGTATTCCTGTGCCTCAGCCTCGGTATCGCGAACAATCATGTGGACGCGCAGACCGTAATCCAGAGTACGATTGTAATTCTCGGCAACGGCATGAACGGCTTTCATCCTCTCGGCCAACTGATCCTTGGTTTCTGGCCACATCAGATAGACATCGCAATGCTCGCCGCACAGGTCCAAAGCAGACGGGGAGTAGCCGCCAAAATACAGAAGTGGGCCACCAGCCTGGTAAGGCCGGGCCGGGTCCGTAGTCAGGCTCGAAAAATTGTAGACCTCGCCCGCATGGTTAATCTCATCGTGCGTCCAGGCCTGTTTCAGAATCTCAACCACTTCGCGCGAACGCTGATAGCGAAACGCACTGTCGGCTTTCTCGCCCGGGAAATCGGACGAGATGATGTTGACCGTCAACCGCCCCTTGAGCATGTGGTCCAGCGTCGCGATGGTACGGGCCAGCATGATGGGCTGCATCTCACCACAGCGCACGGCGGCCAGTAGGTTGATTTTTTCGGTAATCGGCGCGCACCCTGCGACAAAGCTCAGGGTGTCCTGTCCGACCTGATATGACGATGGGCAAAGGATGTTGCGAAAACCTTGCTCCTCGGCCTCTTTAACGATGCCCGAGCAATGCTCCCAACTGGATCGCAGATCACCATCGGGCACACCCAGAAACTGGTAGTCATCCGAGCAGAGCGCTGCAAACCACGAAACCTCGGCCGCATCCAGGTCGGGGGATGTGATGGGGACGATGGTCATTTGATTCACGCTCCGTACATCTTTGACTTTCCTCTTGCGTAGCAAGCGCATTGATGTAGATCAATAGTGTATCAATTTTTCCTGCGACCGAGTGAAGCGCCCTCAATGTCCTCCAACAGCCGCAACCCAAATGCCCTGCCGATCTATGTCCAGATCTCAGAGCTGCTGATCCGCGATATCGCGGCGGGTCGCCTGATTGATGGTGAGCGTCTTCCGCCCGAACGAGACATGGCCTCCAACCTGAATGTCTCGGTCGGGACCTTGCGGAAATCCCTCGCCGAGCTTGAGAAAAAAGGCATGTTGGAGCGTATTCAGGGTTCGGGCAACTACATCCGCGAGACTGGAACGCAGAACAGCGTCTATGCGATGTTCCGGCTGGAATTACCCGAAGGCGGCGGGTTGCCGCGCGCTGATATCCTATCGGTTGATCATCTGCAAAAGCCCGCAGACCTGCCGGAATTCGGCCTGTCTGATCACGGTTCGCGGGTGCGCCGGATGCGCTATTTGAATGACACAATCATCGCGGTCGAGGAAATCTGGCTGGACGAATCGGCTGGGACCATCGACCAGAACCTGCTGTCCGACTCACTTTATCGCTATTACCAGCAACAGCTTGGCTTCTGGATTACTCGGGCTGAGGATCGCGTTTCCATCGGTTCATTGCCCGGCTGGACGCCTGAAGGCTTCACCAAACCTGCCGGACATACGGTCGGTTACATCGAACGGTTCAGCTGGTCTGAGAAAGCCGAACCTGTCGAGTTTTCAAAAACATGGTTCGATCCGAATCGGGCCAAATACGTTCAACGCCTGAAGTAAAAGGAACTGCGCATGACCCGGACCACCAACTACGGGCTGATCGGATGCGGCATGATGGGGCAGGAACACCTGCACAACATTGCTCTGCTTGAGGGCACACGCGTCGCCGCAATCTTCGAACCTGACCCGGAGATGGCGCAAAAGGCGCAGGCGATTGCGCCCGATGCGAAGATGGTGTCTTCCATTCAGGACCTTCTGTCGGTCAGTGACCTAGACTGTCTGGTCATCGCCAGCCCCAACCACCTGCATGTCGATCAACTGGCCGAGATTGCGGAAACCCGCCCCCTGCCCCTGTTGATCGAGAAACCGTTGTTCACCAACCCCACAGATCTTGCCCGGCTTGAGGAACTGGAACGCAGCTACCCTCACCCGATCTGGGTGGCGATGGAATATCGCTATATGCCCCCTATTACGGCGCTGATCGATGAAGCAGCAACCGCCAGTGGTGGGATCAAAATGCTCTCGATCCGCGAACACCGTTTCCCGTTTCTTGAAAAGGTCGACAACTGGAACCGGTTCAACCGCAACACCGGCGGTACGTTCGTTGAAAAGTGTTGCCACTTCTTCGACCTCATGCGCCTGATCCTGCAATCCGACCCGGTTCGGGTTTCGGCGAGCGGCGGCCACGCTGTCAATCATTTGGATGAGGATTATAACGGCAATACGCCGGATATTCTGGACCACGGTTATGTCATTGTCGATTTCGCCTCAGGCGCGCGCGCGATGCTCGAGCTTTGCATGTTCGCCGAGGGGTCGCGGTATCAGGAAGAAATCACGGCCATTGGGCCCAATGCTAAGATCGAAGCGCTTGTGCCCGGCCCGGCCCGGTTCTGGCCCGAACATCTGGGCGACGCGCCGGTACCACAGCTGATCATCAGCCCCCGCGCACCTAAAGGTCCAATCCAGAGAGAGATCCCGGTTGATCCCGAGTTATTGGCGGCTGGCGACCACAATGGCTCCACTTATTATCAGCACAAAGGTTTTCTGGAGTTGATCCGGGGTGAGCGCGCCAAACCCGAGGTCTCTCTGGGTGATGGGATTTGGGCCGTACGCATCGGTCTTGCGGCGCAGCAAGCATCCGAACAGGGCCAAACAATCAACCTGTCTGGATAGTCATCAGGGTTAGAAGATCACGTTCAGCATCAACAGCGAGACGATCAGAAATATGATCGTCATGACGCCGCCGGAACGCACGAAATCCATAACCTTGTACCCTGCGGGCCCCATGATCAGCGCGTTGACCTGATGGGTCGGGATAATGAAACTGTTCGAGGTCGAAATCGCGACGGTCAGCGCAAAGACAGCGGGGTTGCCACCGGCGGCAACCGCGATTGAAACCGCAAGGGGCACCAGCAGAACTGTGGCCCCGACATTCGACATCACCAGCGAAAACGCTGTCGCCAGAATGGCTACACCGGCCTGGAGCGCCCAGATCGGCCATCCGTCCAGGATGATCATGATCTGTTGCGCAATCCATGCTGCAGTTCCCGTATTCTGCACCGCTTGCCCCAATGGGATCAGGCAGGCCAAGAGAAAGACCGTGTTCCACCCGACCGCGCGGTAGGCCTCGTCCACGCTCAACACGCGGGTCAGCATCATACCCGCAGCACCCGTCAGCAGGCAAAGTGACAACCGGACATCTGTGAATAGAATTAGCGACAAAGAAATCACGAAAAACAAAAGCGCCCAGCCAACCTTTTGCGGGCGTAATTCGTCTTGCGGGAAATCAGACGTGACCACAACAAAATCCGGGTCACGCTTGATCCGCATCAGGTTGTCCCAACGGGTATGGGCAACCAACATGTCACCGGCCTTGAACTTTTCAAGACCGATTTGCGTGGATTCGTGTGTCTCTGTTTCGACATGGCTTAGCGTTTCCTCCCCCCGATGGATGGCGAGCAGAGACATTCCGTAAGTTTTTCGAAACAGCAACTCCCTCGGGCATTTGCCGATCAGCTTGCTCTCGGGCGTCACGACCACCTCTGCGACCCCGGCATTTGTGGGTGCAAACTCTTCGACAAACACATCCAGATCCGGCAGAACGGTCAGCCCGTACTTTTCAGCAAATTCTTCGACAACCCAACGCCGCCCCACAATCGCCAATCGGCATGGCGCGGCGATCTCGGCTGTCAGCACCTGAACCATCGAGGTCTTGCCGCGATAAAAGGTCGAGATGATATAGAGGTGATTTTCAAAGTTGATGTCGGCCAGAATTTGCCCAACCAGAGGGCTGTCGGCCGGTACAACAACCTCAAACACGTCGGCTTTCAGCCCATAAACCCGCTGAAGATATTCCTGCGTCCCGCGCCCGGTACCGGTGCTTTCCGAACCTGAATCACCCGGCAAAACCCATCGCCCCAGCAACAGGAAATACGCGATACCCGTCAAAATCAGCACCGCACCTATGGGCGTGACCGAGAATAACCCAAAAGGCTCCATACGCTGTGCTTCAGGCAAACCTTCATTCGCAGTTTGAATCAAATCATTCAGAAGGATCAGAGGAGAAGAGCCCACCATGGTCATCGTGCCACCCAATATGGCGCAAAACCCCATCGGCATTAGCAATCGCGACAGCGGGATCCCTGATCGAGATGAGATCCGGCTAACCACAGGAAGAAACAAAGCCGCGGCACCGACATTCTGCATGAATGACGAGATCACACCGACGGTGCCTGAAATGATGGGTAAAACCCGTCCTTCCGACTTGCCACCATATTTCAGGATAACAGAGGCGACTTTGTTCATCAGCCCTGTCTTGTCCAGCCCCGCACCAACGATCATTACTGCAATGATCGAAATGACCGCATTCGACGCAAATCCGTCAAACAGATGCGGTACATCTGCCAGATTCTCAAGGCCGGGCGCATAGCTCAGCAAACCGACGACGACCAAAACGAGAATAGCGGAAAGATCGATCCGGACGATTTCAGACACAAACAAGAAAACCGTGAACGCCAAAAGCCCCGACACCACGGCCATCTCATAGGTAAATGCCAATTGCTCCACTGGGATCACCGGGCTTAAATCGTAAACTTAATTAACATTTCTAGGCAATTGCCCGGTGTCTGTCATGGTATTTGTGATCCTTGTGCAAAATCAAAACCATTATCAGGTTCTACCCACCTCCATATCAAGAGACCTGAACATACAAACACCCCGCAATTAGCGCCAAAGGCAGATCGCCATTTTGTAGAATAGCGTGGATGGTCGCTAATCGTTTCGTCAAACAGCTGACTCCAGTATGTCGCGGGCAGCGCACTGTTGAACATTTGGATCAAGCTCGGCCAAAGCAGAGCGGAAATCTCGACCCCACAAATGGAACCCAAATGTGGTGGGTGTCACCAAATCTGAAAGCCGGGTTCCTGCTTGAAACAACGTAGGTATTTCTCGACTGGAAATATAGTAAAATGCGGTGCTGTCATGAGCGTATTTGCGTTCGCCTGACATATTCAATGCAGTCGTCAAAGCTCTTGGGCCAGTTGACCCCCAACGCAAGCGCCCAAAAGGTTTCTCTCGTTGCGCCTCAACCGCCGCGTTCAATCCCAAAAGTGCCGGCGAATCCTTCCAGGCCTCAGAGGCCAAACGGTCCTCCTCGAACACCTCTCCCAACAGAGCTAGCGATTTACTATGCGCCGGAAGCCCAAAAACCGCATTATTCACGAGTGAATGATACGTTTGATGCCTTGGAAGATCCGGCAAAACACATCCAACACAAAAACCTGCACGAGATTCAGCCGAAGCCATGAGCCTCTCGGCCGAAGCGACCATGTACATATCGGTATCAAGCCAGATCATGCCGGTCTTACTAACCAAATGATACCTGAATATGTCTGCGTGTATCGCTGGGCTTTTGTGCCTTACATGCCGAATGACCCTGCCTGGCTCATATATTTCTCTCGCATCAAAATACTCCACCCCTTCTGGCAGGTTTCGGATCGGCTCGTAAGAAAAGACAATAGGATTATAACCAAAGTCCTTCATGGAATTGAGGCAAGAACGTTCCAGTTTTCCCGGCTCTCCCCCCATCCAGAGTGTCCCAAATTTTTGGTCCTTCTTTTGCTCGCTTCGCTTCTTGGGCAACGCGGCATTCTTTAGCTTTTTCTTTGGCTTTAAGTGCAGCCAACGCATTGGGTATCTACGTCCCTCGGATGCAAGCACCCAAGTCAAATCATCTGGCATATGCAACTCATTCCGAAGCTGCAAAAGATCGCGTTTTGTATCGTCAACCAATTCGACATCAAATAAGATCTGTGCGTCGCGAATTAGCCTTTCTTCTTTTTCGTTGCCCAACCAAACGCCACTGGAGTGCAACTCAATCAGAAACTCTGAAGACTTGAATTCACTAAGAAATTCGAAGGTTAAAAGTTCGAACTCACCGCCTTCGATATCAATCAAGAAAAACAAATCCTGAGGCTGATACCTACTAGACACCAGTTCGCGAATTGAAGTGTCCGTAGCGGTGGCAGCAATCTCGACCCTGTCGCGAACACCATTCGCGTGCAGGGTCTTTCGGATGATCTGTCGAGCTTTGCGTCTTTGTTCGAAACATAGGCTTCGCTCGAAATGGCCCGCTTGCACCAAACCAACGCCCCAATAGCCATCTGCCGCCCCAAGATCGACGAGTATCGGCTTTGTGCTTTCCACGAAAATAGGTTGATTTTGTTGTTCGTAGATCCCCAGCAATTTCGTGAACAAATCTGCTTGCCCCCAACTGCTTTCTTCAAGCAACCGGAAATCGCGAAGGCAGCCGCCCATGACGTATCCACCACGTTCCTTAAATAGTTGGTTACCTATGTCCCTCCGATACTGGACGATCTGACGCTTTAACTGCCGCAATTCTTTTGGAGATTTGCTCGGACGCATGGAACGCTCTTGATAGAACCGAAATTTGGACCTTTTCTAGCGCAAATGTCTAATAGCGAAACCATCTCCCAACTTGTCGGCATTATTTGTGACATCAATGCAGCGGCAACGCGGAACAAAAAAACCCGACCAACACCTGTTGGCCGGGTTTTCTGAGAGTATTTCGAAGAACTTATTCGCCCGCAGCAGCCGCCACGTCCAAAGTTACACCCGGGCCCATCGTCGAGCTCAGTGCGATTTTCTTCATGTATGTACCTTTAGCGCCCGACGGCTTGGCTTTGGCCACAGCCGAGATGAAGGCACGAACGTTTTCGACCAGCTTGGCTTCGTCGAAAGACGCTTTGCCAACACCAGCATGCACAACGCCGCCTTTTTCCGCCTTGAACTGAACTTCACCACCTTTGGCTGCTTCCACGGCCGCTTTCACGTCCATGGTCACGGTGCCAACCTTGGGGTTGGGCATCAGGTTGCGGGGGCCCAGCACTTTACCCAGACGGCCAACGATCGGCATCATGTCCGGGGTTGCGATGCAGCGATCGAATTCGATGGTGCCGCCCTGAATAGTTTCCATCAGGTCCTCTGCGCCAACGATATCTGCGCCAGCTTCTTTTGCTTCGTCAGCTTTCGGGCCGCGAGCGAAAACAGCAACGCGCATCGCTTTACCGGTGCCGTTCGGCAGGCCAACAACGCCGCGAACCATCTGGTCTGCGTGACGGGTGTCAACACCCAGGTTCAGAGCGATCTCGATGGTCTCATCGAATTTCGAAGTTGCGTTGCCTTTGACCAGGGAAACTGCTTCTTCAACCGACAGGTTTTCCTTGCCAGCGACAGCTTCGCGCGCAGCGCGGGTACGTTTACCGAGTTTTGCCATCTTACTTCACCTCGATGCCCATAGAGCGGGCCGAGCCCAGGATGATCTGCATTGCGCCTTCGACGTCGTTGGCGTTCAGATCTTTCATTTTGGCTTCGGCGATTTCGCGAACCTGCTTCGAGGTCACGGTTGCCACGGTCTCGCGACCTGGGTTTTCCGCACCGCGGGGGCGGTTACGCTTGCCAACCGGCTTCAAACCAGCCGCTTTTTTCAGGTAGTAAGACGCGGGCGGCGTCTTGATGTCCATGGTGAAGGACTTGTCCTGATAGTAGGTGATCACGGTCGGGCACGGAGCGCCGGGCTCCATGTCTGCGGTCTTGGCGTTGAACGCCTTGCAGAATTCCATGATGTTGATGCCGCGCTGACCCAGCGCCGGACCAACTGGCGGCGACGGGTTCGCCTGACCTGCAGGAACCTGCAGTTTCATTGTACCAGCAAGCTTCTTGGCCATTTGGTTTTCCTTTCAACTTAGGCGGGACGCGTCCCACCCAGATTATGTTGCGTGGTCCGGCCCAAGATCGCGATCTCAGTAACCTCCCACGAGAGAATCTCGCCCGAAGACGATAGTGGCGGCGTTTACAGTGGAACGAAGACGTTGGCAAGTGGCCGACGACCAATTGGGCCATATCGAATCGCGCTTCGCAGCATCGAGAGTGAGTTCTATGGATGAGCGGTCTCGCCACCAACGTCGCGTGAACAGCTAACTATCCCATAGCGCGACAGAAATTCCAGATACTCCGCGCACAATCAGCCAATTGTCGCCGGTTTCACCCGCGCGTGCTTAGCTGTGCTATACTCAGCGAAATTAGTGATTTTTGAGTGGAGGTTGATTATGATCATTCGTTTTATTCTATCGTTGGGTATCGCTATTTCTATTGCAGCAATAGCCCCTCAGAATGCGCGCGCTGACGCTGGGGATTTCATCGGCGGTGCTGTCGTCGGAGGGGTCGCTGGATATCTTATTGGCAAAGATCAGCAAAAAAAGAAGACACAGTCATCGACAGCGACCCGAACCTACCGGCAAGGTATCCCATCCACCACTCAAGGGGCGCAAACCCAAACGGCACTGAATTACTTTGGCTACAATGCCGGTCGTGTTGACGGTCAGGTCGGGCGAGGCACCCGCTCCGCCATCGAACGTTATCAGGCCTCAATGGGTTATCCCGTAAATGGGCATGACTTTCAGCCTTATCAATATGACTTCCTGCAGCAGGCTTATTACTGGGCGACAAGCGGTGGACAGGCAGCCACGCAGCTCTCGGGTCAACCGCTGTTGATGGAGTACCGCCGACAGGTTCAATCAGGATCTTCTCTGGCTGCGGCACCTCAGGCTCCAGCTCAGGCTATTCCGGTTATCAAGCCCCAAGATACCGAAGCCGCAGCGAACACCACTGAAAAAGCATCTGCGAGCCTGCCGACTCTGTTTTCCGGCGGCACCGGAGGTCCATCGCTGGCAAATCGTTGCAGCGGGGTCATGCTGCAAACCTCGACCAACGGAGGCTACACAACGCTTTCGAACATGACGGATGCCGACTTTGCACTCAGCGAGCAGTTTTGCCTTGCCCGCAGCTATGCGATGGCGCGCGGTGAGGATCTGATGCAGGATATCCAGGGCCTGACACCCGATCAGGTATCTGCCCAATGTGCCTCGTATGGTGAGATGCTGGCACCCCAAGTTGACGCCCTTTCCATCAGTTCGAAAACAGAAGCTGAAACGCAGGTTCGCAAAATGGCGCTGGATTCTGGATTGAGCCCCGCGGATCTCGCTGCGACGAGCAAGGTCTGTCTGGCGATGGGCTACCGTCAGGACAACATGGATACCGCCGTTGGCTCTGCGCTCATGCTGGTTGCGATGGGTGAACCCGCCTATGGAGAGCTGGTGGGCCACCACTTACGCGAAGGATTTGGCGTGCAGGAGCGTCGCGATCTTGCGATGCAGTGGTATGATGCGAGCCTTTCGGCACTGGATGCCGGTTCACAGGCTGTCTTCCTGCCGTCCCAGACCGACCGTCCACAACTTTTGCGGGCGGCTATGATCCAGTCGCAATAAGACGATACGCAATTCGGTATCGGCCCCTGTAGGTTTCAAAACGCGCCGCGTCGCTAGCTGCGTTGCGGCGTTTATTCCGGTCGCGTAGCATGGCTCATCCCGTGATCGCGCGCCTTTCAATCTGGGATGAAAGCCTCTCCCCAAATATTGTGACCGCAACTACGCTTAACGCTGAATACCTTGGGGCGGAGTTTTGATACATTCACCCGTTTTTCAAATAGCCAAGCGTCTTTTGTGGAATATTGTGCTATCGATTGCCCATCCAAAGTGCTGAACCGACAACCGCCTAAAAAGGGGAAATCAATGATGAATACGACAGGCAGAGCAATGGCAATTGCCGTGCTGGTAGCGTCGGTCGGCACCGCGCACGGAGAAACCGCCGAGATCAATGGGTCTGATATCTATTATGAAACCGTCGGAGACGGGCCGCCAATTCTGATGATGCACGGCGGTCTCGGCCTAAGCCATGATTACCTGAGACCCTATTTCGATACATTGTCCGATACGCATACGGTTATTTACTATGACCATTTTGGCAATGGTCGCTCGGGCAGACCCGACGATTATTCTGAAATGACCTTTGACCGCCTGGTATCAGATGCCGCCGGGCTGATGGATCACCTGGGGCATGAAAAATTCACGCTGATCGGCCATTCCTACGGCGGTTTTATTGCCCAGGATTTTGCCACTCAAAATGCGGATCGGCTGGAGGGGCTTGTATTGATCGATACGGTCCCCGCGTTTGACTATGCGCCAACGATTTCCGGGCCAGACGAGCAAATGACGGCTTTTGGGAAGTTGTTCAGCCAGCCCATGGCCGACAATGATGATTGGCGGTCTACCTGGGGTGAAGTCGTCAAGCTCTACTTCAAGCAATATCCTGAAGATACTGGCGCGGATCTGGATGATCGAACCGTCTATGAGTATCAGGCCTGGAATGCCGCTGGCCCTCTTCTGGGCACATTCAACATGCTGGATAAACTGCCTGATGTGACTGTGCCGACTCTTGCCATGGCTGGTCAGCATGATGGCATTACGCCTCCCGGTCCTGGGGCCGAAAGAATTGGCGCATTGATGCCCAACGCCACAGTCGTAGTTTTCGAAGAATCTGCCCATTACCCATTCATAGAAGAGCAGGATGCCTTTTTTGCCAGTCTGAACGAATGGCTGAACCGATAGCAGAAACAGGCGGCGCCCTCGGGCACCGCTTTTGATTTTTTCAGGCAGAGCCCGAACAGGCGCGGCAGCCTACGGAGACCCAAATATGTTTGGGTTATTTGGTCAAAGATCGATTTTGAGACCCGTTCGATCACGTACCAGTCCCTGATAGTCGATTCCATTAGTCACAGCACTATCTTCGCGTGCTACTTGCGGTCTCGGACTAAGACCGCCACAATTATATCTAACGCGGAACGAACCTGACCCAGCATTCTATCGCGAGAGGCTTATGTTGCCCCCAGCATCCGAAGCGAACCAGCAACAGAACAAGGTTGATGCTCTGATCGAGTGGATGGTTGACGGAGCCCGACCAGCTGGAAATGCGGTCGAGATTATTGAAGGTATCTGCACGCGTCTGCTGGAAGCTGATGTGGCCATTGATCGGTTCGGTTTGTTCATTTGGACGCTGCACCCCAATCTGATGGGCCGGCGTTTCCTGTGGAAAGCAGGCGCTAGCGTCGACAGGGTCGATGCGCCGTCGCAACTGTTTACTACGGCTGTTTATACCGATAACCCTTTGCCGCACGTGATCGAGCGTCAGCAATCCATCCGTCGCCATCTGGAAGATCCAAACTGCCCTCAAGACTACATTATCGTCAGCGAACTGCGCGAGCAGGGATTCACGGACTACCTGGCGCAGCCGCTGATCTATCTAAATGGCGATACCCATGTCTGCACTTGGTCAAGTGCTACACCCGGTGGGTTTTCAGAGCGAGATCTGGCGATCCTGAACCGGGTTCGCGGTCCGCTCGCGCGCCTGACCGAGACCTATATGCTGCGGCTCGACGCGACTTACCTGCTGTCGACCTATGTTGGCCGTAACAGCGGCGCGCAGATACTCGATGGCAAGGTGCATCGCGGTGATGGCAGCACAATCGATGCCGTTATTCTGTTTGCAGACCTCAAGGGATTCACACATCTTTCAAATTCTGTTTCCGGAGATGCACTGGTTAGGCTGCTGAATGACAGCTTTGACTGCCTTGTTCCTTCGGTGATGGATCAGGGAGGAGAGATTCTGAAATTCATGGGCGACGGCTTTTTTGCCATCTTCCCAACCAACTCGGACCTTACCCCGAGCACTCAGATCACAGCCGCCATTACAGCAGTCCGCGAGGGTTTGGCGTCGCTGACCAATGCCGACTTCCAGCACAAGCTTGGCGTACGGACTGCAATCCATCACGGTCGTTTCCACTATGGCAATATAGGTGGCGGTGATCGGCTGGACTTCACGGCCATCGGCCCCGATGTCAATTTAACAGCCAGACTTGTGTCGGCGGCGACAGAACTGAATTGTGATCACGTCCTATCCGAAACCGCCGCTGCGTTTTTGCCAAAACTCTGCGAACCGGTCGGGACCGTGTCACTTAAGGGGTTTGGCGAAGATCAAACCGTTTGGCAGGTGAGTGGCCCGTAAACGCAAAAAAGGGTGCCGATAAGGCACCCCATCCAGTGGTTCAAAGAAACCAATCAGCTCTGCTTGGTCACCTGAGTGAAGTCCAGCTCGACCGGAGTTTCGCGGCCAAAGATCGAGACCGACACCTTCAGCTTCTGCGCCTCGTCGTCCACACCTTCGACCATGCCGTCGAAATCCTCGAACGGGCCGTCGTTGACCTTGACCTTCTCGCCAACCTCGAAGGTGATCATCAGCTTGGGCGCTTCTTCGCCTTCCTGAACGCGGTTGAGGATCTGGTTCACCTCAGCATCGCGCATCGGCATCGGGCGGCCCTGCGGGCCCAGGAAACCGGTGACACGGTTGATCGAGTTGACTAGATGATAGCCCTGATCCGACATTTCCATATGCACCAACACGTAACCGGGCATGAACCGGCGTTCGGTGGTAACCTTCTTGCCCCGGCGCACTTCGATCACCTCTTCGGTGGGCACCAGAACTTCGTCGATATCGTCCTCAAGGCCCTGTTCAGCCACCGACGTGCGGATCTGCTCTGCGATCTTCTTTTCGAAATTCGAAAGAACGCTGACCGAGTACCACCGTTTCGCCATGAACCTGTCGTCCTTGTTTGCCTTTGGCGCGTTCGAACCAGGCGAAGCACCGTCATTGAAATTCTATCACGTCACCCGGAATAAAAAGCGGCGCGCAGCTCGAATCGCCGCACGCCCATTCCGAATAGTTCCGTGTCACCTACTCTGACACAGCGCGCTGTGCAAGGGGCAATGGCGTTTCCACCCGCCCCGAACGGGCTTAGCTGAACGCGCCTAGGACCAGTTGCAGACCACCACGAATGCCCAGATCGACCAGTGCAAAAAACACAGCAGTCAGCGCTGCCATGATGAACACCATGACCGTGGTCAACAGCACCTCGCGACGGGTCGGCCAGACGACCTTTGCAACTTCGGCTCGGACCTGCTGAATGAACTGGATCGGGTTTGTGGTTGCCATGAGGCTACAATCTCTCTGCTTGCGGATGGGCCGGACATAGCCGGGCATTGCGGCAATTTCAAGGGCTGTTGGCACCGCGTCAGGGCTTGGGCTTGTCATCCCATTCGTCGCTGAGGATGCGGCGCGCATCACCTTCGGGATCTTCATACTGGTTCGAGCGCACGGTGTAGATAAAGGCGATAAGACCAACTGCGCCCAAAAGCAGCGAAATCGGGATCAGATAAGCAAGCACTTCCATCGGGGTTACCTCAGCCGCAAGGCGTTCAGTGACACCGTAATCGACGAGGTCGACATCGCCAAGGCTGCGATCAGAGGGGTTGCCAATCCGGCGACGGCCAGCGGGACAGCGATCACGTTATAGACAGTGGCAATGCGGAAGTTCTCGCGAATCCGGCGCGTCGCCTTGACAGCAGTTTCGCAGGCCTCGGCAATCGGAGACAGATCGTTGCCCAGCAGCACGATATCCGACGCCACCCGTGCGGCATCCAATGCGCTGGCAGGAGAGATGGATACATGCGCTGCCGCCAGTGCGGCCGTATCGTTCAGCCCATCGCCTACCATCAGAACGTGCCGACCCTGATCGCTCAGGTCCTGCACCTTGGCGGCTTTGTCCTGAGGCAAGGCCTGTGCGATCCAGTTCTGGATGCCAAGCTTGTCAGCCAAGGCCTGAACTGCGGGGTGCGTGTCGCCGGATATCAGGATGACGTCTTTTCCCGCCTTCCGAAACGCGGCGATGGCTTCGGCGGCACCCGCGCGCAGGCTATCCGTGAATGTAAAGCGCAACGGGGTTTGCGACCCTATGGCCAGCCAAGCTGCGGTCTGCTCACAATCTTTGCCTCCGACCCAGGCTGCACGACCCAGCCGGACGCGCTGTTCCTGATACATGCCTTCGGTGCCATAGCCCGGCACCTCAACCACATCACGCAATATCGCAGGCTTTATCCCGACCCCACGCGCCGCCTTTGCAAGAGCAATCGACAGCGGATGGGAAGAGGCCGCAGCCAATGCCAGCGCGACTTCCAGATCAGCGCGGGAATGATCGCCGAGATTGGTCAGCTCGGGCGTCCCTGAAGTAAGCGTGCCGGTCTTGTCGAACACCACCGTGTCCACCTCGGCAAGGCGTTCAAGGGCGGTGGCGTGTTTGATCAGCATCCCGTTCCGAAATAACCGGCCCGAGGCCGCTGTGGTTACTGCTGGCACCGCCAGCCCCAATGCGCAGGGGCACGTGATGATCAAAACCGCCGCTGCGATGTTCAGCGCGGTGCGAATATCACCGGAATAGATATACCATCCTAAAAAGCTGAGCGCCGAAAGGATGTGCACCCCCGGCGCGTAAAGATTGGCCGCCTTGTCCGCCAGCGAGGTATAGCGTGACCGGCCCGACTCTGCGATGGCAACCAGATCGGCCATACGGTGCAGCGAGGTATCCTCGCCGACGGCGGTCGCACGGATGGTCAAAGGGCCGGTCAGGTTGACCTCACCTGCGCTGACACGCAGCCCAGCTTCGGCAAAGACAGGAAGGGTTTCCCCGGTCAGCAGCGATCGGTCCAGCTCGGACCGGCCCGAGGTAATTTCGCCATCCACCGGCATACGCCCGCCGGGACGAACCAAGATCAGATCACCTACGCTCAGGTTAGCGACGGCGACCTCCTGTTCTGAACCATCCTCCAGACGAATGGCGCGGGGGACTTCCAGTGCTGTAAGCTCTTCGGCAGCCGATCGCGCAGCGGCACGAGTGCGATAATCTAGATACCGACCCGCCAGCAGGAAAAATGTCAGCGTCAAGGCCGCATCAAAATACGCGTGTTCACCGCTGAGCGCGGTTTCCCAAAGTGAGGTGACCAGCGCCAGCAGGATCGCCAAAACAATCGGCACATCCATATTCAACCGGCGCACGCGCAGCGCGCTCCAGGCGTTGGCAAAGAAAGGTTGGGCCGAGAACGCTATTGCAGGCAAGGCAATCGCAGCCGATATCCAGTGGAACATGTCGCGCGTCGCATCGGTGGCACCAGACCAGACCGAAACCGACAACAGCATCACGTTCATCGAGGCAAACCCCGCAACCGCGAGCCGCATCAGAAGATCGCGCCCAGCCTTATCCGATTGCGTGGCCGACAGGGCACCCGGATCCAGTTCGTGTGCTTCAAAACCGGCACGTTCCAGCACTGGTATCAGATCAACCGCACGTGTATCGGGTGTCGCTTTAATCATCGCGCGTTTCAGCGTCAGATTGACCCTCGCACCCTCTACACCGGGATGAGCATTCAACTCGCGTTCGACAGTGGAGATACAGGCCGAGCAATGGATACCTGGCAGCGACAGCGCGATTTGCACGTCCTCGGGGATTGGCCGGGCCGGTTCCGCCGCGGTCGCGACACAACCGGGACAAGCTGCCCGAGCTGGAGTAACTTGCGCTGTCATCCCTCTAACCCTTCACATAAAGCGGCACGCGTTGCGCAAACTCGGTACCGTCTTTCGCTTTAGCCACAAGGCGAATATTCCAGTTTCCTTTACCCAGCGCAGCTGGGGCGGCATAGGTGATACCGTCAAAGGTGAAGTCAGGTGAGAAGTCATCTTTGACGTGGGTAGCGCGCCCGACTACGGCTTGCAATTCTGCCACCTCAACTGGTGAACCAGTCTGATCGGTGATACGCAATACCAGCAAACCACCGGTCAACTCAGCCCTGATATCCCAGCCCAGCGCCTGCTGTTCCTGCAAGCGTTCGTTGAACTCCTGGCTGGCAACGTAGGAGTTCTTGACTTCCAAACCCGGGAACGTCTTTACCGCGCTATAGGCCAGTACGAGATTTACCGCGATGATCACGCCAAAGGCCGCGACAAATACCGCCAGTGCGTGTTTGCCAGTGAATTGACGCTCTGCCATTGTCAGTTTCCTCGCCCATTGAACGTGGTGTCTTTGTATGCGCGCTCACCACTTTCCAGATCTTCGACCCAGATGCGAACTGATGTGCTGTCAACCGCTGCGGGCCCGGTGTCTTTCGCTGCTGTAATATAAACGCGCGTCAATTGTGCCGTATCTGCCGTGACATTTACAGTGTCACCTTCGACGCCCTCGATTTCGACCTGCAGCGACGGATCACCGGCAAGCGACAGTTTAAAGGCCCGTTCCTCGCCATGCTTGTTACGCAGGCGTACGTCATAGGTATTGCGGATCGTACCATCGGAAAGGGTTACGAAAGTCGGGTTCCGTACCGGAGCCACAGTCAGGTCGATATCCGACCGGATGAACAGGGCGAAGAGCAAGGCGAAACCAACCAGCGACCACAAAGAGGTATAAAGGATCGTGCGCGGACGCAGGATGTGTTTCCACACATTCTTGGGCGGATGACCTTCGCGTTCACGCGTTTCGTCACTCAGCGCCATGTAATCGATCAGGCCACGTGGCTTGCCGATCTTGGCCATCATGTCGTCGCAGGCATCGATGCAAAGAGCGCAGGTGATGCATTCCAGTTGCTGACCGTCGCGGATATCGATCCCTACCGGACAGACATTGACGCAAGCCATACAATCGATGCAATCGCCCAGCTCGCTGTCAGCGGTGCGTTTGCCCTTGCCACGCGGTTCACCCCGCCATTCACGGTAGCCGACGACCAGGGTATCCTCGTCCATCATCGCGGCCTGAATGCGCGGCCATGGGCAGGCATAGATGCAGATTTGTTCGCGCGCGAAGCCTCCAAAGAAGAAGGTTGTACCTGTCAGGATCAGCATTGTCGTGTAAGCGACGGGATGCGCATTGCCGGTGACCAAATCACGCGCCAGTGTTGGGGCATCCGCAAAATAGAAAACCCACGCGCCGCCGGTTGCCAGCCCGATAAAGAACCAAACTAACCATTTGGTCAGTCGCAGACGCGCTTTGCGGAAATCCAGCTTCTTTTGGCGATGCAGGCGCAGACGCGCATTGCGGTCGCCTTCGATCCAGCGTTCAACAAGAATATAGAGGTCGGTCCACACCGTCTGAGGGCAAGCATATCCGCACCAGACCCGACCCAGTGCCGAGGTAAAAAGAAACAACCCCAATCCCGCCATGATCAAAAGCCCGGCAACAAAATAGAACTCGTGCGGCCAGATTTCGATCCAGAAGAAATAAAAACGTCGGTTCGCCAGATCCAGTAAAACAGCCTGATCAGGAAGGCTTGGCCCTCGATCCCATCTGATCCACGGCGTTACATAGTAGATGCCCAGTGTCACCGCCATAATGATCCACTTAAGGTTCCGGAATGGACCGGATACCCGTCTTGGGAAAATTGGTTCTCTGGCGGCGTAAAGGCTGGGGGTCGGGTTGGAATCGCTCACAGGCTGGCTCCGGGACTGGCTCTTCTGAGTGTGCGTTCTTCCAGATCACAAGCATAGGGACTTTGACATGGGTCAAAACGCGCATCGTACAGATACCTTTTATCACGTTTCACGTGCTTGACGTCTAAGCCAGCCGGCAAAAGTTCTGACAGCAGGCCTAAGTGCCGAATTTGCCGTCACAATATGGTATCCGCGCGCATCGGGCTCTGCATAGAGCTCCACAATGCGCCCAGCTTTGATGTCTTGCTCGACGAAATGTCGCACGGTCACCGTGACCCCCTGCCCGGCGCGCAAACCATCCAGAACCAGATTGCCAGGCAGCTGAGTCCGACCTGCACCGCGTTCTGGACCGACGCCGTGCTCGGCCAACCAAGACGTTGCCTCGGTGGTGCCAACCTCTTCCAACCACGGCAGCTGCGCCAGCTCCGACGGGGTCAATGACGTCTTACCCCCCAGAAGTTTCGGCGCGGCGACAATCACCACCGGCGATTGCAACAGCATTTCTGAATGTACCCCCGACCAACCTCCGGGGCCGTAGCGGATCGCAATGTCCACTCCGCCTGGGCGCAAATCAACCACTTCGGCGGACGGGTCGAGGATCAGATTCACCTCGGGGTGGGATTCGCGAAACGCCGGAAGGCGTGGCATCAGCCATGAGGCCGCGAAAGAGGATGTCAGTGATACATGAACTGGGCGATCCAGGCCGGATCTGGACAGATCGCCGACCGCAGCCTCGATCGCACCAAAGCCAAGTTGCAAGGCGCGGGCCAGATGCTCTCCGTCCGCTGTCAGCGTCAAGGCTTTGCCGCTGCGATCCAACAGGGCTGCGCCAAGATACTTTTCCAGCACGCGCAACTGCTGGCTAATGGCGGCATGACTGACGTTCAGCGCGGCCCCGGCTTCGACAACATTACGCTTCTCAGCAAAGGCAGCAAAAGCGCGCAGCGCGGCGAGTGGAGGAAGTTTGAGCCAATCCATATGTAATCCATACTTACATGTTGGAAAGGTTATTGAGTCGCATTTTCGGCGTCAAAGGTCAATCTATTCGGCAGAAACAACGCCACATAGGAGGCAAGCCATGCTGACTGTATTTGCCCGATCTTTCATGAACGCGACCCGCATCGACGCTCCGCACATTCGAGAGGCTCCTAAGCCGGGTTTCCGTAAGCGCCGGTGGCTGCCCGAGAGTCATTGGTGGAGAGAAAGCCCGCGCGGGGTGGATCTGAACAACCTCTGATGGCGTCTTAGATCCCCACACTAGACCGCAGCCTGACGCGGCCCTATTGTTTGGAAAATCGGCACCGGCTGTTCTGGAAACGCGCGAACAGATTGAACAGCCGGTGCCTCAGCCTTCGGGCGGAAAACCGCCCGGAGGTGTTCTTTTAGCCTCTACTGACCACCACCCAACTGGTGGACATAGGACGTAACGGCGCGGATTTGCGCGTCAGTCAAACGATTTTCCCATGGGGGCATCACACCAAAGCGGCTGTAGGTGACCGTTTCAGTCAGAGCCTCTTCACTGCCACCATAAAGCCAGATCGCATCCGTCAGGTTTGGTGCACCTTGCGTGACGTCGCCTTTGCCATCCTCGCCGTGGCACGATGCACAGTTGTCCTCGAACACAACCTTACCTGCCTGCGCCGCCGCATCGTCGGTCTGCGCATTTGTCAGAGACATGACGTATTGGACTACCTGAGTGATGTCGTCTTGCTCGAGGATCTCACCAAAGGCCGGCATCTCAGAATAGCGCGCATCGTCGCTTTCCTCGTTCCGGATACCGTGGGCGATGGTGTACTCGATATCTTCAAGCGTACCACCCCACAGCCAGGCGTCATCCAGCAGGTTCGGGAAGCCCGGCGCGCCTTGCGCACCCGAGCCATGGCACTGCGCGCACCAGGTCCGGAACACGGCACCGCCAGAGTTCACAGCGTATTGCTGAAGCTCTGCATCCGCCGAAATCTGTTCCAGCGGTGTCTCCACCAGCTTGGCATTCCACGGCGCGTTCGCTTCTTCAAAAGCGACCATTTCTTGCTGCACCAGCTCGCGCGAAGACCAGCCCAATACACCGGCGGTTGCCGATTGAACCAGAGGCCACGCTGGATACATGATCGTATAGATCACGCCCCAGAGAATGGTCGCATAGAACGTCCACAGCCACCAACGCGGCATCGGGTTGTCGAACTCTTCGATACCGTCCCAGCTGTGACCTGTGGTATTCGGATCGCCCGGCTGTTTTTCAGGTGTTTTGCTCATTGCCGCGCCTCCTTGGATGTGGCGGGTTTGTCTTGCTGAGGTGCGGGGGCATCCACATGTCGGAACGGGATATTGGCCGTGTCCTTGTATTCCTTGCTGGCACCGGGGCGGAAAACCCAGATCACGATGCCCAGAAAGAACGTAAACAGCAGCAACAGCATCCAGCTATCCGCAAACTGTCTTAGGAGAGTGTATTCTTCCATCTTATCCCTCCTTAGCGGCTTGCATCTGGCGTAAACGTCGAGAAGTCGACCAATGTACCCAGCATCTGCAGATAGGCGACCAACGCGTCAGTTTCCGTTAGTTCGGGCTGACCATCAAAATTGCGCACGTTCACCTTGTCACCATAGCGCTCCAAAAGACCGTCGTAGTCGCTGTCCGGATCCGCCTGAGCACGGAAGTCTGCCAGCGCGTTCTCCAGCATCTCATCGGTGTAAGGCGTGCCGACCATTGCATTCGCGGCCATGACATCACCGATGTACTTACCGTCGATCTTGCGACGCTCGAGATAACCATACTTGGGCATCACCGATTCCGGGACCACCGATTGCGGATCACGCAGGTGATCAACTTGCCATTGATCCGAGTATCGGCCGCCGACGCGTGCCAGATCAGGTCCGGTACGCTTCGATCCCCACTGGAACGGATGGTCATACATCGACTCGGCCGCCAGAGAATAGTGGCCATAGCGTTCGACCTCGTCCCGCATCGGGCGGATCATTTGGCTGTGGCAGACATAGCATCCTTCTCGGATGTAGATGTCACGCCCCGCCAGTTCCAGAGGAGTGTAAGGGCGCATGCCCTCCACCTTCTCGATGGTGTTCTCAAGATAGAACAGAGGTGCGATTTGAACGATACCACCGATGGTTACGACCAAGAAGCTGAAGATCAGCAGGAGGGTCGCGTTGGTCTCGAGGATCTTGTGTTTGTCGAGAATTGCCATTGCTCCGGCCCTCCTTATTCAGCCGGGACCGCGACGGTCAGGCTGGCCTCTTTGGCCGGTGCCTTCCGCACAGTCATCCACAGGTTGTAGCACATGATCAGCGAGCCAGCGAGGAACATCACCCCACCCAAACCACGTACAACGTACATTGGGAACTTGGCAGCCACGGTGTCAGCAAACGAATTCACCAGGAAGCCGTTGGCATCCACTTCACGCCACATCAGACCTTCCATGATACCAGTGACCCACATCGACGCGGCGTAGAGCACGATACCGATTGTGGCGAGCCAGAAATGCCAGCTGACCATCTGCAGCGAATACAGGCGGTCCCGTTTCCACAGGACGGGCACCAGATAGTACAGCGCACCGAAGGTGATCATTCCGTTCCAGCCCAGCGCACCCGAGTGTACGTGACCAATAGTCCAGTCGGTGTAGTGAGACAGGCTGTTCACCGCACGGATCGACATCATCGGACCTTCGAAAGTGGACATGCCGTAGAAGCCGACCGAGATGACCATCATCCGGATCACTGGGTCTGTGCGCAGCTTGTCCCATGCGCCGGACAGGGTCATCAGACCGTTGATCATGCCACCCCAAGAAGGCATCCACAGGATCACCGAGAAAACCATGCCCAGCGTCGAGGCCCAATCCGGCAGCGCGGTATAGTGCAGGTGGTGCGGACCGGCCCAGATATACAGGAAGATCAGCGCCCAGAAGTGGATGATCGACAGTTTGTAGCTGAACACCGGACGCTCGGCTTGTTTCGGGATGAAGTAGTACATCATGCCCAGGAAGCCTGCGGTCAGGAAGAAGCCCACGGCGTTGTGGCCATACCACCATTGGATCATGGCGTCTTGGACACCTGACCAGACGATGACAGATTTCGAACCCCAGATGCTGACTGGAATGGTCATGTTATTGACCAGATGCAGCATGGCGACGGTCACGATGAATGCCAGATAGAACCAGTTAGCCACGTAGATGTGGGGTTCTTTCCGTTTGATGATCGTGCCCAGATAGACAGCCAGATAAGCAACCCAGACAACGGTCAGCCATAGGTCGACATACCATTCAGGTTCCGCATATTCTTTCGACTGAGTTCCACCCAGCAGGTAACCGGTCGCCGCCAGAACGATAAACAGCTGATAGCCCCAGAACACGAACCAGGCCAGGTTTCCGCCCCACAGACGTGCGGCACTTGTGCGCTGTACGACATAGAACGAGGTTGCGATCAGCGCGTTACCACCAAAGGCGAAGATAACCGCCGACGTGTGTAATGGCCGCAAACGTCCAAAGTTCATATACCCTTGCGCCCATTCGAAGTTCAGCGACGGAAAGGCCAGCTGGAACGCAATGAATGTCCCCGCAAGGAACCCGACCACACCCCAAAAGGCGGTTGCGATCACGCCATAGCGGATCACGCCATCCATATATTCCGCCGAGCGATCTACAAGAATATCTGGCTCATCGGTGTTTCTAAGCGTCCAAATGAACAATCCGGCAGCGATGATCATCACCAGAATTGCGTGCACCTGATACGCCAAATCCCGTGCATAATTGGACCCAATGGCTGCGAACAGCACAACCAGCCCAAGCACGATCAGCTTGATGTAATTTGACATATTGCGTCCCTTTGCCATGCCCCGCGCGATTCTTCATGCCACACGGAACCCTTTTGACTGCGTGTCGTAATGCAGTGATGCCAATTGTGCTGCTTTGATCTGTGTCAAGACAACCCCCTGTTTTCTGTGAGAGGTATTTTCCAGAGACAAACACACGTTCCGCATTAAGGAGCGTCGGAATAATGAGGTCGACATGGCATACAAATCCCTGCTTACGGTCATGACAGAAACCAAGATTTCCCAAACGGCTCTGGCACAGATGATCGCCTTGGCCGACGGGCAAGACGCCCATGCCGAAGCGCTGTGCCTTGGGGTCGACCGCAGTCAGACCGGGTATTACTACGCCGGGGCCAATGCACTGATCCTGCAGGAAACCCTGAGTCGCGCAAACGCCGAGGCGGATGAAATCCTCAAATTTGCTCAGGACTATCTTGGCAAATCGGGGGTGCGTTGGTCGGCTGAAAATGGGGTAGCACAGATTGCCGATATTGGCCGACACGTCGCCCGTCGCGCGCGTTTTTCAGATCTAGTGATATTGCCGCGCCCATACGGAAAGGATCGCGACGCCGAGGCCGAACCGATTGTTGAGGCCGCCATGTTCGAGGGCCACGCCCCGGTATTACTGGTACCGGACGAAATTGAGCCGATCTCCTCACCCAAAACCATAATGGTAGGCTGGAATGAAAGCATCGAAGCGATGCGCGCCATCCGCTGCGCCCTTCCCTTCCTGAAGCAGGCCGAGCTTACACGGATTGTCGTCATTGACCCGCCACGTCATGGGCCCGATCGCTCGGACCCGGGTGGGCTGTTGTCTCAAATGTTGGCGCGGCACGGCGTGAAATGCGAGATTGATGTGCTGAGCAAAACCATGACACGCGTTTCGGATATTCTTAATCGTCATGCTGCCGATACCGAGGCCGACATGATCGTAATGGGCGCCTACGGGCACTCGCGCTTTCGCGAGGCCATTCTGGGCGGTGCGACTCGGAACATGCTTGAACAATCCCAAGTGCCGGTCTTTCTGGCGCATTGATCAAATTGCAAAAACCGCCCTATCGGGGCGGTTTTTTCTCAAGCCTTGCGGATCAGGCCGATTAGGAACAGAAGAATCACTGCGCCGGCCGTCGCAAAGAAAATCGAAGAGAGCAGCCCACCACCGACGCCAAAGCCCAAAGCGGGAAAAATCGTGCCGGCCAAAAATGCGCCGACGACTCCGACGATGATGTTGCCAATCAGGCCGAACCCGCGGCCTTCCATGATCTTTCCGGACAGCCACCCGGCAATCGCGCCGATAAACAACATGGCCAATACACCGCTGAATTCCATTGTTGGCTCCTGTTTGTTTTGGGACCTTAGTCAGATCATTGGATATCAGACCAGAAATCCGCCATCCGAATCGTCACCCGCCTCTTCCATCAAACGCCCCATATCTGGGATCGTGACATGGCGTTTGCTTTCCAACAAGATGACCTTGTCCTTCTTGAGGGCTGAGATTTGTCTGCTAACAGTCTCAAGTGTCAGGCCTAGGTAGTCTGCCATCGCCTCTCGTGTCAGAGGAAGGTCGAATACAATCGGGCCGACAGTGCCGGACGAATGAAGTGACGCGTCCCTACGCGCAATGATCGAGAGAAGGCTGGCAATCTTTTCCCGCGCAGTTTTGCGCCCAAGCACCAGCATCCATTCACGCGCGGCATCCAACTCGTCCAGAGTCATCTGCAACAGGCGCTGCGCGATATGCGGTGTCGTCACCATCAGTTCTTCAAAAGGTTTTTTCCGAAAACAGCACATCACCAAATCGGTCGTCGCAACCACGTCATACGGCGCGTTTTCACGCCCGGGTCGCCCAACGAAATCACTAGGCAAGAGCAAGCCCACCATCTGTGTGCGCCCGTCTTCCATCGTCTGTGTCAGAGACGCAATTCCGGATACGACAGAACCGACAAAGTTCATCGGATCTCCGGACCAGATGACTGTCTGCCCGGCCTCGAAGCTGCGGTAGTACTTGATGCTCTCAAGTTCCTCCAGCTCATCCTTTTCACAATGCGCGCACACCGCGCGATGCCGTATCGGGCATTCTGCGCAATTTGTGTGGTCGAATTGGGCCTTGAGTGTCATTCGCGTTTCCATTTGATTTCGGTCAAAGTACCCTGAGCCCTCCCGCTATAGTCATATCGCCATGACACTGAAACCTCAATTGGCACGGCTTGGACTTTTTGACGCGAAAGTACCGCGTTACACAAGCTATCCCACCGCCCCCCACTTTAGCAATGACGTGGGGGCTGACTTGTTTGCCGACTGGATTTCCGGGATTGCCCCCGGCAGTTCGATCTCGCTTTATATCCACGTACCCTTCTGCCGCAGGCTGTGCTGGTTTTGCGCCTGCCGGACCCAAGGCACCCAGACGGATAACCCTGTTATTGCCTATGTGGACGTTCTAAAAGCCGAACTGGACCTGCTGGCCGCGCGTTTGCCCGAGGGTGTTACGCTTTCTCGGCTACATTGGGGTGGCGGCACGCCGACTCTGTTGAATGCGGACCTGATGCGCGAGTTGGCAGGACGGATTCTTGAGGTCGTCCCGCTGGGTCCAGATGCGGAATTCTCGGTTGAAATAGATCCGAATGAGATCGACGAAGCCAGATTGGATGCGCTGGCCGAGGCCGGGATGAACCGCGCCTCGATCGGCGTGCAGGATTTCGATGATGAAATCCAGAAAACCATCGGCCGCATTCAAAGCTACGATACCACTCGCAAAGCGGCCGAGATGATCCGCGCACGTGGAATTGCCAGCCTGAACGCGGATATCCTATATGGTCTGCCCCACCAGACCAAAGCGCGCATGACCGAAAGCGTGCAAAAGCTACTTTCCCTGAACCCGGATCGAGTCGCACTTTATGGCTATGCGCACGTGCCTTGGATGGCCAAGCGCCAGCAACTGATTCCATCAGATGCGCTCCCCACGCCAGAGCAGCGACTGGAATTGTTCGAAACGGCCCGGCGACTGTTTCTGTGGGACAATTACGCTGAAATTGGGATCGACCACTTTGCGACACAGGATGATGGTCTGACCCATGCGCTGCGCGCTGGCCGACTGAAACGGAATTTTCAGGGTTACACGGACGATCAGGCCCCGATCCTGATTGGCCTAGGCGCAAGCTCAATTTCACGTTTCCCGCAAGGCTACGCGCAGAATGCTCCGGCAACATCAGCCCACACGAAGGCCATTCGCGAAGGGCGGTTTTCGACGTCGCGTGGGCACTTGTTCAAAGGTCAAGATATCCTGCGGTCGCGCCTGATCGAGGCGCTGATGTGTGATTTCCAAATCAATTCGAACGAGATTCTACGCGACTACGACATCTCGGCCGCTGAGCTGCAGCAGATGTACGCCAAGGCGAATGCAGCCTTTGACGGACTGCTGCGCGTTGATGAAAACGGCTTGTTCATCCCGCCCGAAGCGCGCGCTCTCACCCGCATGATCGCACGTAGCTTCGACGCATATGATCTGAGTAAGGCTGGGCATAGTTCCGCGATCTGAACACACTTCGGCAGGTCGTTTTTCGCGACCTGCCCTTCGAATCCAGCACGGGGGCTTGACGCATGCCTTCGGTTTTCTCCACACTCAAGGGGTGGAGAGGACCGCCTCTTCACAGCCTGAGGCAGGCAAACGCAGACAGTTCTTGCCGACGCGCATGCGTTCGACAGCCCTTTTCGTGCAGCCAAGTTGCAACTGAAACAGGGACAGCACTCATGCGCGTTTTCACCGTCCTCGGCCCCAGTCAATCGGGCAAATCCACCTTGGTCGAAGCGATCAGCCGCCTCGACGGGCGGCCTACAACATTCGATGTTTCCGGAACCGTGCATTTGCACGGTTTTTCTTATTTAGACGAACCGTGGTGCGCGGTGGACGTGGACGGTGGCGGCGATGCGCTGGCCTATGTCGGCCCGGCGATGGCTATTTCAGACGCAGCAGTGGTTGTGGTCCCCCCCGATCCGGACGCCGCAGTCCTTTGTGCCCCTTATCTAAGACTGGTTGAGGAAGCAGGTATTCCCAGTTTCCTCTTCATCAATCGCATGGACAGCCCCAATGGCCGCATACGCGACATCGTAGCAGCGCTTCAGACCTATTGCAGTCACCACATCGCTTTGCGTCAAGTTCCGATTCGCGAAGGAGAAGACATCATCGGGGCCGTCGACCTGATCTCGGAACGTGCGTGGAAGTATCAAGAAGGCCAGCCCTCAGCCTTGATCGAGCTGCCGCAATCGGTGGAGGATCGCGAACAGGAAGCGCGCACCGAGTTGCTCGAGACCCTGTCAGATTTTGATGACCATTTGCTGGAGCAACTGATCGAAGACAAGCAGCCACCCAGCGAGGAAGTCTACGAGTTGGCTGCGCAGGTTTTGCAGAACCACCAGCTGATCCCAGCCTGCCTGGGTGCTGCCAGCCATGGCAATGGCCTGACGCGCTTGATGAAAGCACTGCGCCATGAGGCGCCGGAATTCAACATCGCGGCAGACAGGGACGAGGCCGAAGATTCAGCGCGCGCCATCGCAGGCTTTGCGGATGTGAAGAAGCATATTGGTAAGATCACCGTATTGCGCGGACTGGGCGATGGCGTCAAAGCGCACGAGCCTCTGGGCGGTGAAACTGTTGGGAACCTGACCACACTCGACGCCAAAACCCAGATCGGAGCGCTTGAGGCTGGACAGATTGGTCTGGCCGTTAAATCCGATCATCTCAACCCTGGTTTCATATATGATAGCGCCGCTGCTACGCCGCTGCCGGAATGGGCCTCCTCGCATCCCGCTGCGCATCGTCAGGTTGTCTCACCCGCGCATGAACGCGACGATGTGCGTCTGTCGAACGCGCTGACCCGTTTGGTTGAAATCGATCCCGGACTGCATCTGGAACAGGACGAATTAAGCGGTCATTCCATTCTAAGTTCGCAAGGCCCACAACACATGCGCCGCGTGACAGCTAAACTAGACGAAGATTTTGGGATCGAGATTGAAGCCGAGGCCGCCGGAACAGCCTATCGCGAAACCATCCGCACCAAAGTCGATCATCGTCACCGCCACCGCAAGCAATCCGGTGGCGCAGGTCAATTTGCTGATGTGGTGATCTCAATCGCGCCACTACCGCGCGGATCGGGGTTCCAGTTCGAAGAAGTAGTCAAAGGCGGGGCCGTACCCCGGAACTACATTCCTTCGGTTGAACACGGGGCCAAGGACGCACTGGTCGAAGGCCCTGAAGGTTTCCCTGTCGTGGACGTCAAGGTGACGCTCAGCGACGGCAAGCACCATAACGTGGACAGTTCGGACTATGCCTTCCGCACCGCTGGCAAGAACGCGGTGCGTGAAGCGCTGCCCGAGGCCAAACCCGTCGTCCTGCAACCAATCCTGAATGCCGAAATCCATCTGCCGTCAACCTTCGTCGGTGACCTGGTCCCCACGATCAGTTCTTTGCAGGGTCAAGTTCTAGGATTCGAGGGCAATCCGAACGCTTCGGGTTGGGAGATATTCAACGCGCAGCTTCCAGCCGTTGCCGAGGATGAACTGCACCGAACCCTTGCCAGCGCCACCCGTGGCACCGGTTGGGTCAAACTGCAGTTCGATCATTATGAAGAACTGCGCGGCCCTGTTCCTGCCTCTGCAAAGAACAAGGAAATGGCCTGAGGCTAGGGGGGCGGGCTGCTCGTCAGCCCGCTGCCGCGATCAATTCACGCGTGTAGTCGGTTTGGGCGTGTTCGAACAAATCCTCGGCTGCGCCCATCTCGACCACATCCCCGTTGCGCATGACGATGACGTTATGAGACATCGCGCGCACGACCTTCAGGTCGTGGCTGATGAACAGATAAGCCAGCCCGTACTTCCTTTGCAGGTCCCGCAACAGATCAACAATCTGCACCTGCACGGTCATATCTAGCGCGCTGGTCGGTTCATCCAGAACCAGCAGCTTGGGCCGCAACACCATAGCGCGCGCGATGGCGATCCGCTGGCGTTGCCCACCTGAAAACTCATGCGGGTAGCGGTCCATCGCGGCGGGGTCCAGCCCGACCTCGGTCATCACTTCGGCCACCAATTCACGCGGGGCACGATGGGGGTCGACATTGTGGATAGCCAACCCTTCGGCGATGATCTGCATACAGGTCATACGGGGGCTGAGACTGCCAAACGGGTCCTGAAACACGATCTGCATATCTTTGCGCAGCCGTCTGAGTTCACGCGTTGACCAGCGGCGAACGTCCTGATCGCGGAAAGTGATCCCGCCCTCGGAGGCGATCAAACGCATCATGGCCAGGGCCAGTGTCGTCTTGCCCGATCCACTCTCGCCTACGATTCCAAGCGTTTCCCCGGCACGGACGCTGAGCGTCGCGTCATTGACGGCTTTTACATGCCCGACTGTACGTTTCAGGAACCCCCGTTGGATCGGGAACCAGACTTTCAGGTGATCGGTGCGCGCGACCTCTTCGGCATCAGCTGCCACCGGATCGGGGTGTCCTGACGGCTCAGCCGCCAGCAGCTTGCGCGTATAAGGATGCCGCGGGTTGTCGAAAATCTCGGAGGTCACGCCGGTTTCGACGATCTCACCATCCTTCATTACGCAGACCCGGTCTGCGATACGCCGGACGATGCCAAGGTCATGGGTGATGAACAGCATTCCCATGTTTTCAGACTTTTGCAGTTCAGCCAGCAGTTCCAGAATTTGCGCCTGAATGGTCACATCCAGCGCGGTCGTTGGTTCATCTGCGATCAAAATATCCGGCTTGTTGGCCAATGCCATGGCGATCATCACGCGCTGACGCTGCCCACCCGACAGCTGATGCGGATAACTGTCCAAACGCTCTTCCGGGTCGCGGATGCCAACTTTGTTCAGCAGTTCAATAATCCGATTTCGCGCCGCATCACCAGCCAGCCCCTGGTGCAATGCTAGAGACTCGGCCATCTGCTTCTGGATCGTATGAAGCGGGTTTAGCGAGGTCATCGGCTCTTGGAAAATAAAGCTGATGTCGTTGCCGCGCACTTCCATCAGCTTATTCTCGGACGCGCCAATCATCTCTTGGCTGTCATAGGTGACCGAGCCTTCGACGATCGCACTATCGCCCAGCAGTGACACTGTGCTGAGCGCGGTCACAGACTTGCCTGAGCCCGATTCCCCTACCAGCGCTACTGTTTCACCCCGGTCCACAGTAAAGGACACACCTTTCACCGCAGCAGAAACCTGCCCGTCCTGCCGGAAGGAGACTTTGAGGTTGTTCACATCCAGCAGGCTCATGAGAAGGTCTTTCTGGGATCAAACGCATCGCGCACGCCTTCGAAAATGAAGACCAGCAGCGACAGCATGATGGCAAAGGTGAAAAAGGCGGTGAAGGCCAGCCACGGGGCCTGCAGGTTTTGTTTTGCCTGCAATGTGAGCTCTCCGAGCGATGGGGCCGAGGACGGAAGGCCGAAACCAAGGAAGTCCAGCGACGCCAGTCCGCCAATCGTGCCGGTCACGATGAACGGCATGAAGGTCAGCGTGGCAACCATCGCATTGGGCAGCATGTGGCGGAACATGATCGTCATGTTACCCACACCTAGCGCGCGCGCGGCACGAACATATTCCAGATTTCGAGCCCTCAGGAATTCAGCCCGTACAACGCCAACCAACCCGGTCCAACCGAACAGAATCATCAGAGCCACCAACAACCAAAAACTTCGGCCGAGAATGGCAAACATGATGATAATCACATAGAGCGAGGGAGTTGACGACCAGATTTCAATAATCCGTTGAAAGATCAGATCGAGCCAGCCGCCAAAGAAGCCCTGAATGGCCCCTGCGAAGATGCCGATCAAACTGGCAGCCCCGGTCACAATTAGCGTGAACAAGATTGACAAGCGAAAGCCATATATCACGCGGGCCAGCACATCTCGCTTGGTGTCATCCGTGCCCAGCAGGTTTTGACTATTGGGCGGCAGCGGTGCAGCACCCGGTCGGTCCACGCTTGTGTTGAAGGAATAAGGGATCAGTGGCCAGATAGCCCAGCCGCGCTCGAAGCCGTCGGCCTCGAATGTACCGGCTTTAATCTCTTCGATAATCCCTTCAGGATCATCAAAACACTGATCTAGCCCTCCGCTGTCGATCAGGCACATGACCTCGGGGTCACGATAGATCGCCTCGGTCTGGAAATCGCCACCGAATTCGGTCTCGGCGTAGAAGTTGAAGACCGGCGTGTAGAATTCGCCCCGGTACTTCACCAGGATCGGCTTGTCGTTGGCGATGAACTCGGCAAACAGCGAGAGGCCAAACAGGATCGAGAAGATGATCAGCGACCAGAAGGCACGGCCGTTACGCCGGAAATTACGCCAGCGGCGCTGGTTTAGAGGGGAAAGTGCCAATTATCCCTCCCGCTTTTCAAAGTCGATGCGCGGGTCGACCAGAACGTACATCAGGTCGCTGATGATGCCGACAACCAGGCCCATGAGGCCAAAGATGAAGAGCGTGCCGAAAATCACCGGATAGTCGCGCGCCACTGCGGCCTCAAAGCCCAGTCGCCCAAGACCATCGAGCGAGAAAATGGTCTCGATGATGATCGAGCCACCAAAGAAAACGCCGATGAACACTGCCGGAAACCCTGCAATCACGATCAGCATCGCGTTGCGGAAGACATGGCCGTACAGCACCTTGCGCTCGCTCAGACCCTTGGCGCGGGCGGTCATGACGTATTGCTTTTTGATCTCATCCAGGAACGAGTTCTTGGTCAGCAGTGTCAGCGTCGCAAAGGCCGAGATCGTCAGTGCGATGATCGGAAGCGCGATGTGCCAGAAATAGTCGGCGATCTTGCCAAACAGGCTGAGGCTTTCCCAGTTGTCCGAGGTCAGCCCGCGCAGCGGGAATATCTGCCAATACGACCCACCGGCGAAGAGCACCAGAAGCAGAATGGCAAACAGGAACCCGGGGATCGCATACGCCACAATGATCGCACCACTGGTCCAAGTGTCGAAACTTGACCCGTCTTTGATCGCCTTGCGGATACCCAGTGGGATCGAAACCAGATAAGCAATCAATGTCGACCAAAGACCCAGCGATATCGACACGGGCATTTTTTCCAGCACCAGATCGATCACGCTAATCGAGCGGAAGTAGCTCTCACCGAAATCCAACGTCAGGTAATTGCCCATCATGCCTAGAAAACGTTCGAGTGGCGGTTTGTCGAATCCAAACTCTTTTTCCAGTTCAGCGATGAACTCAGGCGGCAACCCACGCGCACCGACGTATTTGTCATCAAAGGAACCTCCAGCAGGTTCGGCGCCTGCCCCGGCATCGCCACCACCGGCGAATCCTGCAAAGACATCGCCCTGACCTTCGATCTGCGCAATGATCTGTTCGATCGGTCCGCCCGGCACAAATTGCACCAGCGTGAAATTGACGATCATGATGCCCAGAAGGGTCGGTATGACCAGCAATAGGCGTCTTAGAATATAGGCGCCCATTTTACCGCAGTGCGCCTTTGGCTTTCAGGTCAGCCTCTTTCTCAGGGTTGATCCACCAAAAATCGAGATACCCCAGCGAGAATGGAGGTAGATTTTCAGGGTATTCATACATGTCGTAGTAAGCCGTCCAATAGTCCGCCACATACCCATCGGGTATGACAAAGAACTCATAGCGCAGCACACGGTCCAACGCCATCAATGCGGCATCCTGCTCTGCCTGATTTGTTGTATCAAAGGACGCTTCGATCACCGCGTCCACAAGAGTGCTGGCAAGACCCGCCGGATTGAACAGGCTGAATGCAGCCTCTTCCGATCCATACATCTGGCTTAGGCCGCCACCGGTGGATAGGAACGAGCCATATCGGTTCGAATACACCATGTCGTAATCCCGCTCACGACGCCGCAGCGTGAACTGAGACGGGTCAACTTTCTCTGCAGAAGCATCCACACCAATTGACTGAAGGTTCTGGACGTAGGTCTCGATCATCGTCGAAGTCGAGGTGGGAATACTGGACGCGTAAGGAATATTCACTTTCAGCGTCTGCCCTTCGGAATTTCGGCGCAGATTGCCTTCACCGACCGGCCATCCGGCTTCATCCAGCAGTTTCGACGCTTTCCGCAGATTGCGACGGTCGTTCAGGCGGGCCGGGTTGGATTCATGAACAACAAGCGCGGGCTCGCTTAAGACTTCGGCCGGGACGACATCGCCCAGTGTTTCCAGGAACGCCAGTTCCGCGCCTTCTGGCGCACCTGTTGCCTCAAGATGAGTGCCTTGCACAAACGAATTGCGCGGCGTGTTCAGTCCGAACATCAGCGACTCATTTGCCCATTCGAAATTAAACGCCAGCGCTAGTGCTTTGCGCACATTCTTGTCGGCAAACTGCGGTTTTCCCAGATTGAACACAAACCCAGATGGTGTCGGAGGACTTCCATCAACGATCTCATCCTGCACAACATACCCTTCGTCGAGCTTCGGGAAATCGTAACTCGAGGCCCACTGCTTCGGATCACTTTCAACACGCATGGTGTACTCACCAGCTTTGAAACCCTCAAATGCGGCAGTTTGATCAGCGAAATATTCGATCCGAATGATGTCGTAATTGTTGCGACCCACATTGATCGGCAAGTCCTTGCCCCAATAGTCATCACGACGCTTGTAAACGATGCGGCGATTGATGTCGTAGCTGTCCAGCTTGTACGGGCCGGACCCTACGGCGACCTCAAGACGAGGTTCATCAAGGCGGCGGTTTTCATCAGCTTCAAACCAAGCCTTCGAGAAGACCGGAGTAGAACCAACTGTTTCGATAAGCCCACGACGGGTGACATCCGGGCTGAAGGTAAATTTGACGGTGTGATCATCCAGCGCTTCGGCACCCGTGACCATCCGGCCGACTGCCTGTGCATAAGATGGCAAACCCTGCTCGATAAACAGGCGGTGGCTATAGACTACATCCTCGGCCGTCACTGGGGTTCCATCCCAGAACATCGCCTCGGGGCGCAAATGAAATATCACGTAGTTGCGGCCTTCGTCATACTCCATGCTTTCGGCGACAACGCCGTAGTATTGGCCAACACTGTCTGATGTGCTTTCGATCAGCGGGTCATATTGAATCGTCGTCAACGCGCCTGCGCGACCTTTTCGCGAGTAGGGGTTCAGGGAATCGAACGTACCTGATCCCGCCAGCGACATCTCTCCACCTTTTGGCGCATCGGGATTGACATAATTCAGGTGCGGATAATCCGCCGGGTAATCCAGGTTTCCAAAGTAAGAATAGCCGTGGCTTCGCGTGATACCATCCTCGCTGGCGCTGGCTTGAATACCCCCGAAAACAATCGCTGCCGAAATTCCTAGCGCCGCAGTCCAAGAATGAATTCCAGTAAAGCGCATCGCGGGCAGAAGGGGTTTCATTGGGCTCGTCCTCTGAATATCTGTCATCTTCATTGTCGTGCCAGCCAGCTAAAGGTCCAGCACTGTCAGTTGCAAGTTTAGAATGCGTGAGCGCTTTGTGAAGTTTTTCTCACGTAAAAAATAAAAGCCGCTGCTTGGCGCAGCGGCTTTGAATTCTTGCGTAATGATCAAAAGATCAGTTGCCGATGGTCTGCAGGTAAGCAATCAAGTCGGCGCGATCCTGTGGTTTTTTCAGGCCCGCAAAGCTCATCGAGGTGCCCGAGATATAGCTGCTGGGTCGGGTCAGGAAGGCATCAAGCGCTTCAGGCGTCCAGTTGCCGCCATGCGCCTGCATAGCTGCGGAATAGCCGGTAAACCCTTTTGCCGAAGCTACAGGGCGATCTACGATGGCATAAAGGTAGGGGCCAGTGCCGTTCGCGCCGTCTTCCAATTTGTGGCAAGCGGTGCATTTACGGAAAACCCTTGCTCCTTTTTCAGGATCGGCTGCTGCCAGAATCTCTTCGAAGACCACCTCTTCACCGTCGGCACTTTCGCCCGAGCTTTCGGATTCGATTACGTAGGCAGCCTCGGCATGATGGCTATCACTGCTATAGAGGACATCCGCCCCCCATTTTGCCAGAAGCAGCACCAGGAAGGTGCCAAACAGGCCTGCTGCGGCCTTGGTAACTGTCATCGTGTCGAACATTGATCGCGAGTCCACTTTAGCTGTCTTCCGGGTGTCTAAGGCTTCCCCTGACAAGAGGCAAGGTATAGACACCGCGACTAAACGCCCAATTCAAGAACTTGTTGCACGGAAACGACCAAATGACCAATCGCATCGCATTTCAGGGAGAACCCGGCGCCTATAGCCACGAGGCTTGCCGCAACGCGCGCCCGGATATGGACGCACTGCCCTGCCGCACATTCGAAGATGTGATCGAATCGGTGCGTTCGGGCGAAGCTGATCTGGCAATGTTGCCGGTTGAAAACACCACATATGGCCGCGTCGCGGATATCCACCGCCTGCTTCCCCATAGCGGGCTGCATATTATCGATGAGGCATTTGTGAGGGTGCATATCAATTTGCTTTCCGTACCCGGGGCCAAGCTGGAAGACATCACCGAAGCGCATTCCCACCTTGTTTTGCTGCCACAATGCGCAGGATTTCTGCGAGAGCACGGAATTCGCGGACGGGTCAGCCCTGACAATGCCCGCGCCGCGCGAGAAGTTGCTGAGGCCGGTAACAAGCATTCCGCAGCTTTGGCCAGTGAACTGGCAGGGGAAATCTACGGCCTCAACGTATTGGCGCGACATATTGAAGATCAGGGAGATAATACGACTCGATTTCTAGTGATGTCGCGAGAGGTAGACGATTCGCGTCGTGGCGAACATGGGATGATCACCAGTTTCGTCTTTCAGGTCCGTAACATTCCGGCCGCGCTATACAAGGCAATGGGTGGATTTGCCACCAATGGCATCAACATGACCAAGCTGGAAAGCTACATGGTCGACGGCTCCTTCACTGCGACGCAGTTCTATGCGGATATCGTGGGCCACCCGGATGATCGGAATGTAAAATTGGCGATGGATGAACTGGAGCATTTCACCACCAATGTTGAGGTGCTTGGCGTCTACCCGGCGGCGCAGCCCCGCGGGTAACATTTCGCTGTCGCTACTCCTCCTGCAGGGCAAACTCAGAGCTCCGCATCCCATTGCGCCATGCATCGAGGATGAGATCGACATTCCCATCGATGTCATCCATCGAATTGACTTCCAGATCATAGACTCTGCCTATGTGAACGACCTGTTGGTCATTCACTGCGCTGCCTTGTTCGCGGTCACCGCGCGCCATTTCTCTTTCGATTAGGATATCGGTGGGGCAATGCACAGCCACAAACAATACATCATGACCTGCCAAATGCCGCTTTAGCATTTCTGCCCATTCAGGCGTATCCAGAATGTGTTCGATGATCAGGTTGTTTCCAGCATTTGCATAGGCCGCCAAAGACGCATGGAAACCGTCAAAGAACTTGCCACGCTCGATCGACCAATCGAATTCTCTGCTTTGAAAGCGCCGTATGGGCAGCACGCCAGAATCCCGAAGATGATCAATCGAGATGTGCCAGAATGGAACCTCTGCCGCCATTTGCAATGCCCGTGCCAGTGTCGTTTTCCCACTGCTGGATGCACCGTGAAGAAAGATGATCTGCGACATGTTTTAGGGCGGGCTTATCGTTTGGGTGTTTCCAGGCTCAGACTTTGGGAACATGAAAGATCTTGCATACTGCACCTTCCATCCGGCGATATTCTCGAAATCCCATGGCTTCATAGTACCCAAGCCCCTCGAGATTGGCAGCCCCAATCGTCGCGTCGATAGCAGGTAAACCCTTATGCCGAGCGGCCTCAAGCGTCGTTTCAAATAGTGCCCGCCCCACACCGCGTCGCACAGCAGACGGCCGAATATGTGTGCCGATGATGCCCCAGCCGACCGTAACCTCATAGGGGTTGTTTTCGGTGGCAAGTTTCAGCGATTGGAATCCCAAAATTTCTCCGTTTGGCGTGACAGCAACACTACACCGAATACGTTCGGGATCGCTGATGTAATGCCCCAAAGCAAAAGCAGCGTTGCTGTCTTTGCTTCGCTTACCGGCAGCCACGAGCTCGGTCAGCACCTTGGCAATTCCATCAGCGTCAGCCTCAACAGCTTCGCGGATGATCGGTTGATCCAATCTACTCATCTACTCCCTCATATTCAGGCACCATGCAGGTGCCGTTCTTCCATGTCCCGCGCAAATTCGCTGAGCCGCGTATGAAACTGTCGGCGGAACCTGGATTGCCCGAGCTTCAAAGACTGTAGCAATAGCCGTGCGGGAAGGGTTTTAGCGCCCAGCGATGTCTCAATCCGCAAACGTGTCCGACGTTGAGACAGTGCCAAAAGCTCGACAACCGTATCACCGTTCATTCCCTTACTACTGGATTGAAAGCGCATCAGAGACGGGCTGTCATATTCCGTCATCTCTATGGCAATCTGACGTGGTTTACCGCGTATCTTGAACTCGGTCTCCCATGCGGTTCCGGTCTGTGGCACCGCAGAATCGGCGATTCTCCTCACTTCAATCCCGCGCCGCAAGGCCATGCGTTCAAAGCGCTCGAAATCAGAAATCATGGTGAAGACCGTATCAATCGGAACTTCGATATCTTCCTGCGCTGAAAACTGCATGTTTGTATTTCTCTGCCCTTGATTGAGTTCAGTTTCTCGTCAGTCCAGTGTGTCTGCAAGCCAGTGTTGCAACAAAAAATGTGCAATCGCGCCCTTTCGGGCTGGCAGGAGCTTGGGGTGGTCCCCGGCAAAGGCCCGCATCATCTCGGTCCGGGTGACCCACATCGCATCTTCGATTTCAACCGGGTCGATCTGAATATCGCGCGAAAGGGCTTCGCCTGCACAGCCAAACATCAGGGATGCAGGAAAGGGCCAAGGCTGGCTGGATAGATAGCGCACCTCGCCCACAGGTACTCCGGCTTCTTCCATCACCTCGCGCCGTACCGCGGCTTCGAGCGTTTCGCCGGGTTCAACGAAGCCCGCCAAAAGTGAATACATCCCCTCGGGCCAGCCGGGGGAACGGCCCATCAGAACCGAATTTCCATGTGTTATCAGCATGATAACAACCGGATCTGTGCGCGGGAAATGCTGCCCGCCACAGGAAGGGCAGCTGCGCTGCCATCCAGCTTGAACCATCTCACTATGTGCACCGCACTGGGCGCAAAACTGATGCGTTTCATGCCAGCCGATCACCGCCTTGGCGGTTGCTGCCAACTCTGCATCACGTGGATTCAGCCGTGCCATGATCCGGCGTAGCTCGACAAACACATGCCCTTTGGGCAAGTCGGGGTGTTGTTGTTCGCTACCATCCACAAACTTCCCGACAGCAGAGAGGTCGAGCCCCTCGGCCGCCCAATCAGATATATCCAAGGCAAACAGAGGCGATCCGTCGTCCATACACCCGAGCAGGACGGGCACCTCGATCACACCACCTGGACCATTTTTGAGAATATCGTGGGACATGGGAAGCAGCGCCAACTGATCCACAGCGTCACCCTTAGCCAAAATTTTGCCGCGCCACAGCAGAACACATGTCGCTGATGGGTCAGCATGGGCCTGCGCCAATTTGTCCGCATCGCCTCGCAGCAATCCTGCCCGGTCCAGCCCAGAGCCGCCAAAAGTTACCTGTTCTGCGCGTTTCATGCCTGTCATTCCTGTATTTGCGCAAAGGGCTGCCATGTCTTGACCACCGGTGCAACGGGGTATTCACAGATCAATATTTCTTACGCCGTCGAAAGACCGCAGCAATGCCTCGGAATTTGCACTAAATACAACTCATAGTGAAGTTTGCGTTACACAATCATCCAGAAGTAAAAATATTGAAAGCCGAAGTTTTCCCGCCTCAAAATCGAGATTTCAAAGGTCGCGCGCACCTTCGGATCCTGGCGACCTCTGATCTTCATATGCACATGACGTCATACGACTATTATGCCGATCACCCCGATCCTGATGTCGGCCTCGCCCGCACCGCAAGCATGATCCGGGTCGCCCAAGAACAGGCGGAACGCAACGGGGCGCTGGTTTTGCTATTCGACAATGGCGATAGCCTGCAAGGTACCCCGTTTGGCGACTGGGCGGCCGAAGCCATGCCAGCCCAACACCCTTTGCCCAAGGCGTTCAATATCCTGGGGTATGATGCAGTCGGATTGGGCAACCACGATTTTGGATTTGGACTAAAGTTCATCAATCGCATCGCAGGTCAGTTCGAGTGTCCGGTTGTTTGCAGCAACATGAAAAGCAACACTCCCAAACAGGGCTGGGTGTCCCAAGCAATTCTGCAGCGCACAATCAGTATCGGTGGAGAAGATGTTCCTATTAGCATAGGTGTTCTTTCTGTCCTGCCACCTCAGACCGCCCGGTGGGAGGCGCATATGCTGCGGGATGACGTGCAAATTGCCGATATCCTAACCGCAGCACAACGTATAGCAGCAGAACTGCGCAAAGATGGATGCGATTTGGTCGTCGCGCTGGCTCATTCAGGCCTCGGTTCGGCAGAGGCACAGCCAGAACTGGAAAATGCCGTTATTCCGCTTGCGGCCCTGACAGGCATTGATGCAATCGTTGCTGGCCATACACACCTGACTCTGCCGGGCGCGGCGCATGTCGGTTTGAAACATGTCGACAGCAATCGCGGACTTGTAAATGGCAAACCGGTGGTGATGCCGGGTTGGGCAGGCTCACACCTCGGCCTCATTGATTTGACTCTGGGTCGAGATTTTGACGGCTGGCACATCATCAAGAGCGAAGCCGAATTACGCGCAGTCAATCAAGCAAAATCGCCGGTGACCGATTGTCCCGAGTTGGCGCAGTTGTTTGCCCAAGGCCACACAGCAACACGCGCCCGCGCGGCCAAGCCCGTCGGCAATGTCCCACACCCATTACACAGCTATTTTTCGTTCTGCACCCCTGATCGTGGGTTGGCGCTTATCGCAACCGCTCAAGCTGCAGCGCTTCGGCCGTACCTATTGAATACCGAATGGGCAGACCATCCCGTCCTGTCAGCCGCCGCCCCGACCAAATTCGGAGGCCGCGCAGGAACTCGGTTTTATACCGATGTCCCGGCGGGAAGTATCTCGGTACGCAATGTGGCTGATCTGTGCGTGTTTCCAAACGAGTTGCGTGCCACTTTGATCACCGGAGAACAGGTTCGTGATTGGCTTGAGATGTCCGCCGGGCTGTTCAATCAGCTTTCGCTGAATGATCCAGTCAACCTCATCGATCCTCTGCGGGCGGGGTATTATTTTGATGTACTGCATGGCGTGACCTGCCGGTTCGACCTGTCTCAACCCGCTCGTTTCGATGCAACGGGACGGATCACAGATCCCGGCCATAGCCGCGTTCGCGATCTTACATTTCAAGGGCTGCCTGTCGCCGCCAATCAAAAGTTTGTTGTTGCACTCAACAATTATCGCGCCAGCGGGGGCGGTCATTTTCCTATCGACTTTCAAGCAGATCAGATCAACCTGCCGTCGCTGCGCATTCACGAAATCCTGTGCGATTACATCGCGGGAAGATCGCCCGTAGACCCATTGGAACAAGCTCCTCAGCCGTTTTCTTTTGTGCCGACCCAAAGCCGCGGAGCAATTCTGACCACCGGTCCCGGCGCGGACAAATACCTGGAAGAATTGGCGGATTATGATCCCCAGATACTGCCCCGTGATACCGATGGGTTTATGCGTATTCATCTGACCTTCTGACGGGTTGCCATTTTACAGCCGGAGGCCTATATCGATGTTCGAGAGGTTGGCGCGGGCGAGCGCCTCGCCAACCTGGTCAGGTCCGGAAGGAAGCAGCCACAACGAGCCCCGCTTGGGTCGATGTCCAACCTCTCACTTTGAACCCATTAGCCGTAGGAGGGCGTTTATGATTGTAGCAATGACCCTTCGGGCAGACCGGTTCTGATTCTTTTATCCAGCTGACTGCCTGAATACCTCACCTGCGAATGCGCGTTCGCCATTCGACAGGATTGTTGTTTCTGATCACAGGCAGACACATGTCACTTTCCTTATCGGACCTCGGATGGTCCTCTCACTTTGCAGCTCAGCATGCGGCTGAGCCGTCTCTTCTCCCCTTTCGCATCGCAGCCGTTCACCGGGATCGGTTGATCGGGTTGAGTCCAGAAGGCGAGACTCCCCTACTCTCCCCAGACCAATCGACTGGTGCTTTTGCGGTCGGAGATTGGGTGCTGACCGATGAAAACAAACGCATTCGCAGTGTTCTGGAACGGCGCAGCCTGCTGCAGCGCCGGGCCGCGGGCACAGACGCCGCAGCACAGTTGATCGCGGCCAATGTGGATGTGCTGTTCATCGTCAGTTCCTGCAATGCCGACTTCAACCTGCCCCGACAAGAGCGCTATCTTGCGCTGGCCCATCAGGCAGGCAGCTATCCGGTGATCGTTCTGACCAAGTCGGACACCTGCGACAACGCAATTGCTTATGTCGAACAGGCCCAGTCACTGGCCCCGTTTCTGACAGTTTTGGCCGTAAATGCCTTGGATCAGTCCGATATCGAACAGGTCCTGTCGTGGTGCCCGAAGGGACAGACCAGCGCCCTGGTCGGATCGTCTGGCGTTGGCAAGACGACACTCGCCAACGGGATGACTGGACAGGATCAAGCCACCGCAGGCATTCGCGAAGATGATGCGCGTGGCAGGCACACAACAACAGCACGTGCGTTAAATCGAATGAGCAACGGAGGTTGGTTGATCGATACACCCGGTATGCGTGCGTTGCGCCTGCTGGACGCGCAAGAGGGTGTGGACGAGGTGTTCTCGGACATCTCGGACCTGAGCCTGAACTGTCGATTCTCTGATTGTCAGCACGACACCGAGCCCGGCTGTGCGATACAGGCTTCAATCGAATCCGGTGCACTTGATCCCGCACGGCTGGACCGATGGCGCAAGCTGCGTCGCGAAGATCAGCACAATTCGGCTTCGGTGGCACAGGCACGCGCACGCGATAAAGCGTTTGGAAAAATGGTGCGCAGCGTGATGCACGAGAAAAAATCCCGCAAGGGACTTTGACCATTCTGGGCACCGGTTACCGGTGCCCAGCAGTTCAGGCGATCAACCGGGGCCAGACGGCAGCGTTTCGCCGGGCAAACGCGCCGATATGGCCGACTTCAGATAACCCGAATTCATTTGCCGAAAGCGAATGGCGCCGCGCGCCAGAACCATAGAGATCGGCAAGCCGCCAAACCGCCTCGGGGGGCACAACCTGATCATCCTCAAAGGCGAATATGTCAACTTGCTTGCCCATGTCGGCCCAGCGGTTTGCCGGCAAGGTGTTTCCGATTTCGGGTACATAGCTTTGAGGCGCTGTGCACCATTTGCGCCATTGCCAGTAAACTTGGGAAGGCAGATTTGTTCCAAAACCCAAAGCCTTTCCAGGCAAATACCCGAGCGCATGTACCGCCAGGGGCGCATGACCGTACCAGAACAACGTCGCCAAAGCGCGGTAAGGCCAAGGATGATCCCTCAGCGTTACCAGGCCGGAACAGACACATATCATCCTGTCGATCTGATCGAAATCGGGTTGGACCGGACCAAACATCCCGCCCAAAGAATGCCCGATACTCCAAAGCTTGGCCTGTGGAAACCTCCGCCGCATTTCGGTCCGCGCAGCCGGAATGTCGATCAGCGCCCAATCCGCCATGGTGACACGCGATTGCTTTTGTGAGCCTGTCAGAGAGTGACCAAAATCCCTGTAGTCATAAGTCAGGCAGGCCATGCCGTGCGCTTCTGCAAGCCAACTTGCGAAATGTTGGTAGTAATCTCTGGGCACACCGGTTGCGCCGTTGATCACAACAACTTTGTCCGGTTTTGCGACTGGGTGATAGAGCCGTGCCGACAGTATTGCCGGGCCGGACTGAAACTGAATGTCCTCGGTGACAACCGCTTGCTGTATGTCCAACATGGTGCCCTCTGAAATCAACTGAACCGATCAGTTCACCCAAGGCGCGCCGAGTCAAGGTTGACGTGGCTGGACCGTGCGTCACATGCCATGATCAATCTTCTTGACACCCGAACGATTGTACCGCTAGCGATGACGTGATGGTTCTCGCGCCCAACCGGGCCGGGATGAAAAGGGAACACGGTGCGGTTCTGCCCGGATAAACCCGGAACGAACCCAGTCCGAGACTGCCCCCGCAACTGTAAGCGGAGAGCGATGTCGAAATGCCACTGGCCTTGAAGGCCGGGAAGGTCGGCAAAGCAATGACCCGCAAGTCAGGAGACCTGCCATCAAAACGAAACTGAAACTCGGGCGGGGTGTCCGGGCAGGGCAAGACCGCATGCATGCTGTCCCTCCTGATTGATGCCCCTGCCCTGCGCGGAGGGCGCATGAATGATCTGGAAGACCAACACGCATAAATTCTCGGCAACAATTTGCCAACGGACCGGGAAAAACTGCCCCGCTTTGGCACGAATGGCACGGGCACTGGCCACTTCGGTTGGAAAAGCTGGCCCCACGACCACCGCAGGATTCGGAATCGAAGGAAGCTGCGATCTGACTCATTGCGCCAGTGGATGCACCGCCCGATTTCGCTCCGGTCCGGAAGAAACCCGAGTGTTCTGTGATGCCGATTCAGACGTCGCGATCGACCATCTGGACAGCTATGCAGACCTGATGTTTGGCACGGACTCGCGCCCCATCCCTGCAGGCACCTTGTCCCGACCGCCGTGCGCAATGCTGGAAGTGTTAGCCCTGAGCGGAAACACTCGGGCGCAGGCTGAATACCGTCCGTCGGCCTGATCGCTATTCGGCTACCAGGACACTGGCAGGCGCAGTCGCCCAGCGCAGCTGCGCGTCGGTTTCAACTGCACATGGGCGTAAGGCTCGCAACCTTTTCAATGCCTCGTCCGGGTGCTCTCCACACTCGACCATCAAGCGCAATACAGCCATACCAGAGCGGCCACATCCGCCTTTGCAGTGGATTAGTACTCGGCCTCCACCCGACAATGCGTGGCGAGCAGACTCGCTGGCATCCGCCCAGCGCATATCAATGTCGTTGCAGGGTATACCGTAATCCTCGACTGGCAGATGAACCCAGCGACAAGCGCGGCTGCGAACATCGGCCCCAAAATCCCTGGCGCCATCAAGGATCATCTCGACCTCGGTGGTCATTGACAGAATAAGGCCGGGCTTCCATCCGGTAACCGCATCAAGATCACCGGAATAGTCTCCTCCTCGCCCTGGCATTGAGGTTAACGCAAGCGAGCCCCCGCCCACTTGAAGTGCATGGATAACAATCTGAGCCATTCTACGCTCCCCCCGAAACGCTGATCAGAAAATCTTTCTGGCTGGTCTTAGACTGTACGATATTAACCGCGTCGGACGGCAATCCAAAATGAAAATCCTCGCGGCTTGCTGTGGACGCGGGCAGCGGGGGCCTCTACGCTGCGGCGTAACTCGAATCCGACAGAGCAGACATGACCGATACGCCAAGCCCCGCCTACCAGGTTCTTGCCCGCAAATACCGTCCTGAAACCTTTGCCGATCTGGTCGGTCAGGACGCGATGGTACGCACACTGAAAAACGCGTTCGAGGCGGACCGGATCGCCCAGGCCTTTATCATGACCGGCATCCGTGGCACCGGTAAAACAACCACAGCCCGGATCATCGCGAAGGGGATGAATTGCATCGGGCCTGATGGCGAAGGTAAACCCACCACCGAACCCTGCGGTCAGTGCGAGCATTGCGTCGCCATCATGGAAGGCCGCCACGTTGATGTGATGGAGATGGACGCCGCCAGCCGGACTGGTGTGAACGACATCCGTGAAATCATCGACAGTGTCCGCTACCGTGCCGCCAGCGCACGCTACAAGATTTACATTATCGACGAGGTCCACATGCTCTCGACCAGCGCTTTCAACGCGCTGCTCAAGACGCTTGAGGAACCACCCGAGCATGTGAAATTCATCTTCGCCACGACCGAGATCCGCAAGGTCCCGGTCACGGTTTTGTCGCGGTGCCAACGTTTCGATCTGAGGCGGATCGAACCCGAAGATATGATCGGCCTGTTGCGCAAGATCGCTGAATCCGAGAAAGCGCAGATCGCCGATGACGCATTGGCGCTAATCACCCGAGCCGCCGAAGGATCTGCCCGTGACTCAACCTCGCTGTTGGATCAGGCGATTTCGCACGGTGCAGGTGAAACCAGCGCAGATCAGGTGCGCGCTATGCTTGGGCTGGCGGATCGGGGTCGAGTGCTGGACCTGATGGACATGATCCTGCGCGGTGATGCGGCCAGTGCTTTGACCGAACTTAGCGGACAATATGCAGAAGGTGCTGATCCTCTGGCAGTGCTCCGCGATCTGGCTGAAATCACCCATTGGGTTTCGGTGGTCAAAATCACCCCTGATGCCGCCGAAGATCCAACCGTTTCGCCTGACGAGCGCGCCCGAGGCCAACACATGGCCGAAGCGCTGCCAATGCGTGTTCTGACCCGCATGTGGCAAATGCTGCTGAAAGCTCTGGAAGAGGTCTCGGCTGCACCCAACGCCATGATGGCCGCAGAAATGGCTGTGATCCGCCTGACCCATGTGGCCGACTTGCCAAGTCCGGAAGAACTGATCAAGCGCTTAAAGGATGCACCTCCCCCCCCCAATCCCGGGCCGGGTTCGGGTATCGGAGTGCCAGGCCAGGCGAGCGCTGCGCCACAGGCCTCTGCCCGACCGGCCTATACCTCTTCGGCCATCGGTGGGAATGCAGGCGGATCGAGTGCAGCTCTGGCTCAGGACGTACAGGCAGCACTAGCGCGGTATCCCACTTTTGAACATGTGGTTGAATTAATCCGTACCAACCGGGATGTGAAACTGTTGGTCGAGGTCGAAAACGGGGTACGCCTCGTGTCGTACCAACCGGGACGGATCGAATTTACCCCGGCCGACAATGCCCCGACCGATCTGTCTCAACGGTTGGGTGCATCGCTGCAACGCTGGACGGGTAACCGTTGGGCAGTATCGATTGTCTCAGAAGGCGACGCTCCGACAATTGCGGAAGTTCGGGATGCTGCTGATCTGGCTCTCAAAGCCGAAGCGGAAAAGCATCCACTGGTGCAAGCGGTTCTGAGTCATTTCCCGAAAGCGCGGATCAAAAGCATCGAAACAGCCGAGCAACGCGCTGCTCAGGTCGAAACTGAAGCCCTGCCCGAAGTAGATGACGAATGGGATCCGTTCGAGGAAGACTGATCCTGTAAGCGATCTCCTCAATCCAGCCAAGTGCTCCCGTTCCCGCCGCGGCTCCTCGGCTGACGCCGACGATCCTGCCCGGGCCAAACGGGAGGAAAGGTCTTGTCAAAGGTCTTGACGACGGGCGGGAGTGTCCTGACCTCTTGTGTCGCGCGGTTACGCTTCGTATCTAGGCCTCAAATCGAGTGACAGGAGATTACCGATGCTTAAAGGACTCGGCGGCCTGGGTGACATGGCCAAAATGATGAAATCTGCACAGGACTTGCAGACCAAGATGACCGAGATGCAGGAAGAGCTGAACAACCTGATGGTTGTCGGTGAATCGGGCGCCGGCCTGGTTAAAGCCACCGCAACCGCCAAGGGTGAGTTGAAAGGTCTGGATATTGACCCGTCGATCTTCAACGGCGATGACAAGGAAGTGGTCGAGGATCTCATCCTCGCTGCGATCAAGGACGCCCAGACCAAGGCGCAGGAGCGCTCGCAGGCTGAAATGGCCAAGCTGACCGAAAGCATGGGTCTGCCCGCAGACATCAAGCTGCCGTTCTGATACACCCTCCTGACGGATCAATGGCCGGGGCTTACTTACCCGGCCTCTTTGCAGGAGCTTCGCGGTGAGTTCGAACAGCGACATCGACAATCTGATCGACCTTATGGCCAAGCTGCCCGGCCTCGGCCCTCGCTCGGCCCGACGCGCCGTCCTGCACCTCATCCGCAAACGCGCCCTGCTTCTAACGCCGCTTTCAGATGCCATGCAGCAGGTGGCTGTCACTGCCCGTGAATGCCTAAACTGCGGCAATGTGGGCACAACCGATATCTGCGACATCTGCAATAGCGAAGACCGTGCAACCGGGGAACTGTGCGTCGTAGAAGACGTCGCCGACCTCTGGGCGATGGAGCGCGCCGGGGTTTTCAAGGGTCGCTACCATGTTTTGGGCGGCACATTGTCAGCACTAGATGGCGTTGGCCCGGATGAATTGCGTATCCCACGGCTAAAGGATCGGGTTCTGGCTGAGGGTATCACCGAGATCATCCTCGCCCTAAACGCCACCGTTGATGGCCAAACGACCGCACATTACATCGCCGACCAACTCGATGGACAGGTCCGCCTGACGTCCCTAGCGCAGGGCGTCCCGATTGGAGGCGAGTTGGATTACTTGGACGATGGGACGATCACAGCAGCGCTTAGGGCAAGGAAGGAACTTTAGACCGTCAGACCAAGGCGAAGCATCACCTTTCCTTGAGAACAGCATCCAGCTTCTCGAATGCTTGCTTCCATCCGCCTTCGCCTGCACTTCCGGCAGGCACACCCCGATGGACCATGGTCATGCGTGTCCTACCATCCTGTTCGAGAAGATCAATAATCACCTCGGTTATGTCTGGGCTTCCCTCGGGCATCCCCATATCTTTTGGCGAAATAATATTTCCATCCTCGTCACACATGCTCTCGGTATAGACCAACCGGGACGGTTCTGAGATTTCTTTATATACGCCAGTAAACCACATCCTCATGGTGGTATCCGGCGTTTTCATTTCCATACAGACCTTTCGTATACCTCCGACACGCAAATCGATCTCTGCAGTTGGAACTGAGAACCCTTTGGGCCCATACCATTTCTGAAAAAGCGCCGGATCGGTCCACATACGCCAGACCCGGTTCGCCGGAGCCTGGAATTCCTGCACAATTCGCACCCAGTTTTCTGAGTCACTCATCATTCAAATCCTTTATTTCGCTAAGTAGTTTTTCCATCGCTTCAAACCGAACCTCCCAAATATGACGATATTGGTCAGTCCAGTTTGCAATCGATTCCAAAGGCTCCGGGTTTAGTCTGCAGGGTCGGAATTGAGCGTTTCTTGAACGCTCAATCAGCCCGGCCTCTTCCAAAACACGAAGATGTTTAGAGATTGCCGGCATGCTTACATCGAACGGCTCGGCCAGTTCTTTTACTGTTGCTTCTCCTTGTGCCAATCGCGCCAGCATGGCGCGGCGCGCAGGGTGCGCAAGAGCGGCAAATGCAAAATCCAATTTTTTGTCGTCAGTCATAATCCCATTAATAAACCACATAGTTAATTAATCAACTGGTAAAATAAAAGGATGAACCACCCTGCAGTTTGAATCTCTCGAATTCTCTTTGGAAGAGAATGGTTTGCGGTTACTAAGGGTCAGTATCACTTACGATTTGGAATGATCTGATGTCCCGACTTTTTGCCTTGACCCTGGCCGCCTTCAGCGCCACCGCCGCCCTGTCGCAGGAACTCATCGACAAGGGCTTTGTCGAAGGCTGGAACATCATGATGGACCCCAACCTCGGAAACGGGTGCCTGATCCAGACGATCTATCAGGATCTCTCGGTGGTGCGGCTGGGCTATGACGCGCTGGACAATCGTGGGTATTTCACCGTTTACAACAAGGCTTGGGGCGACATCAAACCAGGGCAGAGCTATCCGATCCGGTTTGATCTGGACGGCAAGAGCTTTGATGCCACCGCCATCGGGTTCAAACAGGATCGCGTGCCCGGCGCGACGGTGTTCTTTACCGACCGGAGCTTCGTCACCTCGATTGCGCAGAACAAGACCATGACCGTTTACAACCCAGAGGGTCAGACTGTCATGGCAATTGATCTAAAAGGCACGGCCAAAGCGCTGGAATATGCGCGCGATTGCCAGAACAAAAAGCTTTAACGAATCGGATCAAACACGGCGTCTTTAGCAGTGCAGTCGCGGATAACATCCCGGCCACATGGAACGTGCTTGAGATCGCGGGACAGGCACAGGCGGACCTCTTCGATATATCCCTGCTTGCAGGTGATCGTGATCATGTCTGGTTCCAGATTGGCGTTGGCCTTGAGAAATGCTTCTTCCACCACCGAAGCAGGCAATTTGACCGACGCATCGAGTTTACGAAACACGTCGGGTCGCGTGACGCCTTCATAGGCCATTCGTGACAGCGCAAAATAGTCTGGCGCACTCAAACCCGAGCAGGTTCCGTGCTTTTTCCATTGATGCCATACCAGCCCGGACGAGCCCTGAATGTCCTCCATTTCCCGCGTCATACGGCGTGAAGGCGGAATCTCGACCGTGCGGCAGTAAGAGGGCCAGCCTTGGTGATATTGCGGCCATAGCCCGTGCAGGATCCATCCGTGATCGTGCCGGGCATCGCACTGATCCGATCCTCGCGCATCCCCCTCGCGGGCGCACCAGTTGGGTGACCAGCTGAGCGACAGGACATAGTAGTCGAATTCTCCCGCTTGCTCGCCATCGGCCAGCGCTGCCATCGCGCTGAAGAACCACAATACCAGCCCCAGAATACCTTGGCGCATTCGCCTCTTCCCTTCTTTAGCTGTCGCGACTATATAGGCCCCAAGTTCCCCGACAACGGAAACCTGCCCCAAAGCCTCGGGGCCGCCGCATTCCGGCGACGGGACAGATGTATTTATAGGAGACGGGCTGATGGCAAAACCGCTTATGGCCAAGGCAACCGCCGTATGGCTGGTGGACAACACCACGATCAGCTTCAAGCAGATCGCGGATTTCGTAGGGATGCACGAGTTGGAAGTGCAGGGCATCGCGGATGGTGATGTGGCTGCAGGTGTCAAAGGATTTGACCCGATTGCCAACAACCAGCTCACTCAGGAAGAGATTGATACCGCGCAGAACAATCCGCTGCACAAGCTGAAACTCAAGTTCAACCCGGCGGCTTCAGGCGAAGAAAAACGCCGCGGCCCGCGCTACACACCGCTCTCCAAGCGGCAGGACCGTCCGAACTCGATCCTGTGGCTAGTCAAGTTCCACCCGGAACTCAGCGATGGTCAGATCGCCAAGCTGGTTGGCACCACCAAGCCGACCATCCAGTCGATCCGCGAGCGGACGCACTGGAACATCTCGAACATGCAGCCGATCGATCCGGTTGCTCTGGGCCTGTGCAAACAGTCCGAACTGGATGCCATCGTGCAGAAGGCTGCGGCCAAGAAAGCTGCTGAAGGCGGCGTTATGAGCGATGATGAGCGTCGCAAGCTGGTGTCGACCGAGCAATCTCTGGAAATGGATTCTGCACCAAAGATCCCGACCGCGATTGAAGGCCTAGAGACGTTCTCGCTGTCCGACGAGCCTGAAGACAAAGAAGACGATGAGCCAATCGTTGATGCCGATAGCTTCTTCAACCTGCCCAAAGGTGGCGGCGACGAAGAAGACGAAGACGATCTGCGCCCCTGAGACGCTAACGGCCCCGATACCCAATAATCGGGGTCACATTCCCAAGGGAAACTGATGCTTAGCATTCTGTCAGCAGTTTTTGGACCGCACCGCGCCGTATCGATTTATGTGTTCCTGAAATCCTGGTGGTTGGCGATCACCGGCGCCATCGCAATGATTGCCATCGTTGCAGGCTTATTGTTGCTGAATGACGACGGCAAGCACGAGCACGAAGCGTTTTTAACCGTTGCCGTTTTGTCAGCAACGCCGATCAATGGAGACCTCAAAAACGGGGTTATTGCATCGGTGCGCCTGCCTGATGGTTCGGCAACTTCGATTACGTCTACAGAAAGCCCTATTGCGCGTTCAGTGGGCACTGAGGCCTGCATCGAAAAACGTGTGTACGTGGCGAGCGGTGAGCCGCGATACAGGTTCAAGCTGCCGCGGTATTGCGAAGCAGGTTAGTAAAGCAAAACCGCCCGGTGTCTGCACCGGGCGGTTTTTCATTCAGATCATCTGGAATGCGATGCCTGCGATGATGGCCCCGCTGATGCCCAGCCCCAGATAGGTTGCGAATACGCGAGGTTTGACCAGCGACCACACCGCCGCCATTGCGGGGATTGAGCTGACGGCTCCAGCCACCATGAATGACATCGCTGCACCTGCGCTCATACCCTGTTCCATAAGGCCTGCCAGCAGCGGTGGCGCGACGTAAGAGTTCAGATAGGCCGGCATTCCGACCAATGCTGCGACAACGATTGGAACAACCCCTTCACCGCCGACGACTCTGGCAATCAGGTCCGCTGGAACATAGCTGACCAGCAGTGCTTCGAGCACGTAAGCAAAGGCCAGCCATTTCAGCAGGAATAAACCGTTGTGGACAAACTCAGCCCGAAAACGCGTGCGGCGTTCAGGCTCCTTCCAGAACTGCCATACGGGCTTGTCATCCTTCTTTGGTCCGCATCCACAGCATCCCGTTGGATTGTATTCGCGCAACGGCTGTGCGAAGGCACCACCTCTCATCAGGGCGCGTACGGCGAATCCACCGAACAGCCCCAAGGCAACGGCGGCTACGGCTTTGCCGATCGCAAACGGCCAGCCCAACGCACCAACTGTGATAAGCAATGTCGGCGGGTCGATAAGCGGGGAACTGAGCCAGAATGCCATGACTGCCGACAAGGGCGCACCCAGGGCCAGCAATCCCGCGATGAACGGGATGACTTCGCAGGAACAAAAGGGCGCCAGTCCGCCAAACAAAGCTGCAAGAAAAATCATCCGCGTCTCACGCCCTTCAAACGCGTGGGCTACCATCACTTCAGCTCCGGTTGCCTTGAGGTAGGACAGCAGCAAAACGGCAAACAGGATGTATTGCCCTGTATGCGCAAGTGCCTTACCGGCAAATGTCACGATTTCGGCCCAGTTGCTTGGGTCAAGAACGGCCACCAGCACCAGGATGACCACGATCAGCGCCCACGGCGTTTTGATCAGACTGACCAGATTTCTCGCCGAGGGTTTGGGGTTTTGGGTCAACTCAGCCATCGTTCGCGGCCTTTTCCACCTCATCTGCACAGCACTCGCTGAGGATGAACTGTGCGAGATTTCTCAACTCATCAAAGCACGCCCGATTGATTGTAGTGCGCCCGATCTTTTCTTGTTCAACAACACCACCAGCAGCGAGAAACCGCAGATGATGCGCCAATGTCGACGGCGCGATGCCCGTGCGAGACTGGATTTCTCCGACAGTCAGCCCGGTCTCGCCGGCACGCACCAACGTTTTCAGAACTTTCAGCCGGGCTTCGGACCCCATGGCCGAGAAACCGGCAGCGGCTTCTTCCCACATAAGCTTTCTCCATATAACTAGATTTCTAGTTATATAGTTCAATAACCAACCAACATCAACCAAACAGATGCGAACGGCCATAAGTCCAGATTGCTTCCACCTTAAGTCCAGCCTATAACGACGCCATGGGCATTTCGGTCGACACGTTCTTTCTTGAGCGCAACGGGCAAGGCACGTTGCAGGCGCAGCTTCAGCAGCTGATCGCCGAAGGCATTCTTTCAGGGCGCTTTCATGTTGGTGAGAAACTGCCCTCGTCCCGCAAACTTGCGGCTCATCTGGGTGTCAGCCGGATTACCGTTACACTTGCTTACACTGAGCTTCTGGCAAACGATTATCTGACCGCTAAAGGCCGGTCGGGATACTATGTGTCGGAAAACGCTCCGGTGCCGCCAACCTACGCCCCGGTTCGGCGTGACAACGAGAATGTAGACTGGGACCGTGCCTTTGCCCGCCGTTTTTCGGATGGCGATGTATTAACCAAGCCCAGCAACTGGCGCGACTACCGCTATCCGTTCATCTATGGTCAGGTCGACAGAAAACTGTTCGACCACGCAAACTGGCGCCTCTGTGCAGTAAGGGCGCTTGGACACAAAGATTTCCATTCATTGACCGGGGACTATGTCGACCAGGATGATCCTCTGCTACTTGAATTCATTGCAAGACACACTCTGCCACGCAGAGGCATCGTGGCTCGGCCCGAGGAAATCCTGATCACTCTGGGTGCTCAGAACGCACTTTGGCTGGCCTCGCGCATTTTGCTTAACCGAAATCGAAGAGCCGCGATTGAGGATCCCTGCTATTACGCCTTGCGTGATCTTCTGATCCACTCAGACTGCCAGCTATCCTATCTGAAGGTTGATCGTGAGGGTTTGCTCCCAGATACGATACCGGATGATACTGACGTAATTTTCACCACTCCCAGCCACCAGTGCCCTACCACCGCAACGATGCCGGTTGATCGCCGCAATGCCCTGTTGAGCCGCGCCCGGGAATTGGACGCAATGATTGTCGAGGATGACTATGAGTTCGAGATGTCATTTCTGGGTGCACCGTCGCCAGCGCTGCGATCGATGGATCGGGACGGGCGGGTGATCTATGTAGGCAGCTTCTCAAAATCTCTGTTTCCGGGGCTTCGTCTGGGCTACATGGTCGGTTCCGAGCCCTTTATCCGCGAAGCCCGGGCACTCCGGTCACTCGTGTTGCGCCACCCTCCTGGCCACATGCAGCGCACAGCAGCCTATTTTCTGTCGCTCGGTCACTACGACGCGCAGATCAGGCGTATGTCCAAAACACTGCAACGCCGACGAGAAGCAATTGAAGAAGCGATCAAGCAGTATGGCCTGACAGTGGCAGGTCGCGGCATGCTTGGCGGCTCTTCGATCTGGATGCAGGCACCAGAACGTATCGACACGACGAAACTGGCAAGCGATCTGCAGCGTCAAAGCGTCCACATTGAACCGGGCGAGCCATTCTTTTCCGGCCCGAACCGACCGCAGAACTACTATCGATTGGGGTATTCCGCAATTTCGTCAGCGCGCATCGGACCCGGCATCCAGCAAATCGCTGAGACTATTCGTCAGTCTTGAGGCGTACTGGACCTAAGTCACCACCAGTTCTGGCCCTAACGCCACAGACACCCGTACGCCAAAACCGACCAGAAAACCGGGTCCCTAACCCCGGTCCCGCCATCTATGATCGGAGATTACGCAGATGAAGATGACCACCGAAGAAGCCTTTGTAAAAACCCTGCAGATGCATGGCATCGAACATGCGTTCGGAATCATCGGTTCTGCGATGATGCCAATTTCTGACATTTTTGAGAAAGCTGGTATCACTTTTTGGGATTGCGCGCACGAAGGTTCGGGCGGAATGATGGCTGATGGCTACACCCGCGCGACCGGCAAAATGTCGATGATGATCGCCCAGAACGGCCCCGGCATCACCAACTTTGTCACCGCTGTTAAGACTGCTTACTGGAACCACACCCCGCTGCTGCTGGTCACCCCGCAGGCCGCCAACAAGACCATGGGTCAGGGCGGTTTCCAGGAGATGGAGCAGATGCGCATGTTCGCCGACTGCGTTTGCTATCAGGAAGAAGTGCGCGACCCAAGCCGTATGGCCGAAGTGCTGAGCCGCGTCATCATGAACGCCAAACGCGCGTCGGCCCCTGCGCAGATAAACGTCCCGCGCGACTTCTTCACTCAGGTCATCGACATCGATCTGCCTGCTGTTGTTGAATTCGAGCTGCCTTCGGGTGGCGCAACGGCTGTGTCCGAAGCTGCCGCGCTGCTGTCGAACGCAAAGAACCCTGTCATCCTGAACGGTGCAGGCACGGTTCTGTCGAATGGTGGCATCGAAGCGTCGAAAGCACTGGCCGAGCGTCTGGACGCTCCGGTTTGCGTTGGTTACCAGCACAACGACGCCTTCCCCGGCTCGCACCCGCTTTTCGCTGGCCCGCTGGGCTATAACGGCTCGAAAGCCGGTATGCAGTTGATCAAGGAAGCAGACGTTGTTCTGTGCCTCGGCACCCGCCTGAACCCGTTCTCGACCCTGCCGGGTTACGGCATGGAGTACTGGCCGGTAGACGCGAAGATCATTCAGGTCGACATCAACCCTGACCGTATCGGCCTGACCAAGAAGGTCTCGGTTGGTATCGTGGGCGATGCGGCAACTGTTGCCACCAACATTCTGAATCAGCTGTCTGATACAGCCGGTGACGAAGGTCGTGATGCGCGCAAAGCGAAGATCGCAGAAACCAAATCGCGTTGGGCACAAGAACTGACCTCGATGGATCACGAGCAGGACGATCCGGGCACCACCTGGAACGAACGTGCCCGTGCTGCCAAGCCGGATTGGCTGAGCCCCCGTAAAGCATGGCGCGCAATCCAGTCCGCTCTGCCAAAAGAGGCGATCATCTCGTCCGACATCGGCAACAACTGCGCCATCGGCAACGCCTACCCTTCATTCGAAGAAGGCCGCAAATATCTGGCCCCCGGCCTGTTCGGCCCCTGTGGCTATGGTCTGCCTTCGGTCATCGGCGCCAAGATCGGCTGCCCTGATGTACCTGTTGTCGGTTTCTCGGGTGATGGTGCCTTCGGCATCGCAGTTACCGAACTGACCGCCATCGGCCGCGAAGAATGGCCCGCCATCACGCAGGTTGTGTTCCGCAACTATCAGTGGGGTGCGGAAAAGCGTAACTCAACCCTGTGGTTCGATGACAACTTCGTCGGCACAGAGCTGGACACCAAAGTGTCTTATGCTGGCATCGCCAATGCGTGCGGCCTGAAAGGCGTCATCGCACGCACTCAGGACGAGTTAACCGCTGCGCTGAGCCAGGCGGTCGAAGACCAGAAGAACGGCATCACCACACTGATCGAAGCAATGATCAACCAGGAACTGGGTGAACCCTTCCGCCGTGATGCGATGAAGAAGCCAGTTGAAGTTGCCGGAATCGACGCGGCCGACATGCGACCACAGCAGGTTTGATCGCTGTAAAATCAAAGTCCGGACCGGGTTCAACCGGTCCGTCAAACAAAAGCAGAGGAAGAGGCTTTCGCGCTCTCTTCCTCTGAGTGGTTAAGCCCCGCGTTCCTACGCCCCAGAGCGTCCAACACGCGCAGGCACCAAGGCGATTCGCCACAGGGAGAGAGATAACGTGAACCAACAACCAAACCTCAACCTATCCCCGCCTGTGTCAGATGAGATTCGCCGCACCACCTGCTACATGTGCGCCTGCCGCTGCGGTATCAACGTGCACATGAAGGATGGAAAGGTCGCCTATATTGAAGGCAACCGGGATCATCCGGTGAACAAAGGGGTGCTTTGCGCCAAAGGCAGCGCAGGGATCATGCAGGTGAACGCACCGTCGCGGCTGCGCGCACCACTGAAACGGGTAGGGCCGCGCGGTTCGGGTGAGTTCGAGGAAATCAGCTGGGATGAGGCGCTGGAGATCGCTGTCGGTTGGCTAAAACCGATCCGCGAAGACAATCCCGAGAAACTGGCCTTTTTCACGGGCCGCGACCAAAGCCAGAGCTTCACCAGCTTCTGGGCGCAAAACTTCGGTACCTGCAACTACGCGGCGCACGGCGGGTTCTGCTCGGTGAACATGGCAGCCGGTGGCATCTACACGATGGGCGGTGCATTTTGGGAGTTTGGTCAGCCCGACTGGGATCACACCAAGCTGTTCATGCTGTTTGGTGTTGCAGAAGACCACGACTCAAACCCCATCAAGATGGGCATCGGCAAAATCAAGGCCCGCGGCGCGCGTGTGATCGGGGTCAACCCAATCCGCAGTGGCTATAACGCCGTTGCAGATGACTGGGTTGGAATCACACCCGGAACCGACGGCCTGTTCATCATGTCGCTGATCCATGTGCTGATGAAGGCTGGTAAAATTGATTTGGATTACCTCAGTCGCTACACCAACGCACCGGTCTTGATCAACGCATCCGAAGGCCCGGAAAAAGGTCTGTTCCTGAAAGACGACGACGGCAAACCGCTGGTCATTGATCGCAAAACCGGCGAGTTGACAGCGTTCGACAAACCGGGCGTGCGGCCTGATCTCTCGGCAACCTACGAGAAAGATGGGGTCACGCACCGTCCGGTTTTCCACCAGATGGCCGAACGCTATCTGGCAGACGAATACGCACCCGAGGCAATCGCCGATAAATGCGGCGTACCAGCGAACCGTATTCGAGCGATCGCAGCCGAACTGGCCCGCGTGGCCTTTGATGAAGCCTTCGAACTGGACCATGAATGGACCGATTTCCGGGGCGAGAAACACTCGAAGATGATCGGTCGCCCCGTCGCGATGCACTCGATGCGCGGCGTCTCGGCCCACGCGAACGGCTTCCAGACCTGCCGCGCCCTGCATGTGTTGCAGATCCTGCTTGGGACCGTCGAAGTCCCCGGCGGTTTCCGCTTCAAGCCACCCTACCCCAAGCCGGTCGAAGCGCATCCGACCCCGCATTGTAAGGTGACGCCGAATACACCCCTGGACGGGCCGCATCTGGGATTTGTCCGCGGCCCCGAGCATCTCGCGCTTAAAGAAGACGGCAGCCCAGCGCGGATCGACAAAGCGTTTACATGGGAAAACCCGATGTCCAGCCACGGGCTGATGCATATGGTGATCTCGAACGCCCATGCGGGCGATCCCTACAAGATCGACACGCTGTTCATGTATATGGCCAACATGTCCTGGAATTCGACCATGAACACCAAAGGTGTCATGGAGATGCTGACAGACAAGGATGAGAACGGCGAATACGTGATCCCGCATATCATCTATTCCGACGCCTACAGCTCGGAAATGGTGGCTTACGCTGACCTGATCCTGCCCGACACCACCTATCTGGAACGCCACGACTGTATCTCGCTGCTGGACCGCCCGATCTGCGAAGCCGAGGCCGCCGCAGATGCGATCCGCTGGCCCGTGATCGAACCCGATCGCGATGTGCGCGGCTTCCAGTCGGTTTTGATTGATCTCGCCAATCGCATGGGCCTGCCTGGCTTTACCAACGAGGACGGCAGCGCCAAGTGGACGGATTACGCCGACTACATTGTGAATCACGAGCGCAAACCTGGCATCGGGCCTTTGGCCGGTTTCCGGGGCGAAAACGGCGACAAGGAAGGCCGTGGTGAGGTCAACCCGGACCAGTTGGACCGCTATATCGAAAACGGTGGTTTCTATATCGCGCATATACCCGACGGTGCCGACTACTATAAGCCGTGGAACAATGCCTATCAGGATTGGGCTGTTGGCATGGGCATATATGACAGCCCGCAGCCTTATCTGTTCCAGCTCTATTCCGAACCCATGCGAAAGTTCCAGCTGGCAGCCGAAGGTCATGGCGAACGGCAACCACCCGAACACCTGCGCCAGCGCATTAAAGACACGATGGACCCGCTACCGATCTGGTACGAGACCGACCAGACCGGCAATGAAGGCTTCACCGTCAACGCCCTGACGCAGCGCCCCATGGCGATGTACCACAGCTGGGGCACCCAAAACGCATGGCTGCGGCAATTGCACGGGCGTAACCCACTTTACGTCCCGACCAAGCTTATGCGTGAACATGGGCTGGAAGACGGCGACTGGGCTAAAGTCAGCTCTCCGCATGGTGAGATCACCGTGCCGGTCATGGAAATGGCAGCACTGAATGACAATACCGTGTGGACTTGGAACGCCATCGGGAAGCGCAAAGGCGCTTGGGCACTTCAGGAAGATGCGCCTGAGGCCACAAAGGGCTTTCTGCTCAACCACTTGATCCACGAGTTGCTGCCACCGAAGGGTGACGGTCTGCGCTGGGCAAACTCTGATCCGATCACCGGTCAGGCTGCGTGGTTCGATCTGAAGGTAAAGATCGAAAAAGCCGCCGCTCCAAGCGACTCCGAGAGCCAACCCGAGTTCGATCCGATTAAATCCCCGGTTGGCACCGGCCCCAAAAACCTGGCGTGGAAGGTAGGAAAATGACCCGACTCCCCACATCTACCGACCGCAAAATGGGTCTTGTCATCGATTTGGACACCTGCGTCGGATGCCATGCCTGTGTGATCTCTTGCAAAGGCTGGAACACCGAAAATTATGGCGCACCTCTTTCCGATCAGGATGCGTATGGCGCAAACCCCTCGGGTACTTTCCTCAACCGCGTACATTCCTACGAGGTGCAGCCAGCGGAAGGGCACGCCCAACTGATCCACTTCCCCAAATCGTGCCTGCATTGCGAAGACGCGCCCTGCGTCACGGTCTGCCCTACTGGCGCCAGCTATAAGCGGGCTGAGGACGGTATCGTTCTCGTTAACGAAAGCGACTGTATCGGCTGTGGCCTTTGCGCCTGGTCATGCCCCTATGGTGCACGCGAATTGGATCAAGCCGAAGGCGTGATGAAGAAATGCACCCTTTGCGTCGATCGGATCTACAACGAGAACCTGCCCGAAGTGGATCGTGTACCCTCTTGCGTGCGCACTTGCCCGGCGGGCGCGCGTCATTTTGGAGACCTCGGGGATCCCGACAGCGATGTTAGCAAGCTGGTCGCCGAACGCGACGGTATGGACCTGATGCCCGAAATGGGCACCAAACCCGTCAATAAATATCTGCCACCCCGACCCAAGGACAAGATTGAGGAGCAGATCGACATTCTGGCCCCTCTGCTGGCCCCGGTCGCCGAAGAACCCAAGGGCTTCCTCGGCTGGCTCGACAAGACCCTGGAGAAGCTCTGATGCACCCGGCCCCTTCCGTTATCATCTTTACCACCCTGTCCGGCCTCGGCTTTGGATTGCTGTTCTTCCTGGGGCTCGGCATACCCGATGTCTCGGGCATCACCGCTTTCGTGTTTTTCGCTATCAGCTTTGCGCTGGCCGTCGGTGGGCTGCTGGCCTCCACTTTCCACCTCGGCCACCCGGAAAGGGCATGGAAAGCCTTTAGCCAGTGGAAAACAAGTTGGCTCAGCCGAGAAGGCGTCTGCGCCGTTGCAGCTTTGTCGGTGATGGGGCTTTATGCCATCGGCGTGATATTCCTTGGGCAGCAATGGACGCTTCTCGGGGTTGTCGGCTCCATCCTTAGTCTCGCAACGGTCTTCACGACCTCGATGATTTACACCCAGCTCAAAACCATCCCGCGCTGGAATATGTGGGCGACCCCAGCGATGTTCATCACTTTCAGCCTTGCCGGCGGCGCGTTGCTGGCTGGTGCGGAAAGTACTGCACCCACGCTGCTGGTCGTCGCCGCCATTGTGCAACTGATTTACTGGGTCATGGGCGACAATGCGTTTCAAAACGCTGGTACCGATCTGGGCACCGCAACCGGCCTTGGCAATCGTGGCACGGTGCGTGCGTTCGAGCCGCCACATACCGGTACAAACTATCTGCTGCGGGAATTCGTACATGTGGTCGGGCGCAAACACGCGCAAAAGCTGCGGGCCATCTCTTTCGCGCTGGCCTTCGTGTTGCCGATCCTGCTGCTTATCCTTCCAGCAGATGGCGTTGTCCTGAAACACATCCTGGCTTTGTTTGCTGTCATGTCACATCTGACCGGCGTCGCGGTTTCACGCTGGTTGTTCTTTGCGCAAGCAGAGCATGTGGTTGGGTTGTACTACGGCAAGCGCTGATGGGGGCTCTGCCCCCGTCGCGGCAAGCCGCGACTCCCCCGAGATATTTTTAGCCAGATGAAGTTTGGATCCCGAATTGAAAAGGGCGGCACTCGATCTTCGAGGCCGCCCTTGCGATTCTGTATGTTGACTTCAGATTAGTCCAGCGTGCGCCATTGCGGCTTCGATAGTGGCTTTGGTGCTGTCTTCCAGATCGGTCAAAGGCGAACGCACTTCGGTGCTGCATAGGCCAAGTTTGTTGAGCGCGTATTTTGCGCCGACCAAGCCAGGCTCGATGAAGATCGCTTCGTGCAGCGGCATCAGCAGGTCCTGATAATCCAATGCTTTTGCATAATCGCCCACCAACGTAGCCTGCTGGAATTCGGCACAGAGCTTCGGGGCCACGTTTGCGGTGACCGAGATGCAGCCCACTCCGCCATGAGCGTTGAAGCCAAGTGCTGTCGCGTCTTCCCCGGACAGCTGACAGAAATCGGCCCCGCAGCTCGCGCGCTGCTGGCTGACGCGTGCAAGATCGCCGGTCGCGTCCTTGACCCCGACTATGCGGGGCAGTTTCGCCAGTTCGCCCATCGTTGCTGGGGTCATGTCGATGACCGAACGACCCGGGATGTTGTAGATGATGATCGGGATATCGGCGCTGTCATGCAGAGTTTGGAAATGCGCCAGCAGCCCTTTCTGGGTCGGCTTATTGTAATAGGGTGTTACAACCAGCGCCGCATCCGCACCAATTTTCTGTGCGAATTGAACGAACCGTATGGCCTCGACCGTGTTGTTGGACCCGGCACCAGCGATGACAGGTACGCGACCTGCGGCGGCTTTGACCACCTCGGCAATCACCGTTTCATGCTCTTCATGGCTGAGCGTCGGGCTTTCGCCGGTCGTACCAACCGGTACCAGTCCGGTCGAACCTTGCTGAATTTGCCATTCGACCAGGTGTTTGAGCGTATCCAGGTCCAACGCGCCGTTGCTGAACGGGGTAACCAGGGCTGGCATCGAGCCTTTAAACATGGAACGCTCCTTAGGTGTTTTTGCGCACCGGTCCGTCACGATTAAGGGTTTGTGAGTTGATCCCGGCGGCGCAAGGTTTATCCTGCATGGCTGTATCCTTGGTTTGTTGGGGAATGCAAGGGATGAGACGTATTCTGTCGCTTGGAATAGCGATGATTCTGGCGTTGGTGCTACAGCCGCAGGCCACTCGGGCGGATGCGACGCAGGATTTGCGCGCGGGGCTCTATGAGATGCGCAAGGGCGACTGGAATGCCGCGCTGCGCGTGGCAGGTCACCGTGGATCGGTGGCGCGGGACATCATTGTCTGGCATTGGTTGCGCGAGGGCTTTGGCAGCTCGGGTGACGTGCTGGTATTTCTGGAGCGGCGTCCGGATTGGCCCGGTCTGGCCTGGCTGCGCCGTAAGAGCGAGCCATCGTTCACCGCAGCCGATCCGGATCGGGTTCTGAATTTCTACGAGGGGATGCCTCCGCAAACCGCCGAAGGCGCGTTGAACTATGCCGTTGCATTGAAAAGCCAAGGCCGCAACGGTGAGGCCGAAGCCGACATCGTAACGGCGTGGCGGACAATGCCGATGGGGTCGAGTCTGCAAACGAGCTACCTGGAGAACTTTAGCAAACTTCTGAAACCGCATCACGAGGCGCGGTTGGACCGGATGCTGTGGGACGGGCATTTGGTCAGTGCGGGGCAGATGCTGCCCCTTGTCGATGCCGACTATCGCAAACTGGCTGAGGCACGCATTGCTTTGCAAAAACGCGAGAATGGTGTGGACGGCAAGGTCGCCGCTGTACCCGGTTCGTTGGCCAAGGATCCTGGTCTGGCCTTTGATCGCTTCGTATGGCGGGATCGAAAGGAACTGGACGACAGTGCCATTGATCTGATGCTGGCGCGTTCCACCGGACCAAAGTCGCTGGGCGAGCCTGACAAATGGGCGGAAGGCCGGCGTCGGCTGGCGCGGCTCGAGATGCGTACCGGTGATGCAGAGCGCGCCTATGCGATTGCCGCAAATCATCACATGACGCCTGAAATGGGCTATGGCTATGCAGATCTGGAATGGCTTTCCGGATTTCTGGCCCTGCGCAAACTGAATGATCCGGCCACAGCAGTACGGCATTTCCAGAATTTCTCGGGTGCCGTGCAATCGCCGATCTCGAAGGGTCGCGGTGGATATTGGCTGGGTCGTGCCCACGCGGCGCAAGGTGATGCGGACAAGGCGCACGAGGCCTATGCAGAAGGCGCAAACTATCAGACCTCGTTCTACGGATTGCTCGCTGCAGAGCAGATCGGCCGTCCGTTTGACAGCGAATTGGCTAGTCCACGCCGTGCACCGCATTGGAAACAGGCCGCGTTTGCGGAATCCAGCGTGCTTGAGGCTGGGTTGCTGTTGCTGCGCGCTGGCGAGGGTAACCTGTCTGAGCGTTTCCTGACCCATCTGGTGGAGAGCCTCGATCAAACGCAAGCCGCTCAGTTAGGTGATCTCGTAATCGAACTGAATGAGCCGCATCTGGCCGTTATGATCGCCAAACGAGCTGCGACCACCGGCATGGTTTTGCCTGCCGCCTATTACCCGGTGCATCCGGTGGCTGATATGGGCCTGCCCATGGCGAAGGAGATGACACTTGCAATTGCCCGCCGTGAAAGCGAGTTCGATCCAGTTGTTATCAGCGGTGCGGGTGCGCGTGGCTTGATGCAGGTTATGCCAGCCACTGCCAAACTTGTGGCGCAAGATCTGGGCATACTGGGAGGGCACAAGACGGGGCGTTTGACCACGGACTGGCAGTATAACGCTAAACTAGGGGCGAATTATCTTGCGACACTAGCCGAGGACTTCAATGGCAATGTTGTAATGATGGCCGCTGGTTACAACGCAGGGCCAAGGCGTCCAATCTCGTGGATGGAACGCTACGGAGATCCGCGTCGGGGTCAGGTGGACGTGATCGACTGGATCGAAACCATCCCGTTCAAGGAAACGCGCAACTATGTGATGCGCGTCGCTGAAAGCCTACCGGTCTATCGCGCGCGGCTAGGTCAGCCAGCGCTCCCGGTGCCATTCTCACAGGAGCTAACCGGCTCGACTCTTTCGTCTTTCGCGCCATAGGGTGAACAGACCTGCGGCAATCACGATTGCTGCGCCCAGAACCACCTCAGGGCGCAGCGTTTCGTGGAAGATCGTGATGCCCAGAATGGCGCTCCACATCAGATGGAAATAGGCGAAAGGTTGCACTGCGCTGGCCTCGGCCATCTCATAGCATTTGATCAACAGCCAATGCCCCAGCGCTCCTGTGATGCAGAGCAGACCCATCCATAGCCAGTCGGTTCTGGCCATCGGTTCCCAGAACCAGACGCCAACAGCCGTCATTGCGACTGCGCCAGCCACGCCGGTCCAGAAAAAGCTGGTCGCGGTACTGTCGCGCCGTGCAGCGTATCGAGTCAGAAGGCCGTAGACCGCGAACATGAATGCCGAGATCAATGGCACCACGGCCCAGGGGTTGAACACTCCCGCACCGGGCTGGAGGATTATCAGGACGCCGATGCAACCGACACCGATGGCGGCCCAGCGGCGCCAGCCGACTTTCTCGCCCAAAACAGGGCCGCTGAGGGCGGCGATCAACAGCGGATAACAAATGAAAACTGCCTGACTTTCGATCAGCCCCAGAATGGTGAAACTGAAAACTGCCACGCAAATCTCACCGGCCAGCAAAAGGCCACGGAAAATCTGCAGCCCGAACTGCTCGGTTTTCGCCGCCGTCCGCAGCCCCCCTGTTGACCTTGCAGCGACGGCAATCACGAAAGCGGCAAAGAACCAGTACCGGATCATCACAACCATGTAGGTGTTGTAGGTGCCCGCCAGATGCCGTGAGATCCCGTCCTGTAGCGCAAAGACAATCGTTGCTGCGATCATCAAGGCAATACCAGCATTAACATTGTTTTTCTGACTCATGTCTTCACCGCCCGCGTCATATGCCGCTTGCGACCAAAACCGGGCGTGCGTATCACCTCGAACCCGGCATCAGACAAACCGCGACGCACAAGACCGGCGGCGGTATACGTTGCCGCAGTGCCATCTTGGGCCGTGTGATCAGCAACCTGCTGCATCAGGTCAGCGCCCCACAGTTCGGGGTTCTTGGCCGGTGAGAAGCCATCCAGAAACCACGCATCTGCAGTGTCATCCCAATTGGGCAATGTCTCACGCGCGTCTCCGACCATGACTTCAAAATGCAATGTGTCCAGCACACATTTCTGCCCATTCCAGGCATTCAGAAAGCGCTCAGCCCACGGCGCCACCTCGGGAAAGGCCGCCAAAGCGCGCGCCATATCATCGGGCGCCATCGGATAGGCTTCGAAACTCGTAAACCGCAGAGGAGAGGTCTGCCCCGCTGCTTCCCACGCCGACCAGACGGTTAATAGGTTCAGCCCGGTGCCAAAGCCCAGTTCGGCGATTTGAAATCCCGGTGCAAAGCGCGCAGGCAGGTCATTGCCCGCCAGAAACACATGTCGCGTTTCTTCCAACCCGTTTTGCAACGAGTAGTATGGATCATCGAACCGATCAGAGACCGGAATCTGATCCTCTGTCCAAGTGAGTTCGGCACGCTGGTCTGCCATCGGGGAATCCTGTAGCTAAGCGGCGCGACACTGAACAAGGAAAAGGGGATTGGCAATGGTCGATGTGACGGTGCGCGGCGCAGGGATATTTGGCCTATCCATCGCCTGGACCTGCGCAAGACGCGGCGCCAAAGTCCAGATCGTTGATCCCTTTGGCCCCGGGGCGGGCTCCAGCGGCGGCTTGGTCGGCGCGTTGGCACCGCACGTCCCCGAAAACTGGAACGCTAAAAAAGCGTTTCAGTTCGAAAGCCTCATCATGGCCGAACCGTTCTGGAAGCATGTCGAGGCCACAGGCGGGGTGTCACCAGGATACGCGCGGCTTGGCAGGCTGCAACCCATTGCAGACGCTCGGACATTGGACTTGGCCCGCGCACGCGAACTGACGGCCAAGGAACTCTGGCAGGGACAAGCCGACTGGAACGTCAGAGCGTTGGAAGAGATCGGTGCGTGGTGCCCACCCAGCCCAACAGGATTTGTCATACACGATACGTTGAGTGCCCGCATGCACCCTCGGCGCGCCTGCGCCGCATTGGTTGCAGCGCTCGCGGTAATGGGAGTCGAGGTCACCACAAATGCCCCCGACAAAGGGCAAGTCGTCCACGCGACAGGGCTTGCAGGCCTGCTGGAGCTAAGCGCAGCATTTGGCAAAACAGTCGGTAATGGCGTCAAGGGACAGGCGGCGCTATTGCGATTTGATGCGGGTGCCGTCCCGCAGCTGTTTGCTGATGCTATTCACTTTGTGCCCCATACGGATGGTACACTCGCCATCGGTTCAACGTCCGAGCGTGAGTATGATGACCCAACCAGCACGGATGCGGCATTGGAAGAGCTGCTGGATCGCGCGATGCGGGCAGTGCCGGTGTTGCACGGGGCCGAGGTGATTGAGCGTTGGGCCGGTGTTCGCCCGCGCAGCAAGAGCCGCGCGCCAATGCTGGGTGCACATCCGTTGCACAAAGGACAATTTATCGCCAATGGTGGCTTCAAAATCGGCTTTGGCATGGCCCCGAAGGTAGCTGAGGTCATCGCCGACCTGATTCTCGACAACCACGATGCAATTCCTGATGGTTTTCGCCCCGAGGCGTCGCTGTGAACGCCGCATACCCTGAACCCACACGACTGAACCGCGACAGCCTTGTGCTGCCTGAGGTATTACGCCTGATCCGTGAAAGCTTTGCGTATATGGAAGGTCGTATTGATCCGCCTTCTTCAATGCACCGCCTAACTCTGGACAGTCTGCGCAGGCAGATCGATGAGGGCGAGATTTGGGTGATCGGAGACCGCCCCGATGCTGTTGTTTTTCTGACACCCAAACCGGGTCGATTATATCTTAGCAAACTGGCTGTAGACCTTCGGCAGCGCAATCGCGGTCTGGCCCGTATACTAGTCGAACAAGCTCAGGTCCAAGCACGCAGGTACGGGTTTGATATACTGGAACTACAGTCCCGGGTCGAGCTTGTCGAAAACCACGCGACTTTTGCCCGGCTTGGATTCTCAAAGACCGGTGAGACGGCCCATCCGGGCTTTGATCGGCCGACCTCAATTACCATGCAAAAAAGGTTGGGCTGAAGTTCAAAACCCGGCTTCGGCCCGCAGCTTCTTCATCAGCGCGTTCAGTGTGTTTTCGTAGCGCTCATTAGACAATCGTCCTTCACTATCGAATTCGTTGGAACTGTCGGCCAAATGCAATTCAGGCCCCTGCAGAATGCGAGGCTGAAAAGGAACCATGAAAGCCCGTAGGATCATCTGAGCCCGCTCACCGCCGGCACGACCGGCCGCAGCAGACATGACTGCCACAGGCTTATCCATCCAAGGCTTGCCGCTGGTCCGGCTAACCCAATCCAGCGCGTTTTTCAGAACACCCGAGGGCCCCTTGTTGTATTCCGGCGTCGAAATGATCACCGCATGAGCCTGCGCAATCTGATCAGCCAACACATGTACCGCTTCGGGGATACCCTCACCAACCTCAACATCGCCGTCATAAAGAGGCAGATTCAAATCTGCCTCGATGAACGTGCCGGCATCAAATAAGCGGGCAGCCTCGCGAAGAAGCTTGCGATTGGTCGCCTCTTTTCGCAGTGAGCCGGAAAGGCCAAGAAGGATCGGTTCGGACATGGGGAAACTCCGCTGTGGTGTTTTCCCTTAGTTAGCCCGGGATGATCCTGAACCAAAGCCCACGTGACGCGCAGTCACTGTGCGCGAAACATCCGGTCAGGTATTGCCGCTGGGAACGACCACAATCTCAACCCGTCGGTTCTGGACTTTTCCTTCCGGTGTCAGGTTCGACGCAATCGGATTGTTTTCACCCTGCCCCACGGTCGTGATGCGGGAATAGCTGACACCGTTGGCCTGCAGAATATCGGCGACAGCATTCGCGCGACGCTCGGACAGACCCAGGTTGTATGACGCCTCTCCGTCACTGTCGGTATGACCGATAATCTGCACGTTCGAGTTCGGGTAGTTGACCAGGTTCTGCCCCACTTTCACCAGATCAGCGCGGAGGGCCGGACGCACGGTGGAGCTATCTGTGTCGAAGGTGATATCATTCGGTACTGTAACGATCAGGCGGTCACCCGCGTTGACGATAGTGATGCCGTCATTGGCCAGTTGTTGCCGCAACTCAGCCGCCTGCCGGTCAAGCTGGTTGCCGATCACGCCACCGCCTGCGGCACCGATCGCACCGCCGGCCAGCGCCCCCAGCAACGGATCTGAATCATTAGCGATTGCGCCCACACCCGCACCAATCAGACCCCCAAGCAATGCGCCTTGTTTCGCATTCTTATTGGGATCTTCTTGCACGGTTAGAGTGGCGGGGTCGGTACACGCCGCCAAAAAAAACGCCGAACACAGCCCGGCTGTTAGTACACATTTGGAAATCGTCATAAATTCACCTTCTGCTCACGTACCCGTTCACCGGGTTTGCTTCGTTGCGCGGAGTATAACATGGTGAGAACAATGGGCCTCAAGCAACAATTGGGTGAGATCGGCGAATACCCGCCATTTAGTCCGCTCCGACAGGGTCGCTCCAGTGATTTTGCTCCTGCCAGATCGCGCGCAATGGCTCTCCCTGCCCACAAAAGTGATCTTCCGTCAATTCGCAGGCCCAAATCCGATCGGTGCGGAAGTGGCGGAACCCATTTCTCAGCTCGCACCAAGCGGCCAACATTGTGCATTCAATGTGGTAGATCAGGGCAACGGGTCGCACCGTTCGTTCGCTGCGTTCACCTTCCGAATTCACATAGGTGATGCGGATCTTTTGTTCAGCCCTGATCGCTTCTCGATAGTTTACGACTGGCACACACCCCTTTTCAGGATCATCCATAGGAGCCCCCCATGGAGCAACCTGCAGCCAATCCGCAGGCACCCGTAACGCTTCGATCTTGCGACACACCCTGTCTGCGGCTTGCTGCAAGGTGCTGTCGCCCGTACGTGCCAACATCGAAAGACCGACCCAAAGGGCCTCAACCTCTTCTGCGTCAAAATTCAGTGGCGGCAAATCATATCCCCGCCGCATCAGATATCCGACACCCGCCTCACCCTCGATGGGCGTGCGCTGCGCCTGCAACGCAGCAATATCACGGTAGACAGTACGCACCGATACCTCGAGCTTTGCAGCCAGCGCATCGGCAGTCACAGGTGTCTCGGCAGCACGCAAAATCTGAATGATTTCGAACAGACGGGTTGAACGACGCATCAGAAGCTCCTTGCGATCTGCTGACAACTTAGCACACCCCACTGACAAGGTGCTGTCAGGAGTGTTGAGCGAAGATAGGTCAAACACCAATCAGGAGATTGCCCATGCCTTACCTCGACAATCACGTCATGATGACCCTGAAGTTGGATCGCTGGTCTCAGGATCACGTATTACGCGGCTTCGAAATCGAGCGCGAACTGGCTGCTGCCCGAGAATGCAAAGCCGCGCGACCCATCAAGCGTACCAAGCGGTTTTCTTTGGGTAATCTGAAAATGCTGTGGACTAGCACCGCCTAAATTTAGAACTCAGCTGGGGCGCGGAATTTCATTGCGACACCGCCTTCGGGGTTTTTCAGTCGCAATTCTTCAGAATGCAGCATTAGCCTCGGAAAATCGCGCGCTGCGCCGTCCGTGTAAAATGGATCACCTAGGATCGGATGGCCCAGCGCCTGCATGTGTACACGCAATTGATGCGATCGCCCGGTTTTGGGAAACAGGCGGATACGGGTCGACTGACCTTCGTATTTCACAACACGCCATTCGGTGATCGCTGGCTTTCCCGTCTCGTGGCACACCATCTGGCGTGGGCGATTGGGCCAATCAACGATCAAAGGCAAATCCACAGTCCCCGTTTTCGCTTCGACCTGTCCCCAAACACGGGCGATATAGGTCTTACGGGTCTGACGGTTTTCAAACTGCAGCCCCAGATGCCGCTGCGCGTGCGGTGTCTGGGCAAAAACCATGACACCCGATGTGTCCCGATCCAAACGGTGCACCAGCAGAGCCTGAGGAAACGCGGCCTGGACACGGGTCAGCAGGCAATCGGCCAGATGCTCCCCCCGTCCGGGCACAGACAGCAAACCCGATGGCTTGTTCACCACGATCAACTGTGTGTCTTCATACAGCACGTCCAGAGGTGTTTGCGGGGGATCATAGGTCTCGCTCATGCGCGCCTGCCTATCCCAGCCCGTCACCTCCCGCAACGTCGTCCTTGCTTGAACGAAACGGTTCAGCAACTCTCGGGTCAACAAGAAGGAAGATGGCATGCACCCGACGATCAAACGAATGCAGGACGTTGTCGCCAAGGGCGATGAAAGCCTGATCCGCGAATTGCTGGCAGAGGACGTGCGGTTTTTGCCCCCAACCTATTATAGCACCTGGACAGGGCGTGAACCGGTTGCGGCGGTTCTGGGTCATGTAGGTCAGGTATTCTCGGATTTTCGGTATCGCCGGATCATGGGTGACGGCAACGATTGGGCCTTAGAGTTTCAATGCAAGGTCGGAGATCTGGACGCAGTCGGAGTTGATTTGATCACTTTGAACACTGATGGCCTCATTCAAGATTTCGAAGTTGTCATGCGCCCCTACAAGACTGTCGGCGCCCTGCGTGAAGCCATGATGGCGCGGGTCATGAAAGATGCGCGTTTTCTGAAATTCAAGGATGCGCTGAACTGAAGATGCCTTTCCCTGTTGCTGCGGACCAAATTCTCCGCGTCCCGTTATTGCCCGTACTGGCTGTTCAGGGCCACTCTGTGCGACGTAATGCTCGCTTGCTGCCTGAACCAGAAGGTCCTCGCGAAGGGCGTGAAGGGCGCGGTCCGCGATTGCGTTTGTTGATCGCCGGGGACAGCTCGGCTGCCGGTGTAGGCGCAGGTACGCAAAAACAGGCGCTGTCGGGGCAATTGGTCAGCCTACTGGCAAAACACCACACCGTAGAATGGCGGTTGGAAGCTACGACCGGAAATACCACGCAAGATACAATCGACCGATTGCAGAGACTAAAAGACCAATTTGATGTGGTGGTGACGGCCCTTGGCGTGAATGACGTGACCCGTGCCGTGACCGCACAACGCTTTGAAGATCAGCAATCACGCCTTCTGGCCTTGCTGACCAGGCAAATCGGAGCCCGAAATGTAATCGTGACGGCCGTTCCCCAGATGGCGCGATTCCCAGCCTTGCCTCAGCCCTTGGCATGGGTGTTGGGGCGACAGGCCGCGCGGCTGGACCGAGGATTGCAAAAGGTGGCTGCTGGTTTCCCGCAGGTTTCCCATCTGTCATTGAATCTGCCCGACGATCCGTCCCTCGCCGCCCCGGATGGGTACCATCCAAGCCCTAAAACCTACGCGATCTGGGCTGCCGAAATCACTCGACTTATTCGTCAGGCCTGAGACCGTATCTGCCGGATCATCGGAATCGAATACACGACCAACCCAGACCAAATCAAAGGGAAGGCAATCATTCTTGCCTGGTCAATATGTTCTCCGAACAGGGTGATCGCAGTAATAAAGATCATAGTGGGCGCGATGTACTGCAATATGCCCATGGTCGACAGGCGCACCAGTTTTGCCCCGTTTGCATAGATCAACAAGGGTACGGCTGTTACGATACCCGCGCCTGCCAGCAACAAAGTGTCTGACGCAGCCGCCCCAAAATGCCCCGTTCCACTTGCGCCCAACCATGTAACATAGGCCAAAGCCGGGATAAGCAGGATCAGGACTTCAAGTAAAAATCCCTGATTGGGTCCAATCGAAAGAGAGCGTTTGAAGAATGCATAGAATCCCCAACTGACCATCAATCCCAAAGCAGCCCAAGGCAGGCTTCCGGCTTGAAACACTAGAACCAACACGCCCGATGCGGCCAGCCCGACTGCGACTAATTGTGTACGGGTTAAGGGTTCGCGTAGCAGGATCGCCCCGAGCGCAATACTGAACAAAGGATTCATATAGTAGCCAAGTGCCGCATCCAGCGCGTGGCCAGATGAAATCGCCCAAACATAAATCGCCCAGTTCACCGAAATCAAAGCCGCAGTCAGCGCTGCCATGCCCAACATCTTCGGATTGCGAAGTGCAGCTTTAAGATCACCGGTACGCCCAAGCGCAACCAACAGCAACCCAGCCACCGGAACCGACCAGATGACGCGATGTGCAACGACCTCTATCGGGCCGATATGTTCCATCGCCTTCATGTACAGCGGCAGGAAGCCCCAAAGGACATAGGCCAATACGGCCAGCACAAGCCCTTTGGGCGTATCCGTGTTGTTTGGCGTTACAGGGGTCTCTGCCACGATGGGTCTCCGACTGATACTGTATTTCTCTACGGCAAATCAGACGGGCTTGGGAACCATCAAAACTGTGAAGCCGGTCATCAGGAATCCTGATATGTTTCATCTGAAACAGGCAGGCCAAACAAACAATTCGGGGCGCCACACCGCCCCGACAGTTTGGCTATACTTTTACGCGTTCGGACTTTGGGTCGTACATCGGTTTGAGCGATGCCTCAGCTTTCACTTTCACACCGCAAACGTCTATTTCATAGCTCGAAGCCAGAACATCTGCCGCTTTCTCGCTTTCGCAGGGTACATAGCCCAGACCAATCGCGCCGCCGAGTGTATGCCCATAGTTGCCAGAACTGAGATACCCCACATATTCTCCATCGCGTATGATCGGCTCATTGTGGAACAACAGCGGCTCGGGGTCGGTCAGCTTGAACTGGACCAAACGGTTTTGAGGCCCGCTTTCTTTGCGGGCTATAACCGCCTCACGCCCAATGAAATCACCGCCCTTGTCCACTTTGACGGCAAAGCCCAACCCTGCATCGACCACGTGATCTTCACAGGTGATGTCATGGCCAAAATGGCGGAAGCCCTTCTCGATACGACAGCTGTCCATCATGTGCATACCACAAAGCTTCAGGCCTATATCCTGACCGGCCTCATGCAGCGTTTCGAACACGTGAACCGCCATGTCGGATGAAACATAGATCTCCCACCCAAGCTCGCCCACATATGTCACGCGGTGGGCACGGGCGAAGCCCATACCTATCTCAATCTCTTGCGCGGTGCCAAAGGGGTTGGTCGCGTTCGAGAAATCCGCTGGCGAAACCTTTTCCAGAAGTGCGCGGGCATTTGGCCCCATGACAGCCAGAACGCCTTCGCCTGAGGTGACATCCGTGACGACGACGTTGAAATTGACCGCATAACGCATCATCCAGGTCTGATCCGCCAGGCGGGTCGCCGCTGGGGTGACGACCAGATAAGCCGTCTCGGTCAGGCGCGTGACGGTCACGTCGGCTTCGATACCACCAGCGCGGTTTAGGAACTGGGTATAGACGATCTTACCATTGGGCACCGAATAATCGCCGCCACCAATATAGTTCATGTATTTCTCGGCATCCGGCCCTTCGACACGGATTTTGCCGAAGGACGACATGTCGTACATGCCTACATTTTCGCGCACTGCGCGGTGTTCTGCGGCCGCGTTTTCAAACCAGTTCTGGCGCTTCCAGCTATATTGGTATTCACGTTCCTGTCCGTCATTGGCAAACCAGTTGGCGCGCTCCCACCCGGCAATTTCGCCCATGACCGCACCCTGTTCCAGCAGATGATGGTGAAATGGTGTCCGACGGACGCCCCGTGCGGTAGCCTTTTGGCGGTAGGGGTAATGGTCAGCGTAAAGCAGGCCAAGCGTTTCTTTCGAACGCTCAAAGAGGTATTGTTTATTGCCCTGAAAGGGCTGCATGCGGCTGATGTCCACATCGCCCAGATCAAATGGCTTTTCACCTGAATCCATCCATTCGGCCAGTGCCATGCCAGCCCCGCCCGCCGACTGAATACCGATTGAGTTGAACCCGGCCGCGACCCAGACATTGTCCATCTCGGGTGCGAGGCCCAGATGATAGGCGTCGTCCGGGGTAAAGGATTCAGGACCATTGAAGAACGTGTGAATCCCGGCCTCGGCCAGCATTGGCATCCGATTGCAGGCTGCTTCAAGGATGGGTTCGAAATGGTCGAAATCTTCAGGCAATTGGTCAAATTCGAAGCTGTCAGGGATGCCGTTCATTGCCCAGGGCTTGGCATTCGGCTCAAACGCACCTAGCAGGATTTTCCCTGCATCCTCTTTGTAGTAGGCGCATTCGTCCGGCACGCGCAGTACGGGCAATTGGGTCAGACCGTCGATCCCCTCGGTGACGATATAGAAATGCTCGCAAGCGTGAAGCGGTACGTTCACACCTGCCATCTTGCCAACCTCGTGGCCCCACATCCCTGCGCAGTTCACCACCATGTCGCACTCGATATGGCCCGAAGCGCTGCCATCATCTGCGACCCAATCAACGCCCGTCACCTGACGGCCTTGCTTGACGATGTCGGTGACTTTCACACGTTCCTTGACGATACCACCGCGCTGACGCGCGCCTTTGGCCAAAGCCAGAGCGATATTTGCCGGATCACCTTGCCCGTCCAATGGCAGGTAAACTGCCCCTTTAACCCCTTCCAGGTTAAGATGGGGATATAGCTCCTGCACACGGTCATTGCCGATCTCTTCGACCTCAACCCCGAAAGCGCGGGCCATAGCGGCCTGACGATAGATCTCTTCCTTACGCTCGTCGGTCAAAGCGACCGTGATCGATCCGCAGCGCTTGAACCCAGTGGCAACACCGGTCTCTTCTTCAAGCGCGCCGTATAGTTCCTGGCTGTACTTGGCCAGTTTGGTCATGTTCGCCGTCGCGCGCAGCTGCGCGATCAGTCCCGCCGCGTGCCATGTCGTACCGCTGGTCAGTTGCTTGCGCTCCAACAGAACGACATCGCCCCAACCTTTCTTGGTCAGATGATACGCAACCGAACATCCAATGACGCCGCCGCCGATGATGACCACTCGGGCCTTGGTGGGAAGATCAACCATCCTGACGTCTCCGCTGATTCAGGTTTTCTACAAAATGCCACGAAGGATCGACAATAAAAGCATCAAAAGCGTCAGCTTAAATACAAAAATCACCGATATTCCGGGCGTCTTTTCTGGCGTCTCAGAACAAACGGCGTGATGCCGAAAAAACTTTTGTAGACGGATGAAAATCCGTTTGGAAAACCGCAAACCAGCCCGATTTCCCGCACGCTCATCGTCGTATTCAGAAGCAGGTTGTTAGCTTTGGCCAGTCGCATTTCCCGGTAGAACCCGTTCGGCGTAGTTCCGAAAATTGCTTTGAATTTTCGCTCAAGAGAGCGGTTCGATACGTGCAGCATGTCAACGATCTGTTTGATCGGCAGAGGTTCCTCGATGTTTGCCTGCATCAGCTTGATACACTGGTCCAGTTTCTCATCACCAGTGACCGTTGTCCGGGTGCCGGAAAAAGGTTGCATGGATGAAAAGTCACGGATGTTTTCATGCAGCATGATGTCGGCAACAGTCATCTTGGCCGCACCCGAGATATGCCGCCCGATCACCGCCAGCGCGATATCTGTGGTTGCCTCCATGCCAGCGCAAGTGACAACCGAACCTTGCTCAGTGGCGATAGATAGCTTGGCCTCAAACCGAGCACCACGTTCGCGCAGGAAAGAGGCATTTTCCCAATGGGTTGCCATATGATCAGCGCTATTTTCGTCGATATACCGGCTTGCAGCTTCAGCCAACAAAAATACCTGGGCGCCCCGAAACGTATAATCGCGCACGACACGTCCCAGAGAAAGTTCGGGCTGATCCGGGTCTGAGTTTCCGATCACAAACAGATAATTCGCATTCGGTTGCGCCGGAACTGTGTCGGTCGATACCGTCGCTCCGCTGCTGCTTTCCACCGGCCCTCCTTGACGCGACCGATAAGTGAACGTGAACGGCGGGTGGGCACACACACGGTTCGCCAAGCGCAAAACCTCAACCAGCGAGGCCAGTTCGAGCAATACGAAACCCGACGCAACCAGAATGTCAAAATGGTACTGGACGCGATCCTGCTGTTGGTCAGATTTGGTCCGGACAGGCATCGAGGTCCCTCAGACGATTTTGTGTCCGGCCGCACGTAAATTCTCGGCGAGGGTTTTGATGTGTTCCGGCCCGACTTCGCAGCAACCACCAACTATCGTAGCGCCCTGCGCCACCCAACCCATCGCGTGCCGTGCATAGGCATCAGGGTCCAGGTCATGGCGGGTCTCCAAGGCATCAACGGTTGGGGCATCTTCCAGAAAGCCTTCTTTGATGCCTGTAAAGCCGTTGGCATAGGCCCCGTACGGGCGATCCAACATTGCGATGACATCCAAAGCCGCCGGAATCGCTTCGGGGCGTGAACAGTTGATCAGCACCGCCTCGGGTGCATAGCGCGTAACAAGAGGGGCAATGTCCCCCAGTGGTTCACCTGAACGCAGGCGGGTTCCGTCCTCGTCCATAACCGACAGGGCAAGCCAGACGGGTTTCCCACAGTTCTCGATTCCACGCAGCGCACCTTCGGCTTCCTGCACCGAGCATACTGTTTCGATCAGAAAAAAATCGACCCGGTCCGACATCATTGCAGCCAGCTCGGCGAATTTCGCGGCGGCATCTGCGGGGTCGGGGTTCAGATCGGGCCGATAGCTGGCCAATAACGGGCCAAGCGCGCCTGCGATCCGCCCGCTGGTGCCACAGCGCGCCAGTTCGGCCTGTGACAAGGCAGCGTCAATGAGATTGGGCATCTGATCTTCGATCCCCTCACGAACCAAACGTGAGCGGTGTATTGCGTAGGTGTTTGTCGTAGCGATCGTTGCACCGCTGCGGAAATAGGCGGCGTGAACCTCCGCCACAAGTTCGGGTTTGTCGATCATCACGCGTGTTGACCAAAGTGGCGTCGGCTTGTCACCGCTCAACTTCACCAACTCCTGCCCGATCGAACCATCCAAAAGCGTAATATCAGCCATTTATTCCCTCTTTCACGGCACCAGAACCAGCTTTCCGGGCAAAGTCTTGGACAGGAAATCCTCTTGCGCCTGAACAATGTCGCGCAACGAATAGGTCTTTGAGACCAGGGGCTTGATCTGACCTGCATTCATCAATGCAACAAGGCGGTCAAAAACGTCCGGTGGCTGATAGGTGCACCCATGGATCGTGATGTCGCGCAGATAGATATCCCGCAAATCCGCGCTGACAATGGGACCTGCGATCGCGCCAGCTACGGCATAGTGGCCGCCGGGTTTCAACGCAAGTATCAGATCTGGCCAAGCCGGACCTCCGACCACATCTATAACGACATCGAACATGTCTTCCGGCAAAGCCGCGTCGCGCTCAAAAGTCCCGATTGCGCCCTGTGACTTGACCACCTCAGACTTGGCGGCGTTGCTAACGCCCCAGACCGTCGCCCTGCGCAGCGCTGCAAGCTGGACGGCGGCAAGGCCCACACCGCCCGACGCCCCTGTGATCAGCACTTTTTGACCTGCGATGACACCGGCACGAGTCAGCAGGCCTTCGGCCGTACCAAAAGCGCAGGGAATCGCGGCAATTTCAACGTCAGACAAAGGCGAGTCAGTCACGTCGTACAGGTCATCACTTTCCATCAGGCAATATTGGGCAAAGGCCCCGTCAATTTCTGAACCGAGCACGATAAAGCCCTGTGGTCGGCCAGGAACCGGGCGCGGCAAATTGATCGGGCAAGTCACCCGCTGACCAGGCTTGAACGCCGCACCCGATCCAACCGCTTCGACAATTCCACAAAGATCGCCACCCTGGATCCGGGGAAAGTGCAGCGCACCTCCCCAACCACCTGCTTCGACCTGCTGATCGACCGCATCCGTTGCACCCGTGACGTCCGAGGAATACCAGCCGATCCGCGTATTAATGTCAGTGTTGTTCACCCCGGCAGCGGCAACGCGGACCAGGACCTGCCCCGGATCAGGGTTTGGAACTGGGATATCGTCCCGCCATTCCAACACCTCGGGTCCACCGTGGCCATTCAGATATACGCCTTGCATCTGCCGGGTCATTTGCGTTCCTTTCTATATGGGTCTTCAGGCCCTCAACCGTTCATTCGTAGGATCCCAAAGCGGTTGGTCTTCCTGCACAACAGCACGGCATTTTTGACCGTAGATTTCAACCTCCAGCTCAGTTCCTGGCACGGCCTGATCTGCACGCACCATGCCAAGCGCGACGGAAGCACCGATGCGATACCCCCACGCACCTGAGGTCGTTTCACCCACGATCTCATCGCCGCTCCAGATGCAGGACATGTAAGGCGCATCGACCTCGCCTGCGTCCACGATCAGAGTGACAAAGGATTTCTTGACGCCTTGCTGCTTTTCGTTCTGAATGGCCGCTTTGCCAACAAAATCCTGCGGCTTGTCGAGTTTGACAAAACGACCCAAACCACCTTCAAGCAAAGAGTAATCCGTGCTCAGATCGCCCTTCCACGCACGATAACCTTTCTCGATCCGCAAAGAGTTCAGCGCATACATGCCAAAGGGTTTGGCCCCGGCAGCCAGCACGGCTTCGTAGATGGCTGGCATCGCATCGTTTTCAGCGTGGATTTCCCAGCCCAACTCGCCCGCGAAAGATACACGGATCAGGAAGGCATCCTGCCCGGCGACGGTGGCAAACTGATGGGTCAGCCAACCTTGCTGCAAATCCGCATCCGTGAGGCCGGACAACACATTCCGCGACATTGGCCCCGATACGATCAGCGTATCACGCTCGGTCGTGGTTTCGCGAACAGTCACACCTTCGGGCACCGAATTGCGGATTAGCTCTCCATCATGCCACTGCGCCGTCGCGGCGGTGATCAGGACGAAGTTGTTCTCGGCCAGACGGATACAGGACAATTCGGTCAGAATGCGCCCTCTTTCATCCGAGACATAGATCAGGTTCATGCGTCCGGCTTTGGGTATACCTCCGGTGCAGAAGCCACGCAGCCAGTCATCCGCACCATCCCCTTGTATCCAGAACCGAGAGAACCCGGGCAGATCCAGCACGCCGCAGTGATCACGCACGGCTTCGCATTCTTCTTTGACCCGCTGTTCCCATGGGCCTGAACGTCCCCAGGTATGTGTAGCCTCCAGAGAGGTGTCGTCGCCGGGTTGCGCGAACCAGTTGGCGCGTTCCCAGCCGTTATAGGCCCCCATGACGCCGCCCAGTTCCTTGACCTTGGCGTGCACAGGCGAGAGTTTCTTGTCGCGTGCAGCGGGCCATTCGTGATGGGGGAAGTGCATGGCGTATTCGTTGCCATAGACTTCCATGCCTTTCTGGTTGCAGTAATCCTGATCGGTGTAGTCGGTGTAACGACGTGGATCGACGGCCCACATGTCCCATTCGGTGTGACCATCGACGATCCATTCGGCCAGCACCTTGCCAGCGCCGCCACCTTGGGCGATGCCAAAGGTGAAGGTATGAGCCTCGAACGCGTTTGTCACACCCGGCATCGGGCCGATCAGCGGCAAGCCGTCTGGCGCGTAGGGGATTGGGCCATTGATGACGCGACCAACGCCCGAAGTGGCCATCAGCGGCACCCGCTCCATTGCATCTGTGACGATATCTTCGATGCGGTCCAGATCGTCGTTCCACAGTTGGAAGCTGAAATCCTCGGGCATCGGATCATCCTCGGTCATCCAGTGGCCCTTACAGTTGGGTTCGTAAGGTCCGAGGTTGAAGCCGTTCTTTTCCTGCCGCAGATAATAGGAAATATCCACGTCACGTAGCAAAGGCAGCTTGCCGCCACTTTCTTTCGACCACGCTTCAATCTCAGGGATTTCGTCGGTCAACAGGTACTGGTGGCTCATCACCATTGCCGGGACGGTGCGGCCGCCGAAGGGTTTAAACCATTCCCCTACGCGCTGGGCATAGTAACCGGCGGCGTTCACCACATAGTCACAGGCAATGTCACCTTTTTCGGTATGCACGATCCAAGTGCCGTCATCATGCTGGGTCACATCGGTCGCCGGGCAGAAGCGGATGATCTTCTGCCCCATATCGCGTGCGCCCTTGGCCAGCGCCTGGGTCAGCTGTGCGGGGTCAATGTCGCCATCGGTCGGGTCATAGAGCACGCCTTCAAGATCATGAGTCTCAAGGAAGGGATAGCGTTCCTTGGCCTCCTCCGGCGTCCACATCTCCATCGGGATACCCTGATAGCGGCCCATGGACATGGCCCGCTCGAATTCCTGCATCCGTTCCTTGCTGTGCGCCAGTCGGATCGACCCAGAAACGTGGTAGTTCATCGGATAATCGACCTCGTCCGCGAGGCGCGAATACAGCTCGGTCGAGTAGCGCTGCATGTTCATGATCGCCCACGAGGTCGAAAAGGTCGGCACGTTACCCGCTGCGTGCCATGTCGAGCCTGCCGTCAGCTCGTTCTTTTCCAACAGAACACAATTCGTCCAGCCCTTCTTGGCCAGATGATAAAGCGATGAGCAGCCGACAACGCCACCGCCGATGATGACCACGCGGGCCTTGGTTGGAAATTCACTCATGTGTTTGGTTCCCTATTAGTGTGCCCGCTGGGGCAGGTCGTCTTTGATGTCATAGTAATCGCCCTTGTCCGCCACGAAGATGTGCTGGGCGAGTTTCAACCCGGTCGGCTCATCCAATGAGCCCACGGAAATTGCGATCGTGTCCTCGTCATTGTGCTGCCAGAAGAGGAACGAACCACAAGCGCGGCAGAAGCCGCGCTTGGCAATGTCAGAGGCGCGATACCAGCCCAGCGTTTCGCTGGCCGTAAAGTTGAGATTGTCCTGATGCGTGACGGTCGAGGCCCACAAATGCCCCGACTGTTTTCGGCACTGCCCGCAATGGCAGGCATTTGGTGGCGTGAGGTCTCCGTCAACAACAAAAGCGACTGCGCCGCAAAGGCAGGAACCGGTATGCATGTCTTTATCCCCTCGCTGTCGGCGTAGAGCTGGCCCCCAGCAAAACGCCATAGATGATGAAACAGGTCGCCATCACGCGGCGTACCCAGATATTGAACACCGCCCCCAGTGCGGCCTTGCCCATCAGTGCCCCCAGCAAGGTGAACCCGGTATAGCTGAGTGTCGTGATGACCAGTGCCGTCGGCATGATCACAGCCATCTGCTGCCAGATGGGTACATCCGGCTGCACAAATTGCGAAAACGCCGCGAGGTATCCGGCGACGCTTTTGGGGTTGATCGTGGCGACGGCCAACGCGTGAAAGTAAACATGCCGCGCTGGACGCTCAGAAGCTGGAGCAGGCTTCGCAGCGTTCATCCAACCGCGAACGCCCATCCAGATCAGAAACCCGGCCCCGATCAACTTGGCGATAAAGAACCCCATTGGCGACGCGGCAATCAACGTAGTAATCCCCACTGCCGAGAGGATCAGGAACGCGCTTGCCTGTGTCAGAATGGCGAGTACGCCCAGCATAGCTTTGGTTAATGGCAGGCTCATACCATTTGAGATGCAGTTGACCGCATTCGGCCCCGGAGTGGTCACAAACACCACCCAGAACAGAGCGAATATGGTCCAGGCTTCAAAACTCATCAGTACACCGGAGGCGCAATGACCCAGATGGCCACCGCGGGTTCGTCAAAGGGGTTGGACCATGTGTAGGGTTCGTGCTTGATCCGGAAGCTGTCACCGGGACCAACCTGAAAACTGCGCGTACCAATCGTCAGTTCCAGACGGCCTGACACCATATAGCCGACTTCCTGTGTCGGTCGGTTTGCTGGCGTCTGCATCTGCGAATGCGGCTCGAATGTTGAATGCACCATCTCGAAATCGTCGGTCAGGTCGGGCGAAAGCAGTTCTTCGATCAGCCCTTCTTCGCCAGAGCCCATCGGGCGACGTGACCCAGCCCGCACGACATATCCCTGCTCATCCGCTGGGGCTGCAGAATGAGCAAATAGCATCGACATCGGCACGCCCAAACACTCGGCAATCTGTCGTAGATCCGAGATCGAAGGCTCGGACATGTCTCTTTCGACTTGGCTGAGCCAGCCTACGGACCGATCCAATCGATTAGCGATTTCTGTCAGCGTCAACCCGCGCGCCTTACGCAGCGCGCGCAGGTCGGCACCGAGTGTTGCGCTGTGGGGGGCCTGAGAGTTCAATTTGCGCTCCGAGATAGCGTGAAATTTTTTCTTACTTTTTCACGGTGCCTCGAATCGGTGAAATTTCCAAGCATTTTTTCACTTGGGTCCGCAAAAATAGTTGGCTATGCACGGTCCATGTGGATTGCCGTAATTTATCTTTGGGCCATTAACGCCCTAACCTTATTGATCTTTGGTTGGGACAAGTTGCGTGCACGCCGCCGAAAGCGGCGCATTCCTGAGCGGCGCTTGTTGTGGTTGGCAGCTCTGGGCGGCAGTCTGGCCGCGCTTCTTGGGCGCTGGATATTTGAACACAAGACACGCAAGCGTGGATTTTCCACGTGGCTTTATGCCATTACCGCGTGTCACGCCGGGCTTTGCTATCTGATCGTCTCTCACGACCTCGGGGCGCTATTGCAATAGATGCAGGTTCCTAGCGCGCAAAAACACCCGCAAGAATGGAGCCAAGCGCAACCGCATCATCCTCGGAAAACGCATCAGGTTGATCGCTGTCGATATCAAACACTGCGATAACGTCTCCGTTAGCGTCCCGCACGGGCAGCACCAACTCGGATCGTGTGGATGACGCACAGGCGATATGGCCCGGGAAGGCGTCGACATCCGGGACTAATTGAATCTGCCCTGTCCGGGCGGCCGCACCACAAACGCCCCGTTCGAAAGGGATCACAAGGCAGCCGTGCCCACCTTGATACGGTCCGATTTTCAACACCTCGGGCTCGGTCACGCGATAAAACCCTGTCCAGTCGAAACGGTCGTCAGAGTGATGCACTTCGCATGCCACCGTGGCCATCAGCGCAACCTCGTCGGTTTCACCTTCGGTCAAGGCGGCAATGGTTTTGGCGAGTGTGTCGTAATCGGCTGTCATGTTGATGGACCTTGCATCCGGGGAACTGCGGGCGCTGCCGCCAATTCCCCGAAGTATTTGCAAAAAGTCAAAGCGTCAAACGCGTTCTATTGCTATGGCCGTCCCTTCTCCGCCACCGATGCAGATTGCCGCGACACCGCGCTTGAGGTCCCGTTTTTCCAGCGCGTTGAGCAGCGTGACCATGATCCGGGCCCCGGAGGCGCCAATCGGATGACCAAGCGCACATGCGCCGCCATTCACGTTCACGATCTCACGGGACAAGCCCATTTCGTGCATGAAGGCCATGGGCACAACAGCGAAGGCTTCGTTGACTTCCCACAGATCGACATCCTCTTTCTTCCAACCGATACGATCCAACAATTTCTGCGCGGCAGGGACCGGAGCAGTTGTGAACAACCCCGGCGCTTGAGCATGGCTGGCGTGACCAAGGATTCGCGCACGCACGGTCAGGTTCTGCTTTTCCGCCGCCTCAGCCGAAGCAAGCACAAGGGCGGCTGCACCATCCGAGATCGAAGAAGAATTGGCCGCCGTTACCGTTCCATCCTCGCGAAAGGCTGGTTTTAGCGTGGGTATCTTCTCGGGCCGCGCCGACTTTGGTTGCTCATCTGCATCCAGCACGACCTCTCCCTTGCGGGTTCGAATCGAGACCGAGGTAATCTCTTGATCAAAGGCATTATTTTCCTGCGCTGACAGGGCGTTAGAAAGCGATCGCAGAGCGTATTCGTCCTGCGCCTCGCGCGTGAACTGGTAGGATTCGGCGCAGTCTTCGGCGAAAGTCCCCATGAGGCGGCCTTTGTCATAGGCGTCTTCAAGCCCGTCCAGAAACATGTGATCAACCACCTGCCCGTGCCCGATCCGTGCCCCGCCGCGCATCTTGGGCAGAAGGTAGGGTGCATTAGTCATGCTCTCCATCCCGCCTGCGACCATTGTCTGAGTATGGCCCAAAGCGATCTGGTCAAACGCAATCATTGCGGCCTTCATGCCGGAGCCACACATTTTGTTAAGCGTTGTGGCGGGCACCTCTTCACCCAAGCCCGCCGCAAATCCCGCTTGGCGCGCAGGGGCTTGGCCCTGACCCGCTGGAAGGACGCAGCCCATCAGCACTTCATCAACGGTCTCAGCCCCTGCACCTTTCAACGCGGCACGGATTGCAGCCCCACCCAAATCCGCAGCAGTTACGCCGTCGAACATTCCCTGAAATCCACCCATTGGCGTGCGTGCAGCCCCCGCGATCACAACTTCGTTCATCCGGAATCTCCCTCGTGCTTTCTCGACCATGGATACCGAATGGTAAGAATTACCGTCTAGCGTATTTCTACGATCAAATTGCAATACGAAGGGCGGTTGACCATGGGGCTCAGCAGCGGCACGACCGGCGAGACACAAGTAATATCCGTTCACTGCGACCGCATAGATGCCGCAATGGCGATTCAATTCAAAGAAGCCATGCGGGCAGAAACACAAACCGGTGCGAAACGAATTGTTCTGGATTTGTCATCGGTAGAATTCATAGACTCCAGTGGCCTGGGGGCCATTGTCGCCTCAATGAAACAACTGGGCGACGGGCAACGCCTGGACTTGGCAGGACCCCGCCCGATTGTTGAAAAAGTGTTTCGTCTTACGCGTATGGATACCGTTTTCAGGTTGTTCGCTTCGCTGGATGAAGCGATATGCGCAGGGGCGGATTGACGACCGGCAGGAGTAAATCGCTGTGGGCGCCAATTGCAAACAAGATTGTCTCAATTTGAGCTTTCCTGCGACTCAGGTTCAGGCCTCCGAAGGGATAGCTATTTTAAGTGCCCGACTGGAAAAACACGGCTTGCCGGAAAGTAAAGCTGACGATGTTAGAATTGCGCTCACTGAAGCCATAAACAATGTGGTTGAACACGCCTATGCCGAGAACTCCCCGACTGACATTAGAATTAATTGCTCTTTGTGCGCAAAAGAACTGATAGTCCAAATTTTTGACTCCGGCGATCCAATGCCCGGTTTGCGTGTGCCAAGCAGCCACCCGGCACCCGTCGACACAGATTTGGAGAACCTTCCTGAAGGCGGCTTTGGCTGGTACCTGATTCACCGACTTAGCAGCGACATTCAGTATGAGCGCAAGGACGGAGTTAATCTGCTCTACCTTCGCTTCAACTTTGACACGCCACACTGATCGGCACCAAATGGCCACAATAACGCCCAGATCGAACCATTGTCGCGCCGCAAACAAAGATCATAAACAAGGGGTAGCTCAGATAGCTTCCCTCGGCGCCTAGCGTCACAGCCCCCACCCAGTGAACGGCGCCGAGGAACCTCGTTCCTGAAATTGTTGGACAATTTTATCCCAAGCCCTAATCTCGGCCTGATTACGGAAGAGGTACGCTATGCGCGATCTGCACAAGCCCGGACGGTCTGAAGTTCTGGCAACCGAAGGAATGTGTGCCACATCACATCCACTGGCCGCCAAAACAGCATTGGACATTCTTGAACAAGGCGGTAACGCGATGGATGCCGCCATTGCGGGTGCTGTGCTTCTGGGTATTTGCGAGCCACAGATGACCGGCTTAGGTGGCGATTGCTTTGTTCTGTATAACCGCGCAGGTGAAAACACGGTGCGTGCACTAAACGGCTCAGGTCGTGCCGCGACGGATGCTGATGCGGGGGCATTGCGTGATCGCGGACTAAGCTCCGTCCCTCTGACCAGCCCCGATGCGGTGACTATTCCTGGTGCCGTTAAGGCCTTTTGCCGATTGGCACAATCGGAGGGGCGATTGGGGCTGGAAGCGATTCTGCGACCGGCCATCCACTATGCTGAAATTGGCGTACCAGTTGCACCGCGCGTAGCGTTTGATTGGCGAAACAGCGCCGCGACACTGCAAGGTGCCGCACGGGATCACTATCTGAAGGATGGCAAACCCCTGCAAACCGGTCAGATATTTCGGGCACCGGGCCAGGCAGAGGTACTGCGCCGTGTGGCACGACAGGGGTATGACGCGTTTTATAACGGTGAGATTGCCGAAGACATGCTGGCGGTCTTGTCCGAACTTGGAGGCACACACACAGTACAAGATTTCGCGGCGGTTCAGAGTGACGAAGCGTCGCCTGTTCGTGGAGATTACGCAGGTGTCGATCTGTACGAACATCCTCCAAACGGTCAGGGCGCCACCGCAATCCTTTTGCTAAACATCCTGAAACATTTTGATTTGGCAGCACTCGACCCATTGGGGGCCGAGCGGGTGCATATCGAGGCCGAGGCCACCAAACTGGCCTATGACGCCCGCAACCGGTTCATTGCCGACCCCGATCATAGCAGCCGGATGGCGCATTTCCTTGCCCCAGAAACCGCTGCAAGCCTGGCTGCCCTCATAGACCCGAAACGCGCTATGCCCGCAGCCGCCCCTCTAACTGAATCCGTACACAAGGACACCGTCTATATCACGGTTGTAGATCGGGATCGCATGGCGGTTTCGCTGATCTATTCGATCTACCATGGGTTCGGGTCGGGCATTGCTTCCGAGAAGTTCGGAATATTGCTGCAGAACAGGGGGGCCGGGTTTAATCTTGAACCTGGACATCCGAATGAGTTGGCAGGTGGGAAGCGTCCTATGCACACCATCATTCCCGGCCTTTTGCGTGAAAATGGCCGGATAACGATGCCCTTTGGCGTCATGGGTGGTGCCTATCAACCGACCGGCCATGCCCGGCTTGTATCAAACCTGACGGATTTCAAGATGGAGATGCAGCAGGCCATAGACACCCCCCGCGCGTTTGCGGATGGAGGTGTGTTAAAAATGGAGCGCGGCTATTCTGACCCAATCAAACAACAATTATCCGATATGGGGCACATCATTGAAATTCTGGAAACACCCCTTGGGGGCGCGCAAGCCATTCGAATCTGTGACACAGGCATCTTGATAGGTGCAAGTGACCCACGTAAAGACGGCTGCGCTCTTGGATACTAAGCACTTACAATACAGCTACTGAATTCAGTTCAACTGAAAATGTAACGGGTATGATCCGTCCTGAAACGGGCCGAACATATTGGGGATGTCGGGGTGATCAACGGGCTCACCCGATTGGTCTTCGATCAGATTTTGTTCTGAAACATAAGCCACATAGAAGGATTGGTCGTTTTCAGCTAGCAGGTGATAGAACGGCTGATCTTTCAGAGGGCGGCTATCTTCGGGGATGGCTTGATACCATTCTTCTGAATTCGAAAATTCCGGATCGACATCAAAAATTACCCCTCGAAAAGGGTGTCTTTTATGTCGAACCACCTGTCCCAGGCGGTACTTAGCTTGTGTCTTTAACATTGTTTCGGCCCCCAAAGAGGTTACTACCTCTTTTCGGGCGGAAAAGCCAATCATTGAGTGGAAATTCGGGGAAACAGTCTGTGCACCTACTACTGACAGTGTTCGAAATCGTGGCCCCTGTGTTCCTTTTGGCTGGGATCGGGTTCGCATGGGTTAGGCTTGGATTTGAGTATCGGCTACAGTTTGTAACGCGTCTTGCGGTCACACTTGCGGTGCCCAGTCTGATTTTTGTCGCCCTGATGCAGACCAATATTCCGGGTGGGGATCTGACCCGGTTCACCATAGCGGCAATTGCGGCCCATATCGCGCTGGCAGCAGTGTTTTGGGCCTTTGTGCGATTAACCGGAATGGAGCAACGCACTTATCTGGCACCGCTTATCTTTGGAAATACCGGCAATCTTGGGCTACCGCTTTGCATATTTGCATTTGGTCAGGCAGGATTGGGTTATGCGGTGATCTTTTTGGCAGTGACCGCTCTGTTCTCATTCACCTACGGTATCTATCTGGTTGCCGGGCGCGGAGCATTTGGGAAGGTTCTGCGCGAACCCATGGTTTGGGCCACGTTGCTGGGGGCCTTATTTCTTTGGCGCGGGTGGCAAACACCTCTGTTTCTGACCAACACGCTGGAATTGCTGGGCCAGATGGCAATTCCGATGATGCTGATTACACTTGGCGTAGCGATTGCCCGACTGACAACCCAAAAACTGCAACAGGCGATTTGGCTTTCTCTGCTCAAGCTTTCTGTGTGCTTCGGGCTCGGCTGGGCTTTTGCCGCCGGTTTTGGGTTGGGGCCTGTGGCTTTTGGAGTGTTGGTCTTGCAGATGTGCACGCCAGTCGCCGTCACATCATACCTGCTGGCGGAAAGGTTCGAGGCTGATTCCGACGCCGTTGCCGGCATGGTTATGGTCTCGACGATGTTGTCTGTTGCAGCACTACCTCTAATTCTCGCTATTATTCTGTAACGATTGTGATTTCCAAAATGCTCAATCTGCGCTAGAATAAAGAAAAAAGGCACGAGGCACATGAGCAGATTTCTTTTCGTACTCTTCGGGGTGCTGCTTTTGGCATCCTGCGGTGGCGGGTCGAAGCAGCCGCCAAGCAGACTGAATGACGCGTGCAGCATTGCGCGCGAGAAGCCCGACTATATTAAGGCCTTCAAAAGCACCGAGCGCAAATGGGGCGTTCCGGTCCACGTTCAGATGGCAACGATTTACCAGGAAAGCCGGTATAGGCACGACGCACGCACGCCACACAAATATGTGCTGGGTGTTATTCCGATGGGTCGTCAAAGCAGCGCCTACGGTTATGGCCAGGCGCTTGATGGCACGTGGGAGCAGTATCAGCGTGAAACCGGTAAACGCCGCGCCAAGCGGGATCGTATTCGCGATGCGTCAGATTTCATCGGCTGGTACATGAACAAAAGCTATGAGCGGAACGGCATCCACCCCAGCGACACACGCAACCAGTATCTGGCCTATCACGAAGGTCATACGGGTTACGCGCGCGGCAGCTACAACAGCAAGTCATGGCTGCTGAATGTGGCGAGTGATGTGGACGCCCGCGCTGAGCTGTATCAAGCCCAGTTGGCGAATTGCCGATATTGAACCTGTCGCGTCAGCGATTGCTTGACCCGATTCTGGCCTTGTTAGAAAATACATTTGAATCGAGGGTCCCCCCCTCGGTCAGAGGCCCAAGCAGAACGGTCGTCCGACTGCCTGCGTTGTCGTGTATCACCCATTTGCGCAGCTCAACCGGATCGGAAGTAAACATCAGTTCGATCCGGCCGCTTTCAGGGTTCTTGGGGTCCTGAGCCGTGACAATCGTAGCTGTTCCGTCAAAGTCGTGACCCACAACCATGTTGGCTTGTGCAAGATTGACATTGCGCGCCAAGACCAGAGACAGCGGAGTACGTTTCAAAGGGTACTGCTCGGGCGGTTGGTTCGATTTGGGGTCGAATATCTGCACCGTTCCGGCCCGTGCTAAAACCACCGCGTCATTTGGCGGATCATATTCAAACCGCATCTTACCCGGGCGCTGCAACCACAGCTTTCCGGTGCTCAACGAGCCATCATCATTTACTTGCGTGAAGGTGGTCTGAACCGTTTTCAACTGATTCAGATAGTTAGAGATCTGCGACAGCGGCAGCTTGTCCGCCGCCCATGCGGCAGGTGCGGCCAGTGTCAGAGCAAGGGCAAAAGCAATCTGTTTCATACGCCCCAGATAAGCGTTCTGCCCTTGTTATTAAATATCCTATTGCTCGGGGACGAGGATTTCACGTTTGCCCACGTGATTTGCCCCGGAAACAACGCCTTCGTCTTCCATCTGCTCAACAAGCCGCGCCGCTTTGTTATAGCCAATGGCGAGTTTCCGCTGAATGTACGAGGTTGAACATTTGCGATCCTTGATCACAATCGCCACCGCCTGATCATAAAGGGCGTCTTCTCCGTTGGTGTTACCACCGGTATTCAAGCCCAGAACGGCGTCGATATTGTCAGCCTTTTCCTCGGCCGGGCCATCGACTACGCCGCTCATGTAATCCGGCGGACCGAACTGTTTCAGGTGATTGACGATCTCCTCGACCTCTTCATCTGAGACAAACGGACCGTGGCAACGGGTAATCTTGGCGCCGCCCGCCATATACAACATGTCGCCCTGCCCCAGCAGTTGTTCGGCCCCCATCTCACCCAGAATGGTGCGACTGTCGACTTTCGAAGTTACCTGGAATGAAATCCGTGTCGGGAAGTTCGCTTTGATCGTGCCGGTGATCACATCGACTGAGGGGCGTTGCGTGGCCATGATCAAGTGAATACCTGAGGCACGCGCCATCTGTGCCAGACGCTGGATGCAGGCCTCAATCTCTTTACCTGCGACCATCATCAGGTCGGCCATCTCATCGACGATGACGACGATATAAGGCATTGCCTCAGGCGCGAATTCCTCGGTCTCGAACATCGGCTCGCCGGTTTCATCGTCGAATCCGGTCTGGACCGTACGGCTGAACATCTCACCCTTGGCCAGCGCGTCTTTCACACGGCCATTGTAGCCCGCGATGTTGCGCACGCCCATCTTGGACATCTTGCGATATCGGTCTTCCATCTCGCCCACGACCCATTTCAGAGCAACGACCGCCTTTTTCGGATCGGTCACGACGGGTGAGAGCAGATGCGGGATACCGTCATAAACAGACAGTTCCAACATCTTCGGGTCAATCATGATCAGGCGGCATTCATCTGGCGTCAGCTTATACAGCAACGACAGGATCATCGTGTTGATCGCCACTGACTTACCTGAGCCAGTCGTACCCGCGATCAGCAGGTGAGGCATCTTCGCGAGGTTCGCTACGACAGACTCACCGCCGATATCCTTACCTAACGCCAGCGGCAGCGCGTGATTTCCATCGCCGAAATCACGGCTGGCGAGGATTTCGCGCAGCACCACCATCTCACGATTTTCATTCGGCAGTTCGATCCCGATCACCGAGCGCCCCGGTAGAGTCGACACCCGCGCCGACAGGGCCGACATCGAGCGCGCGATATCGTCCGCCAAACCAATCACACGGCTGGCCTTCAGGCCCGGAGCCGGTTCAAGTTCGTACATGGTGACCACGGGGCCGGGGCGGACGCTGACGATCTCACCCTTGACGCCATAATCATCCAGTACGTTTTCCAGCATCCGCGCATTTTCCTCCAGCGCCTCATCACTCAGGTGATGACGCTGAATGCTGGCCGGGTTTGACAACAAGCCCAGCGGTGGCAGTTCGAAATCGGAATGCCGCTCCTCAAATGAAAGTGTCGGCTGCGCCTCGGCCTGTGCCCGGCGCGAAGGCGGGGGAGTGCGCCGAACCGGCTGAGCCACTACGGGCTTACGCGGTTCAGCCACCGGTATCTTAACCGCCTGCCGTGGTTGCGGCGCCTGTTCAGGGGCATCCTCAAACACTGCCTCGTCTTCATAGTCCGGTTCGGCCACAAAATCAGCCTGAGCCAAATAAGACGCCTCATAACCAGCAGTCATCGGTGGTTCGGGGGGCAAACCGGCAGATGTCATCGGAGGCTCCGGTGGCAATTCATCTGCCACGCCAGAGTTCAATATCAGCGGATCCGGGCCCCTACCACGCCCTTTGGTCAATGGCAGGCTCGGATCAGGTTCAGGCGTCAACTCCCCTGCCGCGACCTTACGATTGCGTACCGCAGCCGAAATCTTGGACCGAATACGATCCTCGCCGGGCATATCGTAATAGCCTTCGACAGCGACGGTCTCGATCAACTCGGGTTCGGGCATCGGTTCGGGGCGGCGGATCAGCGATGGCATCCGCGCCAGAAGACCTGTCTTAGCTGCGGGCTCCTGAACTTCAGGCTCAGGGTCTTCAAAAACAGGATCTGCATAGGCCAGATCATCATCAAAATCCGCCTGCACCGCTACTGCGCGTTCTGCTTTACGCTCGACCCACTGCGCTTTTCGATCGCGCGCGGCCTGCGCGGTCGCGGTCGCCCCTCGGCCCAGCGCATTCATCAGCAAGTCATAAGCCATGACCAGCCCCAACAAGAAGGCCCGGAAACCATTGCGCACATCGACTTTGGTAAAACCCAACACGAAAACGCCCAGCGCTAGCATCCCAACCGCCATCGCGAGCGACATCAGCTTGACAAGAAAATGGGAAGAGATCGGCAACAGCGTCAACAAAGCGCCCATCACCGTGTCACCAAACAGACCGCCCAGCCCATAGCTATGCGTAGCCCGCCACTCGACACCCGGCACCAGCGTCGCTGCGTATACGGCCAGAACTGCAATCCAGATCGGAGCAAAAATCAAACGGGCAATGGCGCGATCTTCGCCAAAATGACCAGCAAAGCGCACGCCCCAGGTGACCAATACCAGCGCGACACCCAGGCTGCCCCACCCCACGATCATGAACAACGGTGCAGCGATCGAGGCCCCGATGCGCCCCATCCAATTCTGCACAGGTGCGTCGGTTGAGACCATCCAGTTCGGATCGTCAGGCGTATAGGACCATACCATCGCGGCGGCTGCGAGCCCCAACAAGATCAGAGCGATCCCGATCAGTTCCTTACTGCGCCGTTCGATGGCGGCCTGCGTGGTGCTGTCCAGCAGCGGGTCACGGTTGCGCGCGTTCAATGATGCCATTTTGCCCTCGTACCTCACGAATAGATGCAGTCGCGGAGCGTGATCAGCCCGCGCTTCATCTCTGTTTTTGGAGCCACCATAGCGACCCTGATAAATTGCTCGCCCGGGTTTTGCCCCGGATCACCTTGGGAAAGATATGCGCCTGGCAGAACCCGAACGCCGGTTTCCTGCCAAAGCTTCAATGCGGTTTCTTCGCCGTTTTCGACCGGCAACCACAGGAAGAACCCTGCCTCGGGCGGCATGTAACCCTGCAGGCCCGCAAAGACCTCATCCGCGACAGCGTATTTCTCCTGATACAGCGCGCGGTTCTCCTGCACATGCACTTCATCGGCCCAGACTTTGGCGGCGGCGGCCTGCAATGGTGCAGGCAAAGGGGCACCCGCATAGCTGCGCAACAGCTTGACCTGTTTTATTGTCTCAGGCCCACCCGCGATCAGCCCAGACCGCAATCCGGCCAGATTTGATCGCTTGGACAGTGAGTTGAACAGCGTAACCCGCTCGGGATCAGCACCTAGCTCCTGTGCAACGGTCAGCGCACCGACCGGAGCGAGGTCGCGGTAGATCTCAGAGTAACATTCATCGGCAAAAATGCGAAAATCGTATTTCTCGGCCAGTTGAATCAGTTCGGCCCAATAGTCACGCGATGCGACCGCCCCCTGAGGGTTCGCGGGTGAACAGATATAGGCGACAGCCGTGCGATTCAGCACTTCTTCGGGCAAACTGGTGTAGTCCGGCAAATGGCCAGTCGCAGCGGTTGCTGGCACAAAATAGGGCTGCGATCCGACCGAGATCGTGGCGACCATGTAGACCTGATAAAACGGGTTAGGGCACAAGATGATCGGCTGTTGGCCGTTCTTTTGCTCGGGGCACAATGCCATGGCGGCATTGTACAACCCCTCTCGGGTGCCATTCAGAGCCATCACATTGGTTTCTGGGTCCATCGACACGCCATAGCGGCGGTTGACCCAGTCAGCGATTGCAGCGCGCAATTCGGGCGAGCCCTCGTTTGGCGGATAGCCTTGAAATCCGGCGGCGTTTTCCATGATCACGTCGGTTACCCAGGGCGGGAAATCGTGCTTGGGCTCGCCAATGGTCATGTGAACGATATCGCCACCCGGTTGATGATGATCCAACAGGGCGCGCAGACGCGGGAATGCATATTCCGGTAGGTTCGAAAACCGCTCGGGGTAATTCATCATACTGCCTCAATATCGGGGTCATTTTGCGCCCCGTTTCTTGGCAGATTACAGATCGACCCGGGTCTCGTCCAGACAAAGAGGTTCCGAATCAGGGGATTGTGGCATTCAGGTCAAAACACCTTCGGCGGCTGATCCGAGCCGTAACAAGGCCTCTTCCGACCCCGGATAGCCCAACATCATCAGCCCGCAACCGGGTGTTCCCGTGGGCAATGTCAGCGCCGCAAGTCCCATCAGATTTCCAATCCTTGTGTTTCGGAGGGCAAGAAGATTCTCGGTGACATAGTAGTCATGGTCATTCATCAGCCGGTCCAGATTAGGCGGCAAGATCGGTGCGGTCGGCGCAAGCACCGCGTCAAACCCGGCGGTCGCCGCGTCCCAGGCCTGACGGCAGGCAGTCAGCATTGACCAGGCTGCCACGTAATCCGGGCCGGTATAGGCTTTGCCCATGCGGAACCGTTCCAGGATTTCGGGATACATCGCTTCAGGGTTCGCTTCGATCACGTCGCGCCACAGACCATAGGCTTCGGTCGTATAAAGCACACCTGACAGTCCCATCGCATCATTCAACTCGGGCACTTCAAGCGGAACAATCTCGGCCCCTGCCTCTTTCAGACGCACTAGCGCCTCATCATAGGCCTTGGCAGGTGCCTCGCGCAGATCATCTTTGGCCACGTTCTGCAAATCAGCAAAGCGGCGACCTTTCAAAGAGGCCCCGCGCAGATCAGCCGGGACTGTGCCCTCCAGTGCAGCCAGCATATGAGCGGCATCCTCAACAGACCTTGTCAAAGGCCCAACCGTATCGAATTTCAGGCAAAGCGGTACGACGCCTTCGAGGCTAACGCGTCCCGCCGTGGTTTTGAGTCCCACAAGATCGTTCCATGCAGAAGGAATGCGCACCGAGCCACCTGTGTCTGATCCGATGCCACCAGCCGCAAGACCCCATGCCACCGAGGCCCCTGCCCCTGAGGATGAACCTCCAGGCACGGCCTCTTCGTCATTCACACACGGAGGTGTGGCCGTCACAGGGTTGAGGCCCAAACCCGAAAACGCCAATTCGCTCATATGCGTTTTGCCCAGACAGACCGTGCCCATTGCTGTCGCGTTCCGTACCACCTGCGCATCGGATTCGGGTACGCGGCCTTTTAGCAGGGCCGAACCTGCCTCGGTTCCGACGCCTGCCGTGTCGAACAGGTCTTTCCAGCTGATCGGAACCCCATCCAGCAATGATCGACGCAGGCCAAGTTTGACCCGCTCTTGCGCCGCTTGTGCCTCGGCGCGGGCGCGATCGTGGGTAACACAGGCGTAAATGCGATCGCGATGTGGATGGGCATCAATCGCGCTTAGATATGTTTCGGTCAGTTCAACCGGATCGATCTGCCCCATTCCGATACCACGGCCCAAATCACATGCCGTCATGGTCAGCCAGTCTTGCATCCGGTCCCCTCCAATTAATTCCGTGTCCGGACGGTAGCGACAGGACCGCACATGGACAATCCCGAATGGGCGCGCATATTGCAGCACATGGAACACAGATCCGACATCCTGATCGTTGGCGGCGGCCTGAATGGCCCCGCTCTTGCGCTGGCACTGGCCCAGACCGGGCATTCGGTCACCGTAATTGATGCCCTGGCCGAAAAGGTACGCAAGAACGCGGCCTTTGATGGGCGTGCTTACGCACTGGCGCTGGCCTCACAACGTCTTCTGGACGCAATCGGCGTTTGGGAGAAGGTCGAAGACCACGCCCAACCCATGCTCGAGATCAAGGTCACGGACGGCCATGCCGGTGCAGGGCCCTCGCCATTTTTCATGCATTTCGATCATGCTGAGATCGAAGAAGGTCCAATGGGCTATATGGTCGAAGACCGCCACCTCAGGCGCGCCTTTCTGGAAGCCATGGCCGAACATGCCGGGATCACCGAAATCAGCGGCAAAACTGTTGTATCTCAGGACATCACAGCACTCGGAGCGACGCTGACGCTGGATGATGGTTCGACTTTGTCTGGCAATCTTTTGGTCGGTTGCGATGGTCGTCGCAGTGGGACTGCAGCGCGCGCTGGAATAAAGCGCACGGGCTGGGACTATGGCCAGACCGCTTTGGTTTGCGCCATAGAACACGAACTGCCCCATCACGGTATTGCCCATCAATTCTTCATGCCCCCCGGCCCGCTGGCGATTCTGCCTCTGACCGGCAACCGTAGTTCCATCGTGTGGAGCGAACGCAGTGAGACGGCCAAACAGATCAATGCCCTGCCCGAGGCAGACTACCTGCAGATCCTGCGCCCGCGCTTTGGTGATTTCCTTGGGGACATCCACCTGCAAGGCGACCGGTTCACGTATCCGCTGAACCTGACAATTGCCAACTCCTTCATAGCAGATCGGCTGGCCTTGGTTGGAGACGCCGCCCACGGCATGCACCCCATTGCTGGGCAAGGCCTGAATGCGGGACTGCGCGATGTGGGGGCCTTGGCCGAGGTCCTGACTCTTGCTGGACGACGTGGCGAAGATATCGGATCAACGCTGGTAATGGAGCGCTATCAGGAGTGGCGTCGGTTCGACACCGCCTCGCTCGCAATGGCGACGGATGTGTTCAACAAGCTGTTTTCAAACGACAACCCTCTGCTTCGCATGGGCCGGGATATCGGTATGGGCATTGTCGGATCTCTGCCCGGACTGCGCCGGGGCTTTGTGCGCGAGGCAGCAGGGCTGACCGGCGATCTGCCGAAACTGCTGCAAGGGCGCCAGATTTAGTCCAGTTCGCGCGCCTCATCCACAAGCATCACCGGGATACCGTTGCGGATCGGGAAGGCTAGCCCGGCGGCTTTGGACACGAGTTCCTGCCGCTCGGCATCATAGTGCAGCGTTGTGTGGGTCTGCGGACAAATCAACGCCTCAAGCATATGGCGATCAAATGCGTGTTCGGGTGTGCTCATTGCAGATGTTCCTCATTCGATCCGCCACGCATGGCGAACTCAATCAATGTCACCAAGGTCTCGCGCCGGGTACGCAGGCAGGGGGCTTCAAGCAGGGCCTGCTTCTCCTCAGGGTCGAATTCGAGCATCATCGACAGCGAATTGACCAAAAGTTCGTCGTCTGCGTCTTTCATCGTGTCCCAATCGGTCGACAACTGGCGCGATGAGAAAAACCGCTCCAGTAGTTTTAGGAACCTGTTTCGATCAAAACCATCATCCACTTCGGCCTTGCCCAGATCACGATCGAACCCATCCCAAGACACTGAGGCGCGCCGATATGGGGTGAAACTGTCCAATTCTGATTTGACCCTAAATCGCGATATACCAGTCAGAGTGATCAGATAGCGACCATCTTCAGTCTCGGAAAACTGCGTGATGCGGCCAGCGCAACCAATTTGATGCAGCTTGGTCTCGTCCCCCTGACAGGTGTTCGGCTGCACCATCCCGATCAGCCGCTCGGACGTTTTCAGAGCGTCATCCAGCATCTGGAGATAGCGCGGCTCAAAAATGTGCAGCGGTAGGCGCGAGCGCGGCAACAGCAGCGCTCCGGGCAGAGGAAACACAGACACCGTTTCCGGCAGATCAGCGGGGTGCATCATGTAGACGAGTGTAGCCCTGATCGGAATTTAGGCAAATATCATCGAGCTGAGCTTGCGCCGTCCGTTCAACACGATCGGATCATTGGGCTTGAGCGCATCGAAGATCGTGAAGAGCTGAGCCTTGGCCGCGCCCTCATTCCATTCGCGATCGCGGCGGAACAGTTCGAGCAATTGAGCGACCGCCTCTTCAACATCACCGTTGGCATGCAAGGCCTGCGCAAGATCAAATCGGGCTTGATGGTTGTCAGGTTCAGCCTCAACCGCCGCAGTCAATTCACCAACCGGCCCAGCATCCGCCGCCTGTTTAGCCAGTTCGAGCTGCGCATGGGCTGCTTCAACCTCGGGCGAAGTTGAAATCTCGGCCGGGGCACCGTTGAGGATGGCTTCAGCCTGATCCAAATCACCCAGCGCGATATGCGCCCGTACTAGCCCGCCATAAGCTGCAGCGTGGTTGGCATCCTCGCCCAGAATAGCCGCAAAGGTTTGCGCTGCGTCAACGGCCGCCCCTTCAGTCAACATTTCTTCTGCGGCCTGAACCGCATCGTCCAGCTGATTACCGGGGCTCTCGCCACCTGCGGCTTCGATCACGCGATCAATAAATGCCTTGATTTCAGACCCCGGCAAGGCGCCTTGAAATCCGTCAATTGGTTGCCCCTTATGAAAGGCATAGACGGTCGGAATCGACTGCACACGCAACTGGCCCGCGATCATCTGAGCGTCATCCACGTTGATCTTGACCATCTTGACCGCGCCCTTGGCTGCGGTCACCGCCTCTTCAAGTGCCGGGCCTAGCGTTTTGCAAGGACCGCACCATGGAGCCCAGAAATCGACGATGATCGGCATCTCTTGCGAGGCTTCGACCACATCGGCCATGAAAGTGGCCTCGGTCCCATCCTTGATCAGATCAGTGGTATCAGGGCCGGCTGCGCCGTTCAAAAGATCCATGGTATTTACTCTCAGGTTCGTATTTGCGCTCTATATGCAGCCCCGCAGTTCAGAAACCAAGGGCTGAGTCGAGCGTTTTTACATCAATCAGACGTCGAATGTCGCAAAAACCGGCGCATGATCGCTTGGTTTCTCCCATCCACGCGCATCGCGCAAAACTCGGCTGGAATGGCCAGCGTTCGAGATATCAGGCGTGGCCCAGACATGATCCAGCCTGCGCCCCTTATCTGCCGCGTCCCAATCCCGAGCCCGGTAGGACCACCAGCTATAAAGCTGCCCTTCGGGGATATCCTGCCGGGTAATATCGACCCAGCCACCCGCATCCTGCGTCTCGGCCAGCGCTTCAACTTCGATCGGCGTATGCGAAACCACCTTGAGCAGTTGTTTGTGCGACCAGACATCATCTTCGCGCGGGGCAATATTTAAATCGCCAACCAGTATGGACTTTTCCGGCTTCTCGGCATGGAACCAGTCCCGCATATCGGTCAGGTAGTCCAGTTTCTGACCAAACTTCTCATTCATCTTGCGATCCGGGACATCACCTCCGGCAGGAACATAGAAATTGTGGATGGTCACACCATTTTCCAGCCGACCCGCGATATGGCGTGCATGACCCAATCCCGCGAAATCTTTGTCCCCCACTTCCTCGAGCGGCAGCCGAGACAGGATGGCGACACCGTTATAGCCCTTCTGCCCCCGCGCGATCATATGCGTGTAGCCAAGCTCGGCAAAGCCCTCGGTCGGGATCTTGTCGACCGGCGACTTGCATTCCTGCAAACACAGCACATCTGGCGCCTCTTCCTGCAGCAATTTCAGCACGATAGGCTCACGCAGGCGGACCGAGTTGATGTTCCATGTGGCAAGGGTAAAGGGCATATCGGAAAGTTCCTTTGTCTCGATCTGCGCAGGTTAGCGCGCGACTGTGAGCGGCGCCATGGGAAAAGACCGACAAATCAGATCCTATTACCCGAAACGGCATGTATCGGGCTTTCAGCCCGTTTTAATACGATACTTTCTGAACTTCGCACCCTCATACTCAATCTCACCGACATAATGCGCACCCAACCGTGCCAAAGCCCCCAATTTTCGACGCGATAGAGGCAGTAAAAACGTCACGAACGGGATGCGCGGGTCCGCAATAGCAAATTCAATTGCCTGTCGCGTGATCCGCGAGCCTAATCCAAAATATTCAGGCCTCAGAACCAAACCATAGTCCCACTCGTCGCCTTCTTTTTGGAACCCACCCCAACCTATGTATGTATCGCCCTGCAATATTGCCCAATGCCCAAGCCCGTCACGCACCCAGTACTCTTCCTTGACCTGAACAAATTGGTCGACGGCTGCGTTGTCCCATCCGCTTGTTAACAGAGGCAAATGTTCAACCAAGCGAGGATCAGACATGTGCGAAAGAATATCTTGCGGATCAACCTCGGGTAGGCGTGTAAAGGTCAGTTTCATCTCAATCTCTGATCGTGACAGCATAGTAGAGTTCAGGCGATCAATTGGCTGAGCGTTAAAAAAAGCCGGGCCATGAGGCCCGGCAGTCCAACAGGGAGGTGCATGTCATAACCCGGACATGCGCGGGTTGGGAGTAATCTAAAGATACCTACAGGGTATCACTTTGATCCAAGTCAATCCACCATTAGTCAAGCAACAAGGCGATATCCGCCCGATTCTGTGACCAAAAGGCGCGCATTTGACGGGTCGGGTTCGATCTTCTGACGAAGACGGTAGATGTGTGTTTCCAATGTGTGCGTCGTAACACCGGCGTTATAACCCCACACTTCGTGCAGCAGGACATCGCGCGCGACAACGCCATCGGTCGACCGATAGAGAAACTTGAGAATGTTCGTCTCTTTCTCAGTCAGTCGGATCTTGCGATCATCTTCGGTCATCAGCATCTTCATCGCTGGCTTGAAGGTATAGGGACCAAGAACAAATACTGCATCCTCAGATTGTTCGTGTTGACGCAGTTGGGCCCGAATGCGTGCCAAAAGAACCGGGAATTTGAAAGGCTTGCTGACATAGTCATTTGCACCTGCATCCAGGCCAAGGATCGTATCGGCATCACTGTCGTGCCCGGTCAGCATCAGTACAGGGCTTTTGACACCTTGCTTGCGCATCAGGCGGCACAGTTCGCGGCCATCGGTATCGGGCAGGCCGACATCTAGAATAACCAGATCATAAATCGCTTCGCGTGCACGCTCCATTGCGGACTGACCATCTGATGCTTCGAACACATCAAAATCTTCAGTCATCACGAGTTGCTCACTGAGCGCTTCGCGCAGATCTTCGTCATCATCCACCAGCAGGATTTTCTTGAGCTGAGCCATGTCCGGTCCTCCTAAGCCTTTTCCATCACTTGCGTACGGAGAATGCAATCAGCAAGGTATACTGCAGTCGCCTCACGGCCTCGTGTCTGTCGCATAGGAATTGTTTCACATTTCCCATTGATCGGGGTAGGAGAAAGACAAATCGTTATAGGGTAACATACATGAGTCTCGTCCCCAACATAACTGAACTGCTGGCGCGGGCGCGGGCGGACCTGCGAATGGGTGTTCCTGTCGTTCTAACGGATGAACTCGGTTTCGGTGTTCTTGCTTTCGCCACGGAAACGCTGAGCCCGCAGAGACTGGCAGACTTGCGTACCCTTGGTGGAGAACCGGTTGTGGCCATTACAATGCGGCGCGCCGAAACACTAAAAGCGCGCGCGTATGACGGCGATCTGGCCCGGGTCATGATCCCGGCGGATGCCGAGCTAAGCTGGGTCCAGGCAGTCGCAGACCCCTCGGACGATCTGAACGCGCCCATGAAAGGGCCGCTGATGACCCAGCGGCAGGGCAGCGCAAATTTGCACCGGATCGCGATTGCGTTGGCCAAATCGGCCCAACTGCTACCCGCGACTGTGGTCGTCCCCATCGATGAAAGCCATGAGTTTGCAGCAACGCACGCGCTGACCCGTATCGATCATGCACGCGCGGCACCACATCTGACCGATCGAAGCGCGTTGCATCCTGTCGTCGCCGCGCGCCTTCCGATGGAAGTTTCAGAGGCTGGTCGCTTGCACGTATTCCGCCCCGAAGACGGCGGAGAGGAACATTACGCCGTTGAGATCGGACGCCCGGACCGAGACAAACCCGTCCTCGCTCGGCTGCATTCAGCCTGTTTTACCGGTGATCTTATGGGCAGCCTGAAATGCGACTGCGGTCCGCAATTGCGCGGCGCTCTAACTCAGATGGGCGCCGAAGGTGCGGGGGTACTGCTCTATCTGAACCAGGAAGGCCGCGGCATTGGACTCGCCAACAAGATGCGCGCCTATTTCTTACAAGATCAGGGTTTTGATACTGTCGAAGCCAATCATCGATTGGGTTTCGAAGATGACGAGCGGGATTTTCGACTGGGGTCCGACATCCTGAAGTCTCTGGGGTTCAGTTCGGTACGTCTGCTGACCAACAACCCCGCTAAGATCGCAATGATGGAGCGAACCGGAATCGCCGTCACTGAACGCGTTCCTCTGAAGGTGGGCGAAACCGATTTCAACCGCTCATATCTTGCAACCAAAGCGGCGAAATCGGGTCATTTACTGTGACACCACGTGATCTGGTTCTAACACCTCGGGGCATACGGTTTCTGGGGCGCATGTTCCCCTGTGCGATAGGCAGGGGATCTTTGAGTCGAACCAAACGGGAAGGTGATGGGGCTACGCCTGTGGGCGCACATCATATTGTCGGGATGCTCTACCGCGCTGACCGAATGTCGCGCCCCGCTTCTTGGGCGCGCCCTATCGGACCAAACGATTTATGGTCAGACGACGTAGAAGACACTGCCTATAATCATCTAGTTCATACGCCTCACGGCTACAGCCACGAAAAGCTGCGTCGTCCCGACCCGTTGTACGATCTGATACTTATAACCGACTGGAATTACCCTGACTCGATACCCGGTCAAGGTTCGGCCATTTTCCTGCATCAGTGGCGACGACCGCGCTATCCCACAGAAGGCTGCATCGCCTTCCGGCGCGACCATCTACGATGGATCGCGCGGCAGATTGCACCGGGTAATCGGCTGATCATTCCTCAGGCTTAACGCGCGCACCAAAGATGGCTGATCCGACGCGAACGTGAGTCGCGCCCAAGGCAATTGCGGATTCGAAATCGCTGCTCATCCCCATCGATAACCCGTCCAGCCCGTTCCTTTCGGCTATTTTTGCCAAAAGCGCGAAGTGCAGCGCGGGTTCTTCATCGACCGGTGGGATGCACATCAATCCACGAATGGTCAGGTCAAGGCCTCGGCATTCAGCGATAAAGGTATCCGCATCAAGCGGAAGTACGCCTGCCTTCTGATCCTCTTCACCCGTATTAACCTGAATGAACAGATTCGGGCACTTGCCCATCTCTTGCGCCAATCTCGCCAGTGTTTTCGCAAGCTTAGGCCGGTCGACCGAATGGATCGCATCGCAAAGCTCTATCGCCTGCCGTGCCTTGTTGGTCTGCAGCGGTCCGATCAAATGCAAATCGACATCTGGATAAATTTCCCGGAACGCGGGCCATTTGCCCGCTGCCTCCTGAACCCGGTTCTCTCCAAAACACCGATGGCCCTGTTGCAAAACGGCTTCGACCCGATCGTTGGGTTGAACCTTGGAAACCGCGATCAACTGTACAGACCCAGTGACGCGCCCGGATGCGGATTCCGCTTTTGCGATACGGTCGGTGATATCTTGCAGCGACATGGGGCCTCTCATTTAGCGTTTGCTGCAGCAAAACATCATGTGGACAAAAAAGAAAAGGGCAGGTCCGAAGACCTGCCCTTAAACCTTGCGGTTCAAATCAACTTAGAAGTTGAAGTTGACACCGAAGTCTGCGCGAACGCGGCTGTCGCCGTCACCAGCTTTGGTGTTGCCCAGACCACCTTTCAGCGACACACCGCCACCCAGGTCATGGATGAAGCCGATGCCGTACTGCTGGGTGTCGTCGTCTGCGCTACCGTCACCGTAAGCAGCGGTCAGAGTGGTTGCCGCGCCCAGGTTATAGGCCAGCGAGAAACCATACGCGGTGCCGTTCAGGTTATCTGCTGCAACGTCATCGTCAGCTACAAACAGGGTACCGTTGAAGTCGCCGAAGTCAGCGCCCAGGGTCAGTACGGTCAGAGTGTCTTTCTCACCACCGAACGGACGGTCGGTCTGACCATAGGCCAGAGCGGCTGTGACGTTGCCGAAGGTGTAAGTTGCACTGATATCCCAGCGGTCGCCGCTGTCGGTGTCTGCACCAGCAGTTGCGGTTTCAGCAAAAGTGGCTTGGTCATACGACGCACCGAAGGCGAAGTCGCCAACTGCGTACTGGAAGAACACAGCGTTCGAACCTGCACCGGTCGACGAGAATGCCAGGAAGCTGTAGTCAACAGCGGCATACTGACCGATGAAGAATTCCAGGCCAGGCTCGTTACCGTAGTAGTTTGCCAGGTTGTCGAAGGCACCCGAAACGTTGCCCGCGTCAACACGCAGACCACCGTAGATTGCCGAGAAGCGTGCGCCGCTCAGCTGAGCTGTGCCTGCTTCGCCGTTGCCGGCGTTTTCGTCAGCTTGCAGACGAACACGAGCCGAGAACTCAACACCACCGTCGGTTTCTGCGGTGCCGTCGATGTTCAGACGGAAACGCGAGATCAGGATTGTGTTGTCGGTGTCAACGCCAGAAGCGGTGCCGCCATCAATCGAATCAACGGTGCCGGTACGGTCTTCCAGGTAACCAATACCAAAGCGGCCATAACCGCTGAATTTAACGTCGGCCGCTGCAACACTTGCGGTTGCGATCAGAGCGGTCGATGCGAAGAGAACTTTTTTCATCTTGTTTCCCTCGGTTTCAAAGATATTTCTACTCGACACATGCAAAGCACGCGTCTCAGCACGGACATCGTTTCGCTTTTTTTACCCCGGTTGCGCAAGCTTGGCATAAACGCTCTGTCGTCATTCAGATCGAATTGGTGCAAGGATGCCACAGTCGATTTTCCGCCAGGTCCTGCGGGCAACTCACGCCCATATGTAAAGAATAGGCTTGTTGCAGCACCACTCCTTGTCTAGGAGTGACATTCAAACAGTACAAAACAAGTAAAACAGGACCTTCCAACGATGCGCCTGATAACGATTCTGGGTTTGATCATGGTGACGGCGACTGTCTCTGCCTGTAGTCGCGGGCGACTGCCGCCAGGAGACGCCAGCGTTTTGACCGTTGATGGCAGCTCGTCAGAAGAGCGCGAGCTGAATGATCCGAATCGTACAACGATATGGGACATCTTCGGCCCGGACACATCCGAGCAAGTAACGCAAGTAAACCGCTATCTTTGGGCCGCGTCCCTGGATGTGCTGAATTTCCTGCCCATTGAAGAGGTTGATCCGTTTACAGGTGTGATCGTTACCGGTTACGGAACGCCGCCCGGCGGCGGGCGGTCGTATCGCGCAACGGTACATATTAGTGATCCAGCGCTCGAGGCGCGCTCACTTTCTGTTGCGCTTCAAACCAGTGGCGGTTCCCCGGTCAGTGCGGCAACCTCCCGCGCGGTTGAGGATGCAATCCTATCCCGGGCCCGTCAGCTACGGATTGCTGACAACAAGTTCTAGCAACCCGCAAGAAATCACAATAATACAACGCCGGGTTCATGCCCGGCGTTTTCATTCACGAAGGACCGCACCATGTCGCGCTACTCGGCCAACGAAATCGAAGCAAAATGGCAAGAGGCCTGGGACAAGGCCGGAATCTTCACCGCCAACCACAAGGCGGACAAGCCGAAATACTACGTGCTTGAAATGTTCCCCTATCCCTCAGGCCGCATTCATATGGGGCATGTGCGCAACTATACGATGGGCGACGTGATCGCGCGGCATAAACTGGCGACCGGACATAACGTGCTGCATCCGATGGGCTGGGATGCCTTCGGAATGCCAGCCGAAAATGCCGCGATGGCAATCGGCGGCCACCCTAAAGACTGGACCTACGGCAACATCGCCGACATGCGCGGACAGATGAAACCGCTGGGTCTGTCGATCGATTGGTCCCGTGAATTTGCCACCTGTGATCCGGAATACTACGGCCAACAGCAAGCGCTGTTTCTAGATATGCTTGAGGCCGGTCTTGTCTACCGCAAGAACGCCGTAGTGAACTGGGACCCGGTCGACATGACCGTTTTGGCCAATGAACAAGTAGAAAACGGCCGTGGCTGGCGTTCGGGTGCATTGGTGGAGCGTCGGGAGCTGACTCAGTGGTTTTTCAAGATCTCGGATTATTCCGAGGAGCTACTCGACGCGCTGGACACGCTGGATAACTGGCCCGCCAAGGTGCGCCTGATGCAAGAAAACTGGATCGGCAAGTCGCGCGGCCTTCAGTTTGGGTTCGAACGAACCGATGGCAAAGAGCCTATCACCGTCTATACGACTCGTCCCGACACGTTGCTGGGGGCATCTTTTGTTGGCATCTCGCCTGATCACCCGATCGCCAAGCAGCTTGAGGCCGAAAACCCCGAAGTTGCTGAATTTGTTGCCGAATGCCGCACGGGTGGCACCACCGAAGAAGCCATCGAAACGGCCGAAAAGCTGGGTTACGACACCGGCATCCGCGTCAAGCACCCTTTGGACCCGAACTGGGAGCTGCCGGTTTGGATCGCCAACTTCATCCTCATGGACTATGGCACCGGCGCGATATTCGCCTGTCCCGCCCATGACCAGCGCGATCTGGATTTCTGCCGCAAATACGACCTGCCGGTGATCGACACGTTCTTCGCACTGGACAGTGACACACCGGTCGACAAAATCGCCTTTGTGCCGCCTAAGACCGAAAAGGTCCGCTGGGTGAAACATTTTGCCGGTCTGACCGAGGCGACCGGTGATGAGGCGATTAACGCGACGGTCGATTTCGCCGAAAAAGCAGGATGGGGTGAAGGCGTCACTAAGTACCGCCTGCGCGACTGGGGTCTGAGCCGTCAGCGGTATTGGGGTTGCCCGATTCCCGTTGTCCATTGCGACAAATGCGGCACCGTGCCCGAGAAGAAAGAGAATCTGCCGATTCAGCTGCCCTATGACGGTGGCAACGGCGAACCAATCGACTTTTCGATCCCTGGCAACCCGCTGGACCGTCACCCTAACTGGCGTGACACCCCTTGCCCGTCCTGCGGCGCACCGGCCAAGCGCGAAACCGACACGATGGACACGTTCGTCGATTCGTCGTGGTATTTCGCCCGTTTCACTGCGCCGCGCGCGGAATCGCCTACCGATCTTGCCGAAGCCGAGTATTGGATGAATGTCGACCAGTATATCGGTGGGATCGAACACGCGATTCTGCACCTGCTCTATTCCCGTTTCTTCGCCCGGGCGATGAACATCACTGGCCACCTGCCGAAAAAAGCCATCGAGCCCTTCAATGCGTTGTTCACGCAAGGCATGGTCACGCACGAGATCTACCAGACGCGCGATGCTAAGGGCCGACCGGTCTATCACCTGCCCGAGGATGTGACCGACGGCAAATTGGCCGACGGTACCGTGGTCGAGATCATCCCCTCGGCCAAGATGTCGAAATCCAAGAAAAACGTGGTTGATCCGGTAAGCATCATCTCGGCCTTCGGTGCCGATACCGCGCGCTGGTTCGTGCTGTCCGATTCGCCACCCGAACGCGACGTGGAATGGACCGCGTCTGGCGCTGAAGCCGCGTTCAAGCACCTGAGCCGGGTGCACCGGATCGCATCGGAAATCGTCGGGTCGGACGTGGCCGCCAATGCCGAGGACGAAGCGCTACTGCGCGAGATGCACAAAGCCATTCACGATGTGTCAGGCGGCGTCGAATCCTTCGGCTTCAACGCCTCCATCGCCAAGCTTTATGCTTTCACCAACACGCTGGCGAAATCAAAGGCGGGCACCGCAGCCAAGCGCGAGGCCGTAAAAACGCTGGCACAGCTTATGTCGCCCATGACCCCTCACCTGTCAGAAGAGCTTTGGCAGATGCTGGACGGCGAAGGTTTGGTCGCAACAGCACCGTGGCCTGTGGCCGATGAGGCGATGCTGGTTGATGAGACCATCACCCTGCCCATTCAGATCAACGGCAAGCGCCGTGCAGAAATCAGCGTTACGAAAGACATGGACAAGGCAGAGGTTGAAAAAATCGCGCTCAGCACCGAAGCTGTGCAAAAGGCGCTGGATGGCGCTGCTCCGAAAAAAGTGATCGTTGTTCCGGGCCGAATCGTAAATGTCGTCGTTTGATCGCAGAACCTTGTTGTTGATGCCGCTAGCGCTTGCCGCTTGCGGGTTCGAGCCGGTCTATGCGCCCGGAGGATCAGGCTCGGCTCTGGATGGCAAGGTCGAGGTATCAGCACCGAATACGGTCGAAAGTTTTTTGCTCGTCCAAAATCTGGAGCGTAAACTGGGCCGAAGCGCGACCTCCGGCAATGAATACAAGCTCGATGTCGGGGTTTCTACAGTCACCCGTAGGGCCTCGATCACGACGGCAAATGAAACCAATCGCTACACGATTGATGGCAATGCCAGATACGAGTTGAAGTCCAACGCGACCGGGCAAGTTCTTGCCTCTGGACGGGTCACAGATTTCGTCGGTTATTCTGCTGCTGGCTCGACCGTCTCAACATTGGCTGACGAACGCGACGCGACCGAGCGATTGATGGTGATACTGGCCGATCAGATCGTGAATCGTCTATATGCCACACCGGGCCTGTCCGCATGAAGCTGAGCCCGCGCGAGGCTGAGGGATATTGTGCCAAGCCGGATGAGGGCAAAGCGGGTTTGCTGATCTACGGCGCGGACGCCATGCGGGTTGCCCTGAAACGCCAACAGGTACTGGCCGCCCTGCTTGGGCCCGGCGCGGAAGAAGAAATGCGCCTGACCCGAATCCCCGGAAGCGAGCTTCGCAGCGACCCGGCCTTGTTGCTGGACGCAGTAAAGGCGGTCGGGTTTTTTCCCGGACCCCGCGCGGTATTTGTCGAAGACACGACAGATGTGGCAGCGCCCGCGATTCTTGCCGCTTTGGAAGACTGGGATCATGGCGACGCACAAATTGTTGTAACCGCTGGTCAGCTCAAACCCAGCTCAAAAATCCGCAAAGCGTTTGAGGCGAACCCGGCAGCGTACGCCGTTGGTATCTATGATGATCCACCCTCTCGGGCCGAGGTGGAACGAATTCTAGCGCAAGCCGGATTACAGAATATTCCGCGTGATTCGATGTCGGCCCTCAGCGAGCTCGCCATGGCACTGAGCCCCGGCGATTTCTCGCAAACCGTTGAGAAACTGTCGCTTTACAAGCGTGGCGACACAAGCGAACTGATCATAGAAGATATCGAGGCATGCGCGCCACGGTCGACTGAGGCCGCACTGGATGATGTGTTGAACGTTGTCGCCGAAGGCCGTGCACAAGAGATCGGGCCATTGATCCGGCGGTTGCAGGCACAGGGCACCAATGCGGTAACCTTGTGTATCGGTGCCACGCGACATTTCCGAACTCTCTATGCCTGTGCGTCAGATCCAGGCGGAGCGGCACAGGGAATCGGCAAATTGCGCCCTCCGCTCTATGGCAAACGGCGCGATCGGATCTTACGGCAAGCCCAGGGTTGGGGGGCACAGAAATTGCAGACCGCATTAACGGTTCTGACCGATACTGACCTGTCCTTGCGCTCGGCGGGCCAAACCGCACCAGCAATGGCGCTGGTGGAGAGGGCCATGATCCGCTTGGCGATGCTGGCCAGATCCGGCTGAAGCCTAGCGGTTCAACCATTCAACTGCCGACTGCCCAGCCCATCGACCCGTCGCCAGACAGCCGGTCAGAAGATAACCGCCAGTTGGTGCTTCCCAATCCAGCATCTCGCCTACACAGAAGACGCCAGGCAAGGCGGTCAGCATTAGGCCTTCATTCACCGAATGACGCTCAATACCACCTGCAGTCGAGATCGCTTCATCCATCGGGCGCAGGCCAGAATGATGTATGGGCAGATTTTTTACGGTCTCGACCCAATGCGAAGGTGCCAAATCACTGCCTTTGGTCATTTCATGAAACAACGCGACCTTCTGCGAAGACAGGCGCAAACCACTCTTCAGCCAATGCGACAGGGTCGCCTTGGGTTTTTTCGCACTCAATCGCTCATGCAGCGCATCTTTCGAAATATCCGGAACCAGATCCACAAATAGTGGCGCGCCATTCCGAAGTGCCGGCGTCAGAGAATACAGGCCCCCACCTTCCAGGCCCTTTGCGGAAATCGTCGCCTCACCTCGGCTTTGAAATTGACCTGCCCACCATCTCACCGACTTTAGGGCCGCACCAAAATGAGGCTGCATATACGGGCTCCAATCGACTGAAAGAGCCGCATTTGCGGATGCGAACGGGGCCACGCTGACACCTTGTTCTACAAGCCAGGGTGCCCATGCCCCATCCGATCCAAGTCGCGCCCAACTGGCACCGCCGAGCGCCAATATAGTCGCGTCTGGGGTGCAAAACTGCGCCCCAATAGGCGTTTCAAACACCAACGCGCCATTTTGCCAACCTTTCCAGCGCCATCGGGTTTTGATCTCGACACCAGCCCGATCAAGTCGGGACAACCACGCCCGCAATAAGGGCGATGCCTTCATCGCTTTGGGAAATACTCGGCCAGTTGAACCTGCGAAAAGTTCTTGTCCCAGACCACCGGCCCAAGACATGACCGCCTGCGCGTCAAACGCTTGGATCATCGGGTGCAGCCAGTTCGCAGCTTCCCCATATGCTGAAATAAGAGTCTCAAAGGATTCGTCTTTGGTCAGGTTCAGCCCAGACTTTCCTGCCATCAAAAATTTGCGCGCCACCGAAGGTTTCGCTTCGGCCACAAGAACCTCATGCCCTGCAGCAGCAAGTTGCTCGGCAGCAATCAATCCCGCTGGTCCTGCTCCTATGACAACGGTTTGCGCCATTGTGTCCCTCTTGCCCAATGCACGCTTCGGCGCAAAGTTAGGTCATGGCAAATTCTGATCCGATCTGCCCGCTCTGTAACCGCCCGATCCCTGAAGGGGCTGGTAGCCTGCACCATCTGATCCCAAAGCTCAAAGGAGGCAAGGGCGGGCCAACCGTTTTATTGCATCAGATCTGTCACAAAGAAGTACATGCAACACTCACCGAGGCCGAATTGGCGCGCGACTACAACACGGTCGATTCGCTGCGCACGCACCCAAGGCTGGAAAAGTTTCTGGATTGGGTGCGTAAACGCCCACCGGGTTTTCGGTCAAAGGTGCCCGGTAAACGGCGCGGACGTTAAGCGCTCGGGAGCCATGGATCACCGAATGCATCCACTTGCGGGTCTGCCAAACCTTCGACCTCGATCCCAAGATAATCCGGCACCAGCGCAAACCGGGCACTTGGGATATGTTGGAACTCCAACGTCGTGTAGGGGCGCTTCCACAGCCATTCGCGATTCTCGACTGCCCAGAGATCGGGGTTAGGAGGCGCGTCGGCTGTAAACGCATAGAAATGCAGATCAAAACCGTAAGGTTCGACATCTTGCATAGATAGCAAAGTCATTCCCTGAGATCGGCAAAACGCATCTTCAGCGGCGATGTCGCCAGTCCGCAAGGTGATCTGACCAATGTGGGCCTCGGCAAATGGGGTGTCCGGGCTGACGGCTTCGTCGGGTCGGTTACCCTCGAAATCATGCTGCAGCAGCTCGATGACAAACCCCTCGGGATCACTCAGATGGCACATGTAGCCAATGTCCAAAAACTGTCCCGGCGCGCTGACCTCGATACCCTTCTGGCGCAGTATATCAGCCGCAAGATCAACATTCGGCAACGTGATCCCGATCTTCCAATAGCGCTGACCACGGTCGTGGTGATAGCCGCCGCCACTCGGCATCAGCAAAAGATCAGCATCTTGGCCGGGGTATCCCACGCGGCGATTGGCACCTTCGGCCTGAACCGACATACCAAGCGCATCACGATAGAACGCGGCCAACCCATCCGGATCTGTCACTCGCAAGCGCAGTGCAGCCATTCTCATGGGCACAATCCGGCGATGCCTGCTGCAATCGCTGGGTCAGTAGACAGACTGTCTGTTACCAACTCCCGCGCGGTGGGCATCAGTAGATCGGCCTCGACAACCCGATCAACCAACCCAAAGTTGTACGCTTCTTCGGCCGAGATCTTTTGCCCGGCCATCAAGATCATTTTAGTTCTGGACGGGCCAATCAAAGCGGCCATCCGTTTAGGATCAGAGGGTTGCGGCAAAAAACCCAGCTTCATGACTGGATAGAAAAACTTGGCTGACGGAACTGCGATACGCAGATCACAGGCCAGAACCATACCGTTGGCCCCACCCGCCAGCGTGCCATTGAGCGCCGCCACCGTCAGGCAGGGCAACGCAGCAATCGCACCCGAAAGTCGTTCCCACAGATCTGAGGTTGCAAGTCCCGCCCGCGCTTCCTCGAGATCTGCACCTGCGCTGAAAACCCGGCCTACGCCGGTCAAGATCAACGCGCGGGCCTCAGTTGCGGTCTCTGCGATGTGGACCAAATCACCCAGCATCGCTGAAGTCAGTGCATTGGCCTTTTCCGGGTTGTTCAACGTGACCGTCCACAACCCGTCTTCTTGGGTCAGATCAATCACGTCAGACCAACTCGTTTGCGGATTTCTTCATTGCGCAGCGATATCTCGGTCCCCAAAAACTCATCCGCATCCGCCGAACACATCCACATCAACGCCCGAGCCGGCCAATCTGCGGGGATATGATCGTCCCAATCCAGCTGGCTGACCGGGTTGATACCGCTGGCCTTGATCACCCGCTGCATATCAGTGGCCACGGTCCCCGGCGACAAGCCCATGGCGCGGATGCCATGATGCGCCTCTTCCAAATGAACGCATTCCGTTAACATCTTGGCGCCAGCTTTGGAGGCGCAATAGTGGCTCCAGGCTTCCACCGGATTAGACGCCGCGCCGGACGAGACGGTCAAAACCGTTCCCCCGCCTGACGCCCGCATGATGGGCAAAGCCGCGCGCATTCCATAGAAGATACCTTTTAGATTGATATCGATCGCATGGCTCCAAGCCTGTGTATCCGCGTTCGAAAGATGAAAAATCGGATCGATCACACCCGCGTTCCCGATCAGCACCTCCAGTGCGCCAAACCGATCAATGCAGTCGGCAACTGTCTGTTCTACCTGCGCAAAATCGCTGACATCGCAAGCCAACGCGATCACATTTTCACCCAGCGCCGCAGCCAACGCTTCGATCTGATCACGGCTGCGCGCGACCAGAGCCACATTGGCCCCGGCTGCGGCAAAAACGCGCCCGGCTTCTGCGCCGATGCCTCGACTAGCCCCAGTGATCAGTACAGTTTTCCCTTGCATATGCATCGCTTAAATCCCTGCATTTGAAATTGTCTTAACTCGTAACCCGCAAATGGGGAATTGGTCCACCCCTTCCCCCTTGACGCTGATCGCTACAGGCACGACGATGCCGTCAAATTGATCAAGAAGGGTTCTCTTATGACTGTTTTCCTTCGCCGCAGCTGCGGTGCAGCTTTGGCATATGCCGTTGCCACAAACGGTGCATTTGCAGATGTAACAGCCGATGATGTCTGGTCCGACTGGCAGGCCTATCTGGGCGGGATGGGCTATGACGTAACCGGTGAGCAAAGCGTATCGGGCAGCGTCACAACCATCTCGAACATGACGATGGCGATGGCGATTCCGGATACCGAAGGCACATTTGATATGGTCGTCCCCGAGATGACGCTGACCGAGAATGGCGACGGCACTGTCAATATCGGGTTCCCTGCCAGCTTTCCAATGACAATTTCGGGTGAAGCTGAGGGGGAGACCTTCTCGGCCGATCTGGTCTATTCTCATGACGCTCTGGAAATGGTCGTCTCGGGTACTCCCGAAAATATGACTTACGACTATACGGCGAACAGTCTGTCTCTGACGCTGGACTCGATGGAATTCGACGGTGAGACTGCGCCGGATGACATGTTGGCCCTGAATGTCCAGATGAACGATATTGCTGGCGCTTCCCAGATGGAAATCAACGAGAAGCGCAATATAGAGCAGCAACTTACCGCTAGCAGTCTGTCCTATGACGTCGCCTTTAACGAGCCCGATAGCGAAGATACGGGCCGGATCAGCGGCAAGCTTGATGACCTGAAGTTTGACGGCGATACAATCATCCCACCCGGCATGGATGTCGCAAGTATTGAAGACATCTATAAGGCCGGGTTCGCCGCGTCAGGGACCTTTACCTATGCCTCGGGTAGCACCGAAATGGCGGGTACATCCGAGGGCGAACCGTTCTCGCTGAGCAGCAGTTCCGAAGGTGGCAGATTTACCGGCAGCATCGATGCCCAGAGGCTTGTTTACGATCTTGCGCAGAACGGCACGAAGCTGGCGGTCACAACGGCCGACCTGCCGTTCCCAATCGAAATGGCAATGGCCAATGCCGGGCTGAAATTTGAGTTCCCCGTTCAGGCGTCGGAAGAGATCCAGCCCTTCGGGTTTGGCATGAACCTGACCGATTTCACCATGTCCGACATTTTGTGGAGCATGTTTGACCCTGCAGGCGCGCTGCCCCGTGATCCGGCAACCATTGCGTTGGATACGACCGGCACCGCCAAGGTTCTGGTTGATTTCATGGACCCAGAAGCAGTGGAAGAGCTTGAGACATCTGATGTGGTTCCGGGCGAATTGCATTCACTGAAGATCAACGAACTGCTTGTGTCGCTGGTCGGGGCAGAGTTGACCGGGAATGGAGACTTCACGTTCGACAATTCCAACACCGAAGAGTTTGATGGTCTACCCGCCCCGTCGGGCGTCGCCAATCTGAAACTTGTCGGGGCCAATGCTCTGCTCGACAAGCTGATCGGCATGGGCTTTGTCTCGGAAAACGATGCGCTTGGTGCCCGTATGATGATGGGTCTGATGGCTGTTCCAGGCGAAGAACCCGACACGTTGAATTCGAATATTGAGTTCACCGAGGACGGGCAGATTCTGGCCAACGGTCAGCGTATCAAGTGATCAACATATGGGGAAAGGCCGCAATCGTGGCCTTTCCCGCCTGAGGCACATTACTCTATTGTGCTGCAGGCCTTGCGGGAGGAACGATCCGAGGCTAGGTCCAGTATAACCAGACCGGAGGCCTCATGACCCGAACACCTCAGAACATCAGCGACGAACTGCTGGACGCAGCCCGCAGGGCTGGCGCCGAAGCGGCCGATGCCATTGTTATTGATGGATCATCCGTTTCTGTCGAGGTGCACGGTGGTGCGTTGGAACATGCCGAACGCTCGGAAGCGACCGATCTGGGGCTGCGGGTTTTTCTGGGCAAGCGCCAGGCGATCGTTTCCAGTTCAGACAGCCGCCCCGAGACCCTCAAAGCGATGGCCGAAAGGGCAGTTGCCATGGCTCAGGAAGCCCCGGAGGATCCGTTTACCGGTTTGGCTGAACCCGACCAGTTGATCACCGACTGGGACATGGATGCACTGGAACTTTTTGACACGGCCCCTGAACCCAGCGCCGAAGCTCTGATGCAGGACGCGTTGGCTGCCGAAGCAGCGGCGTTGGAAGTTGCGGGCGTATCGCAGGTTTCTGACGCGGCGTCGGCTTATGGCACTCACCGAGTCCATCTCGCCGCGACAAACGGCTTTTCGGGTGGCTACATGCGCAGCAGCCGTTCAACCTCATGCGTTGCCATATCCGGTGAGGGCACAGGGATGGAACGTGACTATGACGGTGACAGCCGTACCTTTCAGTCAGATCTGCGCAGCCCGGCCGAGATTGGCCGAACAGCAGGTGAGCGCGCGGTTCAGATCGTCGGTGCGCGCAAACCGCAGACCGGCAGTTTCCCTGTCGTCTTCGACGAGCGTATTTCTTCGTCCCTGATCGGCCATCTGCTGGCGGCCAGCAATGGCGCCGCTATTGCACGCGGAGCCTCTTGGCTGAAGGAAAGCCTAGGGCAGCAGGTTCTGCCGTCACACCTGTCGCTGATCGAAGACCCACATCGCCCGCGCATCTCCGGCTCGCGCCCATTTGACGCCGAAGGCCTGGCAACACACAGGCGAGCTATCGTTGAGGATGGCGTGCTGACTGGATGGACGCTGGATTTGTCCAGCGCGCGCAAACTGGAAATGAGCTCTACCGGGAACGCCGCGCGCGGCGTATCCGGGCCACCCTCACCCAGCAACTGGAACCTTAGCCTGACGCCGGGCGACAAAACACGTGCTGATTTATTGCGCGATATGGGGACAGGGCTTTTGGTTACGTCGATGATTGGCTCGACCATCAACCCCAATACCGGCGACTATTCCCGCGGTGCATCGGGTTTTTGGGTCGAAAACGGCGAGATCACGCACCCTGTCAACGAATGCACCATCGCGGGCAATCTGCGCGACATGTTAATGCGCATCATTCCTGCAAACGATGCGCGCGTTTACTTGTCGCGCGTTGTACCCTCGCTGCTGATTGAAGGGATGACCCTTGCCGGCAACTGACCTGTCCCTGCTGATCGACGCCGCACTTGAAGCCGGAAATATCGCCACGCGCTATTCGGGCCCTGACGCCCAGCGCTGGGACAAACCCAAAGGCGCAGGACCGGTTACCGAAGCTGATCTGGCCGTCAATGCAATGCTCGAGCGTGAACTGCAGGCTGCCCGCCCGGACTACGGCTGGCTCAGCGAAGAAACCGAGGATTCACCTGATCGCCTGACCCGTAGTCGGGTCTTTGTCATTGACCCCATCGATGGCACCCGCAGTTTTGCCGAAGGATCACGCACCTGGGCGCATTCGCTGGCCGTGTCTGAGCAGGGGGAGGTAACGGCAGCGGTCATTTATCTGCCAATGCGCGATCTGCTTTATGCCGCCGCAAAAGGGCAAGGCGCAACGCTGAATGGCAGACCCATATACGTTTCTGGGCGGGTGCAGCTGTCCGACGCCGAGATTCTGGCCGCAAAACCTAATCTTGATCCGCGCCATTGGCTGTCTGAGGCTGTCCCGGACTTTCGCCGAGTGTACCGGCCGTCACTCGCTTATCGGATGGCATTGGTTGCACAAGGACGGTTCGACGGAATGCTGACCCTGCGCCCCAGCTGGGAATGGGATATCGCCGCCGGTGATCTTATCCTGCGTGAGGCGGGCGGACGCTGTACAGATCGGTTAGGGCATCCATTACGGTTCAATAATGCTCACCCTCGCCTGAATGGCGTTGTAGCGGCGGGCTCAGAGGTACATGAAAATCTTCGTTCCAGATTGGACCCGCGCGGGATCGGCATCTCTGCATGAGTAAACCACGATCTCTCAGCCTGGCGGCCTATCGGGTCCTTTCTTGGGGTGTTCCCAAGAACACCAGTTTTGCAGGTATAGCGCGACCTGAGGGAGAAGTTTTATGGGTGCATGTCAGCACACCATACCGGCTGCGCGCCGTTGATGATTTCTGTCGCCGCTTAATGTCCGCGCGACCGGGATTGTCGCTGCTTCTAACAGCGCCTCCCGACGCCGATTTCGGAGAATGGGAAGAGTGCAGCTGCCAAATTCTAAAGCTCCCGGCCGAACACACTGGTGCCGCACGAGCTTTCCTGGACCATTGGCACCCCGATATGGGACTTTGGTTCGGCGGTGGATTAATGCCAAACATCATTACCCGTGCGCAGGAACGGTCAATCCCGCTCGTACTGCTTGAGGCATTGGTTGAAATCAAGACGGCACGAGGTGGGCGTTGGCTCCCGGATATTACCCGTTATACGCTGGATTGCTTTACGACCATCCTCACCACAAATGATGAAACAGCACGCCAAATCAGGAGGTTGGGGGTCAACTCGGCAAAAATTTCGGTCGAGCCTCCTCTTCATGTCAGCCCCAACCCAACCCCCTGGCCCGAGGATGAATTGATCGAGACCAACCACATTCTGGCCGGTCGGCCAGTTTGGCTGGCCGCATGGGTTCAGGCCAAGGAGTTTATTTCTGTACTCAGTGCACATCGCCAGGCACTACGATTGTTACCGCGTCTTGCTATGGTTCTGCACGTGGCCGATGCATCCGAGGCCGCGCCATTGTACAAACGTCTAGAGGCGATGGACTTGCGATGCGCTAATTGGGACGAAGGTCATGCCATTGAGGATACAACGCAAGTCATCGTGACATCAGAACCCGAAGATCTGGGCCTTTGGCATCGTGTTTCAGCCGTGACATTCATGGGCAGTTCGTTGGAACGCCACGCAGGTGGTCAAGACCCGTTAATTGCAGTCGCGTTGGGATCGGCGGTGATTAATGGCCCGCATGTGGGCAATTACCAGGTCCTTTATGATAGGTTGAACCAAGCCAACGCCGCCATAACCATAAAATCGGCGACTGAGTTGGGCGATGGCGTAGTCGAGTTGCTGGCTCCGGACCGTACCGCAGACATGGCATTGGCCGGTTGGCAGATTGTAACCGAAGGCGCGCCACAGGCGGATCAACTGATCGACATGGTGCAAGACACGCTGGACCGGCGGAGGGCCCACCATGCGCGCCCCTGATTTTTGGAATTCGGCCCCCGATCAGTTGAACTTGCGGGCCAGATTACTTGCTCCACTCGGCCGCATCTACGCGTCCGCGACAGCCCGCCGCGTGGCGAGCGGGCAGAGCCTCTCACCCGGGGTACCGGTAATCTGCGTCGGCAACCTGAACGCGGGCGGCACCGGCAAAACGCCAACCGTAATATGGGTACTGGATTGTCTGAGGGGCATCTGGCACCAACCTCATGTTGTCACCCGCGGACATGGCGGATCTCTAGAAGGCCCAGTGCAGGTTGACCCACGGAAACACACCGCGGCGCAGGTGGGCGACGAACCCCTTTTGTTGGCCGCATTCGCCGAAGTCTGGGTTGCCAAGGATCGTGCCGCCGGCGCACAGGCTGCCGCGGCTGCGGGCGCGACCGCAATTGTACTGGATGACGGATTTCAAAATCCCTCGGTCAACAAAGACTTTTCGATCATCGTGGTAGATGCCGCGCGGGGATTTGGCAACGGGCTGTGCCTTCCTGCCGGACCCTTGCGAGAACCCGTGGAAGCGGGGTTGAAGCGGGCTGATCTTGTATTGTCCCTTGGCGATTCCGAGGCGCAATCGATTTTCGCTGAAATATGGAGCCACGCGCTTTCGGTGCCCCACGCCACGGGTGAGATGCGACCGCTGCAAACCGGGATGGACTGGAGCGATACCTCTGTTCTGGCATTTGCGGGCATCGGATACCCCGAAAAGTTTTTTGAAACTCTGCGGCAACTAGGTGCAAAACTGCTGCGCGCCGAAGCTTTGGACGATCACCAACCGCTGACAACCGCCCTTATGAGCCGCTTGGAGAAGGACTCTAAAGCATTGAGCGCCCAATTGGTTACAACCGAGAAGGACGCCGTGCGCTTACCTGCGGCGTTCCGAAGTAAGGTCCTAACACTTCCGGTCCGGCTACACATCAATCAGGATGAAATGGTCAAAGCGATGTTAACCAAAGTCGCGCCCTCACCCTGAACGAATGGCCAGCCCGATACAGGCTGGCCCAACAGGGATTAGCTGCCCAGCTCGTCTTCGATCAACTTCTTGAAGTCGTCATAAGACTGGTTATCAACCTTCTTGCCATTCACGATGAAAGAGGGTGTCGCCTGAATTCCATCACGTTCAGCGTTCTCTTGGTACCAGGCTACCAACGTCTGCGCGCGGGTGCCGTCCTGCAAGCAGGCTTCAAGCTGATCATTGTCGATACCTGCAAGACGACCAATCTTGCGCAGCTCGTCAACGATTTCGGCAGGACCACCGGCGCGAGTCCATTCGGACTGACCTTCGTAAAGCAGATCGGTAATGCCAAAAAACTTCTCGGGACCCGCACACCGCGCCACCATCGATGCCCAAAGGCCATAGCGGTCAAAATATACCTCGCGATAGGTGAACTTGACCTTGCCCGTGTCGATGAAGTCCTTCTTGAGCTGCTTATATGCGCCCTGATGGAAATTCGCGCAGTGCGGACAAGTGTATGATGCATATTCGATGATCTCGACTGGCGCGTCTTCCGCCCCCTGCACCATCTCAACGATGGTTGACGTGTCCAGATCCGCCTCTTGCGCCTCGGCGGTACCGACAAGCGGGTTCGAAGGGATCGTATTACTCGACGTTGTCAGCCAATAGCCGCCTGCGGCTACGGCGACAGCCGCACATATTACGGTTGCAATCCGGCTCATTCCTCAGCCCTTTCTTAGCGTTTCTGTCTGGATAAAACGTTGCGGCCCAAACGTTCAAGGGCTGCACGCAAATCTTCATCATGAACTGCGCGCGACACATTGTCGGCCTCAGCTGCAACTTCTGGTGAAACAACAGGTTTTGTCTGTTTCAGTTTATGATCGAAACTCGCCTGCCCCTCGGCAAATCCGGTCGGCGCGGTCTGGGTGATACGTACCCGATTGATCGCGTTGTAGCCATAGACGGCATTCACCTTGTCACGGAGCTGCTCTTTCTGCATCTCCAGCATTGGCGCCTGTGGCCCGGTTGTCAGCACCGTCAGAGTCGCCCCAAATCCGCCCTTGGCGTACCCTACATTCACCGGCCGGGCGATCGACGCGATGTCCTGGCCCACAATCTCGGCCCAATGAGTCAAAAGGCGCGAGACGGCAAAACCCCGGCTTTCCCCGGCCTGCCTGATCCGGTCATTCAGCAAAGTGGCGGTGCGCTTGAACCCGCGGGTCGAAGAACGTCTGCGTTGCATCTGGTTTCCAACTCTTGCACGGCTATTGTAATAAGCTGCGACCTGTGCGCCAGTGAAACCCGACAGGGAGTTACATAAAACTTGCGTGACTGCACCGAAATCGACCTGAGCAAGACGCTGTTGGACTGGTACGACCGCCACGCGCGGGAAATGCCGTGGCGGATTGGCCCGGTGGATCGCGCCGCCGGTGTCATGCCTGATCCCTATCGGGTCTGGCTTTCCGAAGTTATGCTACAGCAGACCACCGTAGCCGCTGTGCGCGACTATTTCATCAGATTCACCACCCGTTGGCCCACTGTCAAAGCCTTGGCACAGGCCCAAGACGATCAGGTCATGGGCGAGTGGGCTGGCCTTGGCTATTACGCCCGCGCGCGCAACTTATTGAAATGCGCGCGCGTTGTCGCTGCTGAGTATGATGGTCAATTCCCCGAGAGATACGACGCATTACTGAAACTGCCGGGAGTTGGGCCCTACACCGCTGCTGCTATTGCAGCGATTGCATTTGATCAATCCGAGACTGTTTTGGACGGCAACGTCGAACGAGTCATGGCGCGGTTATATGACATTCACGATCCCCTGCCTGGTTCAAAACCCCTATTGAAAGAAAAGGCCGCGTCACTGACACCACCTCTGCGGCCCGGGGATCATGCTCAGGCGGTTATGGATTTGGGCGCGACGATCTGCACACCTAAATCTCCAGCTTGCGGGATTTGTCCACTCTATGCACCCTGTCTGGCGCGGGCTGCGGGTACGCAGACAGAATTACCGCAAAAAACACCCAAAAAACCGAAACCAACACGGTTGGGTCATATCTATATTGCCCAACGCAGTGATGGTGCTCTGCTATTGGAACGCCGCCCCGACAAAGGCCTGCTGGGCGGCATGTTGGGCTGGCCCGGCTCGGACTGGTCCGACGCGCCTGTAGAAAATCCGCCGTTCCCGGCGCGTTGGCAAGAAATACCGGGCGAAGTGCGGCACACTTTCACCCATTTTCACCTGATCCTGCGTATCTGGACGACCAAACTGCCCGATGGGTTTACTCCGGATGATTTTGTGATCATGGACAAACACCAGTTCAAACCCAGCGACTTACCCACCGTTATGCGCAAGGGGTTCGATCTCTGGCGCGGCCAATAGACCGCTGTGCAAAACATAAAGAGCGGTCTACTGTTCGGGCAACGCTTTGGAGCCCCAAGATGATTGCATCTGACACCCTCTCTCGCTGGCAATCTGCCGTTCCATTTTGGGTCTCATACCTGCTGGTCCCACTCATTTGGATGACCTCCTTCGCTGGTGGTTGGTGGGTCTTGATTGTGCCTCTTTCAACTTGGTGGGCCTTTGCTGTGCTGGATCAACTGACGGGGCTTAACTTGGAAAATGCCGACCCGGATGCGCCAGATGAAGAGCTGGACTGGTATATTTGGCTGATCAAAGCATGGGCTCCGGTGCAGTTCCTCACGCTTTACGGACTGATCTGGTACACGACCCGCGCAACGGGACTGACCACAATCGAAAAAATTGGCGTATTCTTCGGCATGGGCGTTATTTCAGGCACGATCGGAATCAATTACAGCCACGAGTTGATGCACCAGAAAGGCAAGCTGGAACGATGGCTGGGTGATATCCTGCTGTCGATGGTGCTTTACTCCCATTTCCGGTCGGAACATCTGCTGGTCCACCACCGTTATGTTGGCACCCCACGCGACCCTGTGACCGCACGCTACAACGAAGGCTTCCACCGTTTCTATCCGCGCGTCCTGCGCCAAAGTCTGAAATCGGCGTTTCACGCGGAAGCGAACAAACTGGCCCGCAAAGACCGCCCCTGGACAGCTTCCACGAACCCCTTCTGGCGGTATTGGGCCTTGCAATCGACCATGGTGTTTCTGGCGTATCTGCTCGGAGGATGGGCCGGGATAGGCTTATTCCTGCTGCAGGCAGGTACCGCGATCTGGCAACTAGAATTGGTCAACTATGTCGAGCATTACGGCCTGACGCGAAAATACCTGGGGGATGGTAAGTACGAACACGTCCACCCGCGCCACTCGTGGAATGCGTCGCATAAAGCGTCGAACTGGCTACTTATCAACCTGCAACGCCATTCGGATCACCATTACAAACCAAGCCGCAGGTTCCCTTTGCTGCAACACCATTCTCAGGACGCCGCCCCGCAACTGCCATATGGGTATCCGGTCATGACAATTGCTGCGATGATCCCACCATTGTGGCGACGGATCATGAACCCCAAGGTCCGAGCGTGGCGACGTCAATACTACCCCGAGATCGCCGACTGGCAGCCCTATAACAAGGCGCAGAACCCTCTGCCTCGCACCTAACCGCAGCACGCGCCAGCATGCTGCCCCGCCCAACAGGAAGAAATCGCATCTTTGATGCGGTTCTGACAGGCGGGAGCCCCTATTTTTGGAGAACCCAAAAATCCATCGGGGCGGCGACACCTCGCACCGTCTGATCCGGCCGCTGTTCAAATCCTGCCATCAAGTCTTCTGAGTTCGGTGTTTCTTGCAACGCTTGGGTGCGCAATGCATCGCTGACAATTATGCGGGCAGCGCATTCGCGCGTCATGGCCTCAAGCTTTGCAGCAACATTTACCGCATCGCCTATCACAGCGAACTCCAGCCGGTTCGCTCCGATATCACCCAGGACAACTGAGCCATAGTGAACCCCTACTCCGATCTGAATCTCTGCCTCACCGGCGCGTTTGCGATCAATATTCCAGCGGTCGATCATATCGACCATCGACCGGGCACAAGCCAATGCATTGCTCGCATCCAATTCACCCGGCAGCGGTGTGCCAAACGTAGCCATCAATCCGTCTCCCAGATACTTGTCTAGCGTTCCATGATGGCGAAACACCTCTGTCTCCATCCGCGCATGGAACCCGCGCAAGACCTCGATAACCTCATACGGATCGCGCCCCGCAGAAAATTTGGTGAACCCAACGATGTCGATGAAAAGAACCGCGATGTCTTCTTTGCGGACCTGCTTCAAAGGCTCATCGTTCTGGCTGAGCTCATCAACCACATTCGGAGAGAAATAGCGCGACAAGTTCGCGCGCTCACGTTCAAGCCCGGCATTCGACATCAACAAGCGATTGAGGCGCCGCATCGAAACACCAAGCGTCACTGCAACCATGACAAAAACAATCACCTGCTGAATACGAAGCGTCGACATGAAACTGTTGGGATCCATGAATTCTGCGACGTCTGGATAACCTGCCAAGGCCTCGGATACGCGTTCGCTGATCCCTGGTATCGGCGTGGAGACCCACCATGCGATCACCCAACCAGCTGTCCACATTAACGCCGTCCAAGTTCCAATCGCGATGACGGTACGCCAGGAATAGGCAAGAGTTCCTGCAGCCAGAATGATGAAGAAATACTGGAAGTTGTCGAACCGATACTGCATTGCCAGCGGCCGCACGTCGTCGCTGAACGGGTTAGGAACGATCATACCCAATGTCATGATCAGCAAATCAATGAAGATCAAAAATAGCTCTGTTCGGGATTGACCAACGCGCCCCGCACGTCGGATCAGCCAACCATTGGCGCAGATCAGCAACAGAATGAAATGGTACCAGAGAACCTCCCAGTGGGGATTCAAGTAAATCAGCAATAGTGCCGTAAAGGCCATTGCGATCCAACGCGCCCGAACGGCAAGCTCCAAACCCTCACGCTTATTTCGCTCCAGCGCAGCTTCGGTGTACTTGTTGTCTAGGTCATAATTGTCCGGCTGCGTGAAGAACAGTCTGCTCAGACGAGATTGACTGGCGGTTGTCTCGGTCATTGCATCGGTCTCCCATATGCGCTGTCAGGGGCTACCCTATGCAATCATCCTATAGAGGAAAACAAAGACCCCGCCAAAACGGCGGGGCAAGGCTTAGTGCCTTGTGTCAGGCCACAGGCACCGGCGGTATTGAGTAAATCAGCTATGCATCTCTGATCGGATCTGCTGACGCAGCACATCAATCGGCACAGTCTTGCCATCGCGTTTGAAGCACCAGTAAGTCCAGCCATTGCAGGACGGCGCGTTTTCAAGATGCGCCCCCACTTGATGGATCGAGCCCTTGACGTTGTCGCCTACCAACGTCCCATCCGCGCGTACCTTGGCCTTGTGGCGCTGGTTCATGGAATAAAGCTCCTCACCCGGACGCAGCATGCCGCGTTCGACCAATTGGCCAAAGGGCACGCGCGGCTCGGCGCGTTTGCTGGCGCTGACTTCCAGCGCCTCGCGGTCGAATTTACGGACCTTGGCGATGCGCTTTTCAGCTACCTTGCGATAGCTTTCTTCGCGCTCGATACCGATGAACTCACGCCCCAGCATTTTCGCAACAGCACCTGTGGTGCCAGTGCCAAAAAAAGGATCCAGCACAACGTCACCCGGATTAGTCGAGCCAATCAAAACACGATGCAGCAGTGATTCCGGTTTCTGTGTCGGATGCGCCTTGTCGCCATTTTCATCCTTCAAGCGCTCGTGCCCGGTGCAGATCGGCAGCACCCAATCGCTGCGCATCTGTACGCCTTCATTCAGCGCTTTCAGCGCTTCGTAGTTAAACGTGTATTTCGCACCCTCACGTTTGGAGGCCCAGATCATCGTCTCATGCGCATTGGTGAAGCGCTTGCCGCGGAAATTCGGCATCGGGTTCGATTTTCGCCAAACCACATCATTCAGAATCCAATAGCCCGCATCCTGCAGGGCGGAACCCACGCGGAAAATGTTGTGATAAGACCCAATCACCCAGATCGCGCCATTGGGTTTCAGCAAACGATGCGCCGCTTTCAGCCATTCACGCGTGAACTGGTCGTAGGCGCCAAAGCTTGAGAATTGATCCCAGTGATCATCGACCGCATCGACCTGAGAGTTGTCTGGCCGGTGCAACTGGCCTTTCAGCTGCAGATTATACGGGGGGTCCGCAAAAATCAGGTCAACCGACGCCTCGGGCAGACTGTTCATCGCCTCGATGCAGTCCCCGGATAGAATCGTGTTTAAAGGGAGCGCGGTTGCGCCCTTCGTCTTGATTGTGGTCATATCACTGCCTCAGTTCCACGGCGCTTTTGCGCTCATTTGGTTGAGACAAGGATGATTCAAAGATGATTCGCCGTCAATTTCTTTTTTGAATCAGCAACTTACGATTTACTCTTGATACAAGATATTGTGGACCGGTTTGAACGAACGTCTATGGTGTGGGGTCACCCCGAGATTTCGCAGCGCCTCGCGGTGCTGTTTTGTCGGATATCCGGCATTTGCCTCCCACCCGTAGCCGGGATGCTGTTGCGCCAAATCCACCATCAATTGATCACGCCAGATTTTCGCAATGATCGACGCTGCCGCAATCGACATCGATCGAGCGTCACCCTTCACCACAGCTTGCGAGGGTAGTTTCATCCCGCGCGGAATCATATTCCCATCGATCAGCAGAAAATCCGGTGCCGGGTCGAGGGCCGCGACCGCACGCACCATCGCTAGATGAGAGGCACGTAGGATGTTGTGCTCATCTATCTCGGCGACTGTGGCTTCGGCCACCGCGACCTCTGCCCGATTGCGCAATGTCTCATCCAAACCAACGCGACGTTTGGCCGTCAGTTTTTTTGAATCGTTCAACCCGTCCGGAATATCCTGCGGATTCAATACCACCGCTGCCGCAACAACCGGCCCGGCCAATGGGCCACGCCCAACCTCATCCACCCCGGCAATTCGGGTGTATCCGCGCGCCAGCAAAGCCCGTTCGAGTTCGAAATCAGGTGTCGTCATACCATTGGCAAACCGCGTTTCCTTGCCGGGCGCAAGAAAAAAGAAGAGGGCAGCTTGCGCCACCCTCTCCCGCGTGGCGCTTCTATGGCGCCACTCCTGCTCGAAACCGGTTACTGGTAAACGACGCGGTATCCTTTCTGGCGCAGGCAGGCGGGTTCGTATGCCCGTTTTACCCTTTTACCATTCCAGAAACCAACCTTGCATTGGTGTGGCAGGCTATCGGCATGTTTATAGTGCTTCTTCAGGCAGTTCGGCCCAAGCAGCGGACGCTTTTTCGAATAGGCATCGAACGTGCGGAGACAGCGCTGCGGCAAGTCATAACGCGCAACCCGCTTTGGCAGCGGGCGAACAGCATGTTTTTTCCTAGCCTTTTCCGCCTTGGCTTCAGCCTTCTTATGACGCTTGCGGCGCTCGGCCTCTTCGTCACGCTTCTTCTCTTGATGGTAGTGATTGACCGCCGCACCAATGATCGCGATTGCAGCCAGTCCTCCGAGAATATCCCTGGTATCTGCCGCCCGTGCCTGTGACGCTGAGATCCCGGTGATGGCGACGGCGGCGGCTATGATCAGAGCAATAAATTTCCGGTGCATGATACGTGTCCTTTCGGATGATGGGGCAGGCCCGTGACGGACCGCGAAACTGATAACCCGACACTGCGACCACCCCCTCCAGACAAGCAATAACGGCAATCTGTTATCCAATATCAGCGCCGCAAACCCCCTGAGGTTATTGAATATCCGCCCAACCCATGCGCAGGATGCAGCCCATGAAACAGATCCTCTCTTCTCTGGCTCTGACGGCCCTGATATCGGTTGGGTCGCAGGCCGTCGCGGCAGATTGCTTTGCCGACTACAAAGCCAAGCAGGACAATCCCTTGCGCCTGCACTATGGCGTCATGCAAGTCTCAAGCTGCGATAAGGGCTCGGCCCGGAACGAAGTCGCAAAGCGGCTGAAATCAAACGGCTGGACCCTGCTGAACGTGATGACCGTTTTTGAGGCGAATGGATTGGATCAAAGGAAGGCCAATGCCGGAAAATTCTATCTCCGTTACTGAAGCGCGTCGCTCGGGGGTTCGGCTGGTTGGTCTGGGGATAGCGGCAATCGTCGCGATCCTGGTGACTGCAGCGGTTTTCCTGTTCTGGACGCTACCGGATGCGAACGCTTTCAACGCGCGCGTCGAGCGGTTGTTTGTCGAGTCTGACCTGACCTCACAATCCGAAATCCGCCTGCTGGAAATATTGGCCCAATCCGGCACAGCATTCGCCGATACGCTGTCCAGCTATCGCATGGTGATCTTCGTGCTGCTGGTCTTTGCCAGCGCCATGCTGATTACCGCGTTGGTGTTTCTGGTGATGCTAGTCCTGCTGAATCGCCGCATGGCGCAGATTGAGCGGACCGGGATTCAGGTGACCTCGCTGCTGATCAGCCGCGAGGAAAACACGGTTTACCTCAACAACATGGATTTCAGGCTAACTCCCGCAGCAATGGAAACCCTGTCGGTATTAGCCGAATCCCGGCTGGATGACGAAGTTCTGTCCGGAGCGCAGATCGAAGCCATGATTTCAGGGCGGAACGTGGTCGATTGCGAAGAAGCCGCTGGGGCCACCCGTATCAAACGCCTAAGGGACGCACTCGGCAATCAGATGGTCAGTGAATTGCTGGTGAAAAACATCGCCAAAAAAGGCTACATGTTGTCGATCGAAAAAGACGTAATTCAGATGGTCTGACTGCTTCATTGCGGTAAAATCTGTGTTCGCATCTTGGAATCGTCACCCTGAAGGCCCATCATATAAGGGCTTGGCCAGGGGAGGTTGCAGATGAACGTCCATGCCACACCAAATGTCAAAGGCTATGGTATTTCGGTTGAACCGTTAAAAGGGCGGATTGCGATCTACCGTGGTGATATCCTGCTCGCCGAAAGCCATAACGCCAAGGTCATGTATGAAACGCGGCTGCCCCCTTCGGTTTACATCCCGCGTGAAGACCTGTGCGTCGAACTCAGCCCCGAGACTGAGTTGCAAACATTCTGTCCGTTCAAGGGCACCGCAACCTATCACGACATCAGCCTGCCGGAAGAGCACCTGAGTAACTCGATCTGGGCCTATGAAGATGCCTTTCCCGAAAGCGCAGCCATTCAAGGACATATCGGCTTTATGCCCAACACGGCGACGCGGATCGACCTTGGAGAAAACCAACTTCGGCAACCCGATGACGGCAATATCAGCGGGCCTTTGATCGACTGGTTGATGCGCGGAGCGTCGGATATCGCAACACCCGATGCTTTCACCAAAGCACTGGCCGAGAAAATGCTGGAACACGGCATCGCAATACAACGCCTTAGCATCCTGGTCTGGTCGCTGCACCCGTTGATCGCAGGCAAACACTACATCTGGGAAAAGGACACGGCCGAGATTTCGACCCACACCCCGACCTACGAGATCCACGATCACCCTGCCTTTACCAATAGCCCCCTGCGCCACGTCTCAAACGGACTGGGCGGCGTGCGTCAACGCCTGAACAACGAAAATCCGCATAACAGTTTTCCGATCATCGAAGATCTGCGCGCGAAAGGGGCAACAGACTATGTTGCCATGCCACTACCCTTTTCAGATGGGCGAATAAACGTCCTGACCCTGACCAGTGATCACCCAGATGGATTCACAACAGAAAACCTTGGCCTGGTTTTTGAGTGCTCTTCCGTAATCGCGCGCTTCTACGAGGTCTTCATGCAGCGCGAAAACGCCCAGGTTTTGCTTGAAACCTATGTTGGCAAACGATCGGGCGCTCGGGTTTTGGGCGGTGAAATCCGCCGAGGTGATGGTGATGATATAGATGCGGCTATTATGTTTTGCGATCTGCGCAACTCAACCGCGCTCGAAGAGACGTTGGGCCGCGATGAATACATCGATTTGTTGAACGCGTTCTTCGAAACAGTATCGGGGATCGTGCACGACCATGATGGAGAAGTGTTGAAATTCATCGGCGACGCGGTATTGGCTGTTTTCCCGGCGGGTGACGACGCCGCTAAAGCCCGGACCAACGCGCAGCTCTCGGCGATTGAGATCGTCGAGAAACTGGCTGAGCTTCGCAACGGCGAAAATGATTATCATTGCGACTGCTCAATCGGCGTCGCCTATGGTCGTGTTACTTACGGCAATGTAGGCTCACAAGAGCGGCTGGATTTCACAGTGATCGGACAAGCGGCGAATATCGCCGCCAGACTAGGGGAATATGGCAAAACAGCCGGTCACAGAATCGTTGTATCCCACGATATCGAGCCCGCCTGTAAACAGGCCATCCCGTTAGGAGAGATCAAGCTGCATAACGTTTCGCAACCGATTAGTTCTTTTGCACTGCAAGCTTCTGCAGATATCTAACCGGATTCTTAAATTGTTAGCGGATACGACGCGTCGAAAGATCTGAACACCTAGTTGCCGAAGCCAGGTCTTTACCACACTCGAATTCACGCTTCAGAGCTTTGGCGATTTCTGACCCAGATCGAACTCCGTCCGACATCCAAAATTTAGTATCAAAACCCGCCACCCAGCAGGATCAACGCCGTCTGCGCAGGAGAAGTTACACTCTGGAATTGCACGATCTGGCTGCGGGCTAGATAGGTATCCGTCAAAATTTCGACGGCTTCTATGTCCGTAAATTGCGCCAGATTCGAGGATCCGGTGGCGCGTTGCAACCGATCCTTAAAGACTTCAAGTTGTTTGTCTAAATCCAACTGTGCAAATGATCTGGGCAGGCCTAATGCCGTTTCCATCATGTTGCGCAATGGTGGCAATCCCATAAGGTCGAACCATTTTCTGTTCTCACTACCACCTTGTTGAGCTATCTCGCGCAAGGCATGCTGCGTGAATAATGCGATACGCACCGATTCATCGGATTCACCAACCGATATTTCGAACCGGGCGGCCATATTATCTTCGGCGATCTTCTCCATCGCGCTGACCAAACCCGTCTTTGGAATCTCACCCGGCCCCAATCCAAAAGCTTTTGCAAAGTCACGATATCGGTTGTCAGCCAACCTGTTCGCCAATGCATCCTCCGCCTGAGTACCGTCCGACAGGATCTTTTGTATAAAAAACCGATTGTTCAGATCATCTTCGAGGCCAAAGGCACCCAAGGCGATCTGTAGCAAGCGACGATCAGCAACCAGATCTTCAGCCGAGCGAACATTTCCTATGTTTTTCAGAAAATACGTTGTCTCACGCTCATTAATCGACGAGTTTGAAAAACTTTGCAATTGCGCGTCATACGTCCGCTGAAGAAATCGCCAGCCCACAATTCCACCGGTGGGTACGACCGGTTGAAAGGTCATTGCTCATACGCCATCAACCGCTCTTCTCGTGGTAATAGAGAGCGCAACGCTTTTAGGCACTTATAGTATTGCTCGGCCACCAACGCTTCTGTGGCATCAGCCAACACCCGGCGGCTATCGGTATCTGTAAAGACCTGGCTCAACTCCTCTACGCGTCGCAGCAACTGCTGACGCGCCTGATCGGGTTCTGTGTCACCAGACAGCACAAGCTGTGCTGCATAGCAGACACGACGCACTGGAGTGTTCACCTCTTCAGGGTGAATAGCATCGCGCAGACGCAGAACATTGGCTTGCGGTGTCATGATGGAAAATCTGCTGCGGCGGTCACCATTTTCGATGACGACACCGTTGATCAGAACCCGCTCTTTTGGGGCAAGCTTTAGCACCAGACCGCCCATCAATTCCCCCTCATTTGACGTAGTCCTCGCAAGACTGCCATGTTGATTTCAAGCAGCGGCTCTACTGTCGCTTTATTTCCCAACACCTGGCTGCTGTGTTGTTCCGTGAATTCAGCGAGATAAAATATTCGAGCCCGCAGATTGTTCGGCAGTGCATTATCAGCATCCGCAACATCGGTCGCCAACACGCTCCATAACCGGCGGTTTTCATGCAATGCCTGGACGAAGGCGCTAAAATCCGTTTCCCTGCGTGCTGCCGCAGACTTCAGACGGTGTGTGATTTTGGATATCGCCTCATATTCCGTATCCCGGGGCGTTCGCGTCGGTGCAGCAGATTGCGCATAAGCGCGTTGGGCGAGCGTTTGCGGAGTCACTTGAAATCCTTCCGATTGTCCATCAGCGGGCAGTTAAGGCCGGAGCACGGCGCGCGCGCCCCGGCTGAGTTCCTGAATTAGCGGAACAGCGACAGGATGGACTGCGGAGCCTGGTTCGCAATAGAAAGAGACTGCGTCGCCAGCTGTTGTTGCACCTGCAGAGCCTGCAACCGGGCCGACGTCTCTTCCATGTCGGCGTCGACCAATGAACCAATACCGGATTTGAACGAGTCCGCCAGGTTCGAGATGAACTCTTTCTGGGTTTCAATCCGGCCCTGCGACGAACCAAATGCGGCCGATGCATCAATCGCGGTGTTGATCAGTGTCTCGATGGTTCCTAGTGCTGCCGCGGCACCTGCATCGGTCGATACGTCAATCGACGACAACGCACCCAAACCGCCTGCTCCGGCATTGGTGAATTGCGCCGAAACGGTCACATCGCGATCTGCGTCAGCACCCGCTGTCGCAGTCCCGGTAACGAATGAAAGCGTACCCGCCGCGCTGGAGTCATAGTCGATAGCCACACCGGTAATACCCAAGGCATCAATCTGGTTCTTCAACCCAACTGCGACAATCGCATCAGTATAAGCTGAGTCGTAGGTGCCCGACGGGTCCAGATCTCCAGCTTGAACCGTATAGGAAGCAACTTTGTCACCGATGGTAATCGACACCTGGTCACCAGCAGCAAAGTTGTCAGTCGAGCTGTCGATAACGATATCACCCGAACCGCCGGACTTATCCATTGTGAACCCGGCCGCATCATTGTCGGTGGTTACGTTATCCGACCCCGCCAGAACCCCCTTCGACGCATAGCCGCCGGTCGACAAATCCTGGCTCGCGACCGAAATCGATGATGCATTTACGTTTCCAGCGCTATCACGGTCCAGCGACGCAAGAATGGATGCTGTACCTGCCGACCCATCGACTAGGTTTAGACCATTGAATTGCGCCGCGCCTACGACCGATGCGATCTGGTCCCGCAATGCCGTCACATCGTCATTGATCTTGCCGCGGTCGACATTGTCTTCCTGTGCCGCAACAATCTTGCCTTTCATCTGGTTCAGCAGATCTGTAACCGTTTCCGAAGCGTTCCGTGCAACTGCCACTGTGGATTCACCCAGCGCCAGGCTGTCTTTGATGGCGTTGAAACCCTTAACGTCCGATTCCATCACTTTGGAAATAGCCCAGACGGCAGAGTTGTCCTTGGCCGTCGCCACATCTTTACCGGTCGAAATCGCGTTCTGCGTCATCGCAAGGTTCTTGTTTACGGATTTGAGAGTTTGCAGCGCAACCATTGCGCCATTGTTCGTCAGAATGCTGGACATATTTGTCATCCTCTTTGCGTTCGAGCGCCTTCGACGCCCATGTTGGACCCACCGAACCGGCGGGCATTCCGTCGTTCTGACCTTTGCGTCGCGCCCTGTGGCCTTCGCGCCACCTGCTGTTCCAGGTGCAATCCCAACTTTGACCCTGATCCCCTAACGGAGTGCTAAGACGAATAAATCCAAAGCTTTGGATTTGAATCAAACCCAGCCTTATGCACGCTTCTCCAGCTTTGCCTGCAAGCGCACCGAATACCCATTCCGCTGACCCGCCGCGTCATAAGTACTGAACTCCTGACGCACGCGACGCAGTTCCGACATGCGTTCAGCAACGGCGCGGATGCCCTCGGCTGCACTGGTCAATAGTGCCTGATTACGCGCGACTTTCATCTGAACACGAACAAGGTCGTCGCTATCAATGACTTTCAGGCCGTTGAGAGCATCAATCAGGTCTTCCTTTTCAGGTGCCAATCGGTTCAGGTCGTCAAGATCGCCGCCTATCAATGCCTTACGCTCCTGATCCAGCAGATCCTCCAACGCCTTTATCGGATTTTCACCCATCGGCCTTCTCCATCATTGCATTAAAGAGAACCTCTGACAGACCAATTCCACCAGCGCGGGCCATCTGCTGGGCCTGCTGCTGAATTAGAAACGAAGAAAACTGATCTTCACCTGCGCCTCCTCCGAACGATTGCCGCGCCTGCCCAAGGCCCGCGGATTTCAACGTCTCAGCGAGAAAGGTCGCCTCAAGCTCGATTGAGGCAGCTCTAAGCTTATCTGAAGCTTGAGCGGCCGGCGTCGTTGCTCCAATCGCTGATATCGACATTGGATTCTCCGTAAATTGCTTCGAACTTTCATGATCAAAGAGGAAAGCAGTTAAAATAATTGTAACTTCCTGAGGTCAGAGTCCGGGTCAAACAAACACAGCCGGAGCAAGAAATGTCCAACCCGCTGACCGTTTTGACGGCCTCAACCACCACAGGAGGCAAATCCGATGCCCAGCACGGGGGAGCGCGTGAGAACAAGGGAGCTCAGGCCTTTGAGGACGTCATGAACGAAGAGGCCGAGTTGAACGATCCTGAGAGCTTGCCAACAATTTCAAAACAGAAAGTCGCAGTAGAAGAACAGCCGGATGTCGAAATCAACGACTCTGTTAGAACTAATGAGGAACCACTATCCCAAAACGGTGATGAGGAGTTGCCAAATCCCGAGGCTGCGTTTCCGCAACTGTTGACGATTGCGGACAGCGAATTGCAAGCGCCGGGACAGTCGGAAATAGCGGCACCCTCGCCCGCTGTAGGACCGGTGTCTAATCAGAACATATCCACTTCACCAACCGATCAGACAAATAGGTCGACAACAATAGGTTCGACCACCCCGGCAGCGTCCGAAATCCCGGCAGCGCCGGAACAAAAATCCGATAAAGTTGAAAAACGGGTGCTCACACGGACGCTAGGTCCGTACGGGATCAGCCCGAATTCGAATGCACGCCCAATTCAGTCTGGAAATTCGGCCGAAGTCGGCATCCGCCCGGATTTAGACACACCGATCGCGTCGGTACTTAAAGCGGTCTCGCAGCAGCAAACAGCTAGCGCCACTAGTGTTCTGATATCGACCCAAGCCACAAAAATAACTTCCGCAGATGCAATCCGCGAACCCGTAACAGACTACGAGATTCTCGATATGCCGACACTAAAGGAAGCGACATCTGTGCCCATCCAGCGGGAAACCATGGGCACAACACCATTGATACCCCATCGCGCCGAATATGCCCGCGCCATTGCGGGCCAATTAGCAGCCGTCATCTCAGCAAGGCCTGGAGCTCAGGGCGTAGACATCGCCCTCAACCCCGAGGAACTGGGCCGCGTCTCGATCACATTAACCAACCGTGAAGATGGGTTGCATCTGATGATCATGACGGAACGGCCAGAAACGCTTGATTTGATGCGGCGGCACATCGCGCTGTTATCCGCTGAATTCGATAAACTTGGATACCAAGGTATGTCACTTGATCTGGGCCTGTCCGGTAACACAGCAGAGCAAGAAAAAGATCCCGAGGCGCAGCAGTTCTCTGACACACCGGAGCTCGCTGTTGATGAGACTCATACTCCACCAATAGTTCAATCCGGCCCGCGTGGTGGCCTTGATGTGAGGCTTTAAGCGATGATCACCCCGTCGAGTTCAACCGCAAACCCAATCGCCACCTCAGGTGTACCCAGCAACGCGCAACGTTCTGCTCTGTCGTCGGATTTCGAGACATTCCTGCGCATGCTGACGGCACAGGCACGAAACCAGGATCCGCTGGAACCATTGGACTCATCAGAATATGCCTCGCAGCTCGCGCAGTTTTCGATGGTCGAGCAACAGGTCAAGGCAAATGAACTTTTATCTGGTCTGGCTTTGACGTTGGGATCGGTCAATCTAAACCAGCTTGCCAGTTGGGTTGGTATGGATGTTCAAGTTGCCACACCATTTCAGTTTGAAAATCAGCCCGTTACGCTCTTTGCCAGTGCAGCTCCTGATGCAACCAGAGCTGAACTGATCATCCGCAACACGCAGGGCGACGTGGTCGACCGAATTACCGTGCCCGTCAATGAAACCGAATTCGAATGGCACGGTGTTGACAGTACCGGCACCGCGTTTCTGGCAGGGAGCTACTCTGCGACTCTCGCGAGCTTTAGTGGAGACAAACTGCTAACTGAAACTCCCACTGCCGCCTTTGGCCGTGTTGTTGAGGCCCACGTGGGTGACGGCGCGGTCATGTTAAAGCTCGAAAGCGGGGCAGAAGTATCTGCGGATGAGGTTACTCAAATCCGAACAGGTGCTTGATCTGTTGGGCGGCGCAGGTCAAAGCTTGGCAAAATCGACTCGCTGCTCAATCTGGTAACTTCCCTGTCTGACCAAATCCCACCTCCGCCAAAGCTGGTTGCCCAGCTACATTCTCAAGGGCTGATTGATGTTCGAGCCCAATTCCAGGTGCTGTACGGTGGGCGTACAAATCAGGTGTGGAAGGTACTGTCGGATCACAGCGACGCGGTCCTCAAGCTGTATCGCGCACCGTTTCAGAATCCGTTGTTTCGCAACGACGCTAGACTTGAGGCGAACTGCTTGCGCGCACTCAACAGCACCGGCTTCGTGCCCAATCTTCGGGCAACCGGGTCTTTCGAGAAGGCGAGCTGGGTTTATTACGATCATGCACCAGGCAATCCATGGCGCGAAGGCGTCGAAAACGTCGCGGTTCTGCTGAGGCGACTCCACAGTCTATCGATAAATCTGGACCTCCCCACTGGCTGCAATGGCAGCGAGGATCTGAGATGCCATGCTGAGCAAATCTTGCGCAGTTGCCAGAACGCTGAGGCGCAGCGGCTGATCGCGTTGAAACCGCGGGGGCAAATACCACCTCTTGCCGAACGATGTCTTATCCATGGTGACCCGGTGGCGGGCAACATTCTGCAATCATCAGCCGGGCTGACACTCATCGACTGGCAATGTCCGGCCTCGGGTGACCCATGTGAAGACTTGGCGATATTTTTATCGCCCGCGATGCAGCATCTTTATCGCGGTGCACCTCTGTCGGAGGCGGAGGTAGCGAGCTTTCTAACCGCCTATGATCGGCACCAAGTTACTGCGCGATACTTATCTCTGCGCTCTTGGTATGGCTGGCGAATGGCGGCATATTGTCTGTGGCGGGTCGAAAACGGATCACCTGAATATGTTCGGGCCTTTGAATTGGAAATCCAAGCCTTATAGATCTGCAAGCCCAAGCAATGCATAGGCTGGCGGCATTAAGGCACGGCGCCATCTTCCCAATGGAAAACGAGCTGGCGGTTGCTTGATCGGCAAAGGGAGCTCGCTTGGTTGCCCGAGGACCATCCGGGCGAGGGCTCGGCCACAATATGTCCCCATAGCAACGCCGTTGCCGTGATATGCAAAGCCCGCAAACAACCCGGCTTGATCCGGAACCGGACCCGCAAATGGCACGAGGGCGCGGGACAGGCAGACCATACCGGACCAGATATGCGTAACGTCAACTGAGGCCCACGCAGGAAACAAGTATCTGAAATCCTGCAACGCCTTTTGCCGAATGCGCGATTCGGCACGGGGTGACGACATCAATCCCCCACGCATTCCGAACAGAAACCGCCTATCGGGCATCAACCGGAAATAATGCAGCAGGTTGCGCGTGTCATATGCGATCTGATCCGAAGTCCAGCCTTGAGCCTGTAATTCGTCTTGGGTCAGAACGCGTGTGACAAAAGCCGTCGATTGCGTCGGCATATAGCGCGCAGCCATCCATTGGGGTAAATCCTCGCTGGAATACCCATTTGTGCAGGTTAGCACGTTCGAAGCCTGAACATGACCGGTGGGTGTATGCAGATCAAAGCCTTGCGCGGTTTTGCATATCTTCTGAACCGGGCTGTGTTGGTACAACTTTGCACCCTCAGCCTGCGCTGCGCTGGCCAAACCAAAAAGGTACTTACGAGGGTTCAAACCAAAGCCGATAGGCGTTGTGTATCCGCCAAAGAACGCGCCTCCCAACCCTAAATCTGCCAGTTCATGCTGCTCATGCAGCTGGCCTTCTGAGGCGACGCTTTGACGTAGTCGTGCCATCGCTCGCTTGGAATGGGCCAGTTGAGTTTCACCCCGCGAGTGCCTGTCCGCATCGATTTCATGACGCGCCAGAAGATCGGCAACCAACGACACTGCGTCTTTTTCAGCCTGAAAATATGCTGCTGCCTCAATTGCACCGTAACGACGTCTGAGAGTGGCTTCACTGAGCTTCGAACCACCCAGACAGCAGAATCCTCCGTTTCGCCCTGATGCGCCCCAGCCCGGAGAGTTCGCCTCGAACACAGCAACCGATACGCCCTCTTTCGCTAAATGCAGCGCTGCAGATAGGCCCGTGAACCCACCGCCGATTATGGCAACATCGACCTTCAGCTCTCCTTGGTGCTTAGGCCAATCAGGTGCCGCGATCGTCTCGTCCCACCAGCATCCTGAACGAGGGGCCGCACTGTAGGCGTAATCCGAAAAGATTCGCTTCATTCGGTGCGCGCCGCGGCTTGTTCATCCTGCTTTTGCCGCATCATCGCGCGTTTGGTCACCAATGATGCGGTGATGACACCCACCGTTACCACAGCGATCATAAGCGTCGACAACGCGTTGATTTCTGGACTGACACCCAGACGCACAGCCGAGAAAATCTTAATGGGAAGTGTCGTGGCGGATGGTCCTGAGGTGAAGGACGCAATGACTAGATCATCAAGCGACAAGGTAAACGCCAACAACCAGCCGGAAACAACGGCGGGCGCAATGATCGGCAACGTCACTAGACGAAAAGCCTGCGCCGGCGAGCACCCCAAATCCAGCGCGGCCTCTTCCAGCGACCGATCAAATGTAACAAGGCGCGAAGAGACGACAACCGAAACGAAGCACATGGAAAATGTCGTATGAGCCAGAACGATGGTTAGAATCCCCCGATCCAACCCGATCCCGATGAACAACAGCAGCAGAGACAGGCCCGTTATCACCTCTGGCATCACCAGAGGGGCGTAGATCATCCCCGAAAATAGCGTTCGTCCAAAAAACCGCCCGCCACGCACCAAAACATATGCCGCTGCCGTGCCAAGGATCGTCGCCAAAGTCGACGAGAACACAGCAACCCGCAGTGTAACCCATGCCGCGTCAAGGAACGCCTCGTTCTGAACCAGCTCTCCGTACCATTTGGTTGAAAACCCTGCCCAGACGGTGACAAGTTTGCTTTCGTTGAAACTGAAGATGATCAGGATGATCATTGGGATATACAGGAACGCGAACCCCAACGTCAGCGACACCGTGTTGAACCAGCTGAGTCTGCTCATTGTTCAGCCTCCGTCTGCTTTTGCTGGTTGCGCTGGAACAGCACGATCGGAATCACAAGGATCAGTAGCAAAACCACGGCAACCGCACTAGCGACCGGCCAGTCGCGGTTCGAGAAAAACTCTTCCCAAAGAACCTTACCGATCATCAGAGTTCCGGAGCCACCCAGAAGCGACGGGATCACGAACTCACCAATCACCGGGATCATCACAAGAAAACAACCCGCGATGATACCCGGACGTGACAGAGGGATTGTGATCAACCAGAAAGCCTGCATGCGCGAACACCCAAGGTCTTCGGCGGCTTCGATCAGCGACCCGTCCATACGTTCTAGAGACGAGTAAATCGGCAGAATCATGAAGGGCAAATAAGTGTAGACGATGCCAATATAGACCGCCGTATTGGTGTTAAGAATGGTCAGCGGGGTTGAGATAATGCCCGTCCACAGCAGCAGTTGGTTCAGATAGCCCTCATTGCTGAGAATGCCCATCCACGCGTAGACCCGGATCAGGAATGACGTCCAGAAGGGCAAGATGACTAACATCATGAATGTGGGCCGCCATTCTTCAGGCGCGCGCGCCATCGCGTAGGCGATCGGGTAGCCGACAATCAGCGTAAGAATTGTTGAAATCAGGGCGATTTTGACGCTGGAAAGGTAAGCTTTCCAGTATAGATCGTCCTCGGTCAGCCAAACGAAATTCTCAAGATCAAGCTGGCTGAAGAAGTTCTTAATGCCTGTCCAGCCCTCAGAGAAATCCAATGTCGGCGTGTAAGGTGGAATGGCCAGCGCGGTGTCCGAAAGTGAGATTTTCAGAACGATAAAGAACGGCACCAGAAACAGCGCCAGAAGCCAGACATAGGGAATGGCGATCAGAACAGCGCGACGCATCAGTTTTCCAACAAGACTGCGGCAGTCGCTGTCCAGGACAGCCAGACCGGGTCTTCCCAAGTAAACGAGCGGCGCGAGATACGACGGGTATTCGCCGTTTGTGCTTTGATGATCGTGCCGTCTGGCAGCTCAACATGATAGGTCGACAGGTTGCCCAGATAAGCGATGTCATGCACCTTGCCCTGGATCGCATTGATCGCATCTGTGGGGCGCTCGGCTGAAATGGCGACTTTCTCGGGACGGATCGCCAGATGGCAGCCCTGCCCATCGGACAATTGGGTTGCAGTTGAGGCTGTGAGCGGAGGTTGCCCCTCGGCCCAATCAATCCGATAGTTTTCATCCCCTTGTGCCGTGGCGCGCCCTTCGATGATGTTCACGTCGCCAATAAAATCTGCGACATAGACGGAATTCGGTGTCTCATAGATGCGATCGGGTGTCGCCACTTGCATCAATTTTCCCTGATCCATGACAGCCACTCGGCTGGCAACGGTCATCGCCTCTTCCTGGTCGTGAGTCACGATGACAAAGGTCGTGCCGGTCTTTTCCTGAATATCCATCAACTCGAACTGGGTATCTTGACGCAGCTTCTTATCCAGCGCCCCCAAGGGTTCGTCGAGTAAAAGCAGTTTTGGCGCCTTGGCCAATGACCGGGCCAGCGCCACGCGTTGGCGTTGACCGCCCGAGATCTGATGCGGCTTACGGCGCGCAAACTGCTCAAGGCGGGTCAGGCGCAGCATCTCTTCAACTCGTTCTTCCAGATCGCGCTTGGGCATGTTGTCCCGACGCAGACCAAAAGCGATATTGTCCCAGATGCTCAGATGAGGGAACAGGGCGTAAGACTGAAACATCATGTTCACCGCCCGCTTATTGGGCGGGATCGGATCGATATCCTGACCCCCAAGAAGGATATGGCCATCGGTCGGAGTTTCAAAACCGGCCAGCATCCGCATCATCGTGGTCTTTCCGCAGCCCGACGGCCCAAGCAGAGCAAAGAACTCACGCTCATAGATATCCAGCGAAAGGTTATCGATTGCGGTGAATGCGCCAAATCGTTTGGTGACGTTCTGGAACTGGATCAAGGGTTTCGCCTGCGGGTCGTTCCACGGCGCAAAGACTTCAGTGTTCAAAGTGGCCCCCGGTAATCGGTCAGGATAAATATGGCGCAAGGCAGTTTGTCTGCCTTGCGCATCAATCAGATCAGGTGCCTGATTTCACCTTGGTCCAGAGACGAGTCACCACCCGCTGGGTTTTTGCCGGATAAGGCGTGGTGATATAGAGATTCTGCATCGTCGTATCATCCGGATAGATCGCCGGATCTCCGATTACGTCCTCTTCCAGGAACTCTTGCGAAGCCTTGTTACCGTTGGCGTAGTAAACATAGTTCGACGCGGCAGCCATGTTGTTGGCATCCAGAATAAAGTCCAGAAACTTGTGTGCACCTTCCGGATTTGGTGCATCAACAGGTATCGCCATCTGGTCAAACCACATCAGCGAGCCTTCCGCGAATGGATGGTATTCGATGACCACACCATTTTCTGCCTCATCGGCACGATCCCGAGCTTGCAGAATGTCCCCTGACCAACCGACGGCCACACAGATATCACCGTTGGCAAGCGCATTGATGTATTCCGAGCTGTGGAACTTCTGCACATATGGACGCACGCCGGTCAGAACCTCTTCGGTTTTCGCAATGACGTCCGTGTCATGGCTATCCGGGTCCTCGCCGATATATTGCAGCACCATCGGAATGATCTCGGCGGGTGCATCCAGGAAATGGACACCGCACGAGGCCAGCTTTTCCATGTTTTCAGGCTTCAGCACCAGATCCATGCTGTTGAGCGCAACATCGTCGCCCAGAACTTCTTTGACCTTGTCAACATTCAAGCCGATGCCGGTGGTTCCCCACATGTAGTTGATCGAATAAGCGTTGTTGGGGTCATACCCTGCGGTGCGCTCCTGAATCACATCCCACAGGTTTCCTGCATTCGATAGTTTGGCTGCGTCGAGTTCCTGGAACGCGCCCGCTTGAATCTGGCGTTGTAAAAACGTTCCCGAAGGCACAACCACATCATAACCTGACCCACCGGCCAGCATTTTGGTTTCCAGAACCTCATTGCTATCAAACACGTCATAGATCAGGGTCAGGCCTGTCTCTTCTTCGAATTTGCTCAGCAATTCCTCGTCAATATAGTCGGACCAGTTATAGACACGCACTTCCTCGGCAAAAGCGGCCGAAGTCCCCAATGCGACGATCGCTGTCATCCCCAGCGTTTTTAGTTTCATAGTCTTCTCCCTGCGATTATGCGGCTATTTTCACTTTTTTTTGGATTTGATCAAGTTTTGCGTTTTGCAGCGGTTTCACCTATGGTCGGAACAGGTGTAAATTCAGACAAGATAGAAATGCGCGGATTGAGGTAAACCATTTGGATTTGATCAAAAATAAGGCGAGCACACAGCCGGATGATGAAGAAAAACGCCCTGCGCATGAACAGGTCTATCGCACTCTGAAATCGCAGATCCTGTTTGGTGATCTTGTGCCAGGACAGCCGGTAACGATTCAGGGTCTGACTGATTCGTTGGGCGTAGGCATGACCCCGGTGCGCGAGGCGATACGACGCCTAATTTCTGACGGCGCCCTAATCTTTCAAGGCAACCGACGGGTCAGCGTACCCTTATTATCTGCCAATGATATCGAACAGATGATTTTTGCAAGAATATCAATAGAAACAGAGCTTTCAAGGCGTACCACCAGGAACATTTCGTCGACCGAAATTGACCATCTGGAGAAGCTGGATCAACGGCTCGACCTCATGATTACAGATGGGGATGTTGGCGGATATCTGCGATTAAACCACGCCTTTCATCAAGCACTGTATTCGCATGCCGATGCCCCGATTCTGGTCGACCTGGCCGAACGTCTGTGGTTGAGATTCGGCCCTTCATTGCGGATTGTTTGCGGTCGATTCGGCACCCAAAGCCTACCCGATAGACATAAGGATATCATCGTCGCACTGCGCAATAAGGATGCGGAGAAGGCTGCTTTGGCAACGGCACAGGACATTGAGCAAGGTATGGGAATGATGGGCGATGCCCTGCCCGGCACCTAGAATGCAGCGATTCGATTGACAGTGTAAAATTTGATCATATTCTGTCCTGCAATCACGCTTGCAGGAGAATCGCCGATGTCCACTATCACCAATCACATGCCCACCGCCGAATTGCAGGCGCTGGATGCGGCGCATCACATTCACCCGTTCTCGGCAAATGGATCGCTGGGTGAGGAAGGCGCACGTGTAATCACCCGCGCCAACGGCGTGTATCTGACCGACAGCGAAGGTGAAGAGATTCTGGATGCCATGGCCGGGCTCTGGTGCGTCAATATCGGCTATGGCCGCGATGAACTGGCCGACGCCGCCGCCCGTCAAATGCGCGAACTGCCGTATTACAACACGTTCTTCAAAACGACCCACATCCCGGCTATCGCACTGGCCGCCAAGCTTGCTGAACTTGCACCCGGTGATCTGAACCACGTGTTCTTCGCCGCTGGCGGGTCCGAGGCCAATGATACCAATATCCGTCTGGTTCGCACCTATTGGGCTGAGAAAGGTCAGCCGGACAAGAATATCATCATCAGCCGCAAGAATGCCTATCACGGTTCTTCGGTTGGATCCGCATCGCTGGGTGGTATGGCCGGAATGCATGCGCAAGGCGGCATCCCGATTCCAAATATTCACCACATTAACCAACCAAACTGGTGGGCCGAAGGTGATGACCTCGCCCCTGAAGAGTTTGGCCTCGCCCGCGCGCGCGAATTGGAAGAGGCCATTCTAGAGCTTGGTGAAAACCGAGTCGCAGCCTTCATCGCCGAGCCAGTGCAGGGAGCGGGTGGTGTTATCGTTGCGCCAGACACTTACTGGCCGGAAATCCAACGTATTTGCGACAAATACGATATCCTGTTGATCGCAGATGAGGTGATTTGCGGGTTTGGTCGGACTGGGAATTGGTTCGGGTCACAAACTGTCGGCATCAGACCACACATCATGACCATCGCCAAAGGCCTCAGCTCGGGCTACGCGCCTATCGGTGGGTCTATCGTAAATGATGAAATCGCCGAAGTTATCGGCAACACCGAATTCAACCACGGTTATACATATTCCGGCCATCCCGTTGCTGCTGCGGTTGCGCTGGAAAACCTGCGCATTCTGGAAGAAGAAGGAATTGTGGATCATGTCCGCGATGTCGCGGCCCCCTATCTGAAGAAGAAATGGGAGGCACTGGTTGATCACCCATTGGTCGGCGAAGCTAAGATCGTTGGAATGATGGCGTCAATCGCGCTGACACCGGATAAATCCAGCCGCGCCAAATTTGCGTCTGAACCCGGCACGATTGGGTATATCTGTCGCGACCGCTGCTTTGCGAACAACCTGATCATGCGCCACGTGGGCGACCGGATGATCATCTCGCCACCCCTGATCCTGACGCCTGAGGACATCGATGAGATGTTTGTGCGCATTAACAAATCGCTGGACGAAGCATTGGAAGAAATCAACAACAGGGGATTGATGAAATCCGCGTCCTAATCACGATTAAAGGGCGGCCCATTTGGTCCGCCCTTACCTTCAACGCATCCGCTCCAGCAGACTGAGCGACGGGTACCCGTCCGGAACCAGCCCTTGAGCGACCTGGAACGCTCGGACCGCATTGATCGTATTCGGACCGGTGCGACCATCAATCCCTTGAGTGTCAAACCCAGCCTGCGTCAACCGACGCTGCAACTCTTTCTTTTCGGTAAAACTCAGCACGCGATCTCCACGTGGCCATTCGGCTTGAAACGGAGCACCGCCTGCAAGCCGGTCAGACAGATGCCCAATCCCGATCACATAAGCATCGGCACCATTGTATGCCTCGATCACCTTGAAATTATCGAAAATCATCAGAGCAACACCACGGCCACCCGCTGGCAACAAAATTGCAGCTTTTCCATAGTCGGGCACCACCTGGCCTGAGTGCGCCAGAACTCCTCGGGCCGCCCATTCTGACGGCATCAGTGTAACGTCTCGTCTTGCATCTGCATAATCAAAGCCGGATGGTAACTTGACCTCTACCCCCCATGGTTGGCCTTTGGTCCATCCATGCTTTGCCAGATAGGCGGCGGCTGACGCCAGAGCATCAGTTGGATCATCCGACCAGATATCGCGCCGCCCATCGCCATCGAAATCTACTGCGTGATCCAGAAATGAGGTCGGCATGAACTGCGTGTGCCCCATCGCTCCGGCCCAACTGCCGACCATATTCACAGCATCCACGTCCCCGGACTGCAGGATCTGAAGGGCCGCGATAAGCTGGGATTCAAAGAAACTCGCCCGCCGTGCATCAAAGGCCAGTGTCGCGAGCGATCTGATAGTTTGCTTGCCACCCCGATAGGTTCCGAACGAGGTTTCGAGCCCCCAAATAGCGGTGACAACCTCTTTTTCAACGCCATATTGCGCCTCTATCCGCGTCAGATTTTCCCGATGCCGGTCCAAGCCCGCGCGTCCATTCGAAATCCGCGTTTTTGAAACTGCCGAATCCAGATACTCCCAGATCGGTTTTGAAAACTCAGCCTGATTGCGATCTCGTTTGATGATGTCGCTGTCATAGGTCACCCCGGCCAATGCTCGGTCCAGCGTCCGGGCCGAGATTCCTTGAGCGCGGGCCCGCTCGCGAAACGCTCCAAGCCAAGCCTGAAAGCGCGCGTTCCCTTCGGCAGATACGCGATAATGTTCGACCTCAGGACGCAATACTGGCCTTACCGAAACCATCACGTCTGCCGAAGCCAGTTGAATATTGTCGACCAATGGTCGGGCCAGAGGCCGTATTGATTTATCTGTTGTATCCGCCTGCACGATGGATGCCCATAATGCGGCGGTCATGACGCCACCTACGCACTTACGCATTCCGATTTTTCCTGATTACTGCTCAGGTTCAATGATAGCGCACAATCGGTATTTTTCAAAATGTAGAAAATTAGCTTTCCTGTTCCTGTGCCTCGCGTTCAGCACGAATACGGGCAATCGCCTCTCGCAGTAACGACACGCGCTTGGGGCGGAAGCTTTCGTCGGACACGTCCATGTCTTGCATACGGTCCAGCCGGAAAACGCGAAAGTCCTCGCGCAAGTGACACCAGCTGAGCAGAACACTGGCGCGATCCATGTAGACGATACTCAGTGGATTGACCCGACGCCGCGTTCCCACGCCCTTGGCATCGGTATAGGCAAACTCAACCGCGCGTTCGTCCCATGCTGCTTGGCGCAGGACTGCAACATCAATTGTTGGCACCGCTGGCCTGTCAAACCGCGTGGCAGTCAGAACAGCATGACTTAGTCGGTGGGATTGGCGCTGCGGCAACCGGCCCTGCAGCTTTCGCAAGGCCTCGCTTGCCGCATCAGACAGCGCCGGATCACCGATCAACTGCACCTCTCGTAGACCTAATACCAATGCTTCAAGCTCGTCATTGGTAAAACCCAGTGGTGGCAAAGTTGCATCTTCGATCAGGGTAAACCCAAACCCGGCCTCGCCGTCTATTACGGCCCCCAGAGCACGCAAAGCATCGATGTCCCGATGTATTGTACGCGGTGAAACGCCCAAATCCTGTGCCAGCTGGACCGACGTTCTGGGTGATGGGCCAGAACGCAGGGCTTGCATCAACTGAAACAGGCGAGCGGTACGAGACATACTGCACACTAACCTAAACCTAATGTCAGAAACTGTCATTAGTCAGGCGTATCCCTCGGACATCCCAATTATGGAGCTGATGATGCTGACCCTTCTTACTTTCCCCTCTGCGTTCGGCCTGTTCAGTGCCAGCCCGTTCTGTGTGAAAACCGCCCTGATGCTTCAACGGGCAGGACAGCGCTGGCGGCGGTCCGACCTTTTGGACCCCCGCAAGATGCCGCATCAGAAACTGCCGGTTCTGCGCACACCCGAGCGCCTGATCCCCGACAGCGACTTGATCCGCGAGTGGCTCGAGTCTCAGGGTGCAGATTTCGATGCCGGTTTGAATGGCCTGCAAAAAGCCCAATCCCGTACTCTAATCCGCATGGCCGAGGAACATCTTTACTTCCATGTCGTCCAGGATCGTTGGGCCAATGATGAGGTCTGGCCAATCCTGCGCGATACGTTCTTCACAGTCATTCCAGCACTGATCCGCAAGCCGGTCTCGAACTCGATCCGTAAATCCGTTGTCAAAGGGTTGGCCTTTCAGGGTGTTTCCCGATTCTCACCCGCAGAACGACAGGACCGGCTAGAGCGCGACCTTGAAGCTATCTCAACCTATCTTTGGCAATCGCCCTACCTGATGGGAGAGGAACCAACCTCGGCGGACATGAGCGTCGGTCCAATGCTGGCGGCGATGCGCGCGACACCGTCCGACACCCCCCTGACCCGCCGGATCAAACAGGATAAACTGCTCAACAGCTATATCGATCGAATGGAACAGGCGATCCCATTGTCATGACACCCTTTGAGGATGCAAAAGTCGCCGCAGCTTACGGGGCGATGCCAGAAGAAACTCGCGCAGGAGCACTTATGCTGCGCGAGTTGATTTTCGAAACTGCGGCCTCGCTAGCGCAGGCTCAGCCGCTGGAAGAGGCGTTGCGGTGGGGGCAGCCAGCCTATTTGGCACCCAAGGGATCAACGATCCGACTGGGCGGACACAAAGCCGCTCGGTTTGCGTTGTTCGTGCACTGCCAGAGCAGACTGATGGGGGATTTTACTTCTGCTTTTCCCAATGAGGATCACATCGATGGCAATCGCGCCATCCTATTCGATGCGCCCGATCAGATCGACCCCACACGCCACGGCTGGCTGATTGCGCGCGCGTTAACCTATCATCTCTGACGGCGTTTGCGTTCGACCTTGCGCTTGATTTTGTCCTTCTTGCGCTTGGTGCTGACCGCCTTGCGCCGCGACCCGCGTTTGGTTGGACCGCGTCCTCGTGGCAGGGCTTGATCATCGATAGAGAGCAGTTCCAATTCCAATCCGCCGGTTACAGGCGTTGCCTCGGTCAGCCGCACGGTGACACGCTGACCAATGGCAATAATCAGGCCGGTATCCGAACCCATCAGCGTCCCGGCTTCACGGTCAAAATGAAAGAACTCACGCCCTAGCGAGCGCACGGGCACCAAACCGTCCGCTCCGGTCTCGTCCATCTTCACGAAGGCCCCGAAACGCGCGATGCCGCTGATACGGCCGGTGAACTCATTGCCGACCCGCTCGCTGAGATAGGCCGCCAGATAACGATCAGTCGTATCGCGCTCGGCCATCATGGATCGGCGCTCGGTATCCGAGATATGCGTGGCTGTTTCCTCCAACCGCGCGATTTCCTCCTCGGTCAGCCCGTCCTTGCCCCAGCCATGGGCCGTGATCAGCGCGCGGTGCACGATCAGGTCCGCATAGCGGCGGATGGGTGAGGTGAAATGTGCATAATTCCGCAGAGCCAGTCCGAAATGTCCAAAGTTTTCAGGGTTGTAATAGGCCTGTGCCATTGACCGTAAAGTGGTTAGGTTGATCAGCTCGGCATCTTCGGTATCCGCGGCAGCATTCAGCAGCGCGTTCAGGTGGCGGGTCTGCAACACCTGCCCTTTGGCCAGATTCAAACCTGCTGCTTGCGCCGTCTCTCTCAGGCTTTCCAGCTTCTCAGGTGCGGGCTCTTCGTGGACGCGGAACAACAGCGGGCGGCGTTTGGCGATCAGGGTCTCGGCGGCAGCGACATTGGCGAGGATCATGAATTCCTCTATCAGCTTATGCGCATCCAGCCGGTCACGGAACGCAACGCTTGTGACCTCGCCCGCGTCGCTCAGAACGATCTTGCGTTCAGGCAAGTCCAGTTCCAGCGGCTGGCGCTCCGCCCGCGCTTTTTTCAATGCGGCATAGGCGGCATAGAGCGGTTTCAGAACGGTTTCCAGCAACGGCCCGGTGCGGTCGTTCGGGTTGCCATCGATCGCTTCCTGCACCTCGGTATAGTTCAGCGAAGCGGCTGAACGCATCAGACCCCTTACAAAGCGGTGGCCGATCTTACTACCCTCGGCATCAATCTGCATCCGAACCGCGATACAGGCGCGCGGCACGCCTTCGTGCAGGGAACACAGATTACCGGACAGGCGATCCGGCAGCATCGGCACTACGCGGTCGGGGAAGTAACTGGAATTGCCCCGCTTGCGCGCCTCGCGATCCAGCGCCGTACCGGGTGTCACATAGGCGGCCACATCGGCGATGGCGACCCAAATCACATGGCCACCTTTATTCTTTGGGTCATCGTCTGCGTGCGCATAACAGGCGTCGTCATGGTCCCGTGCATCCGCAGGATCGATGGTCAGCAAGGGCATATCCCGCAGGTCTTCGCGCCCTTTCAGGCCAACAGGTTTGGACTTGTCGGCTTCTTCAATCACCTTGTCCGGGAAATCGTCAGGAATGCCATGTTGGTGGATGGCGATCAATGAGACAGCCTTGGGCGCGGTCGGATCGCCAAGCCGTTCAACAATGCGCGCGCGTGGCAGGCCCATGCGGTTCTTGGGTCCGGCCTGCTCGGCCTCGACCAACTCCCCGTCCTTAGCGCCCAGAACGGCCCCGTCCTCGACCAGCCATTCGGTGGAACCAGCCTTGTCGATAGGTACGATCCGGCCACCCTCGGCCCCTTTGCGGAAGATACCCACGATCTTGCGCGGGTTGGTGCCGATACGGCGGATCAGGCGTGCCTCGTAATTGTGGTCTTCCTCGTGCACGACGGTCAGGCGGGCCAGAATGCGGTCACCCTCGCCCAATGCCGGATCGCTGGCGCGGGTGATGAGCAGAATGATGGGCTCGACTCCCTCACCGTGCCATTCCAACGGACGCGCAAACAGGTCGCCATCCGCGTTCGGAGCCTTGACCTGCAACACGCTGACCGGCGGCAAACGATCCGGATCACGATAGCTACGCTTGCGCTTTTCCAGATGCCCTTCGGCCTCAAGCTCTTTCAGGATGCGCTTCAGGTCGATCCGATCTGCGCCCTTGATGCCAAAGGCCTTGGCGATATCACGTTTCGAGGTCAGGGTAGGGTTCGCCGAGATCCAGTCGAGGACCTCTTGCTTGGTCGGAATGCGTGTCATGAGTTTGGCCTAGCACGGGCATGCGACCGCGTCATGACCAAAAAGCGGCCTGTCGGGTCAGCCGTGCAGATCGGCCACGGTATCCACATCGCGAAGGTGATCCAGCAACGTCACTCGACGTCCATTTACCGAAGCCAGCGTGTCGGCCAAAGCGTTCTCAGTCGACCAGCGCACGTTGTTGAACATCCCTGACGGCAACGCGCTATAACGCTGCGCACCGACCAACCAATAGCCCCCGTCAGGGGCTGGCCCGAACACGATTTCAGCCCGGCCCAATGCGCCGAAGGCCCGCGCGATGTGTCCGCGTGTAATCCCCGGAATATCTGCACCGATCAAACATACTGGCCCATCGGGGGCACCGCGCAGCATCCGCCCCATACGATCACCGAGATTTCCGCGCCCTTGCGGCTTACGCGGCAGATCGACTGGCCAGACACGGCTGTTCATCCCCTCCCGATCCGGAGAAACCGCCAGAACAATCTGCCAGCGCGGATCGCGCAGGCGTCGGACAAGTGACCGCGTTTGATGTCGAAACCACCAAGCCGCACCGACCATGCCAATATCGCGTCCCAGACGAGTCTTCACCCGCCCCGGACGTGGCTCTTTCACCATGATGACCAAAGTCTTTTGCATCAATCAGGCGAAATAATCCGACAGAATACGCGCGTATATTGCCTTGAGCTGATGAATTTGTGCCACCTCAACGCACTCATCAACCTGATGCATCGTGCGCCCGACCAGCCCGAATTCGACCACTGGGCAATGGTTCTTGATGAACCGGGCATCCGATGTGCCGCCAGTGGTTGAAAGCTCGGGGCAGATATTGGTTTCTGCCTCAACGGCGCGCGCTACCAGATCCGAAAGCCGACCCGGAGGAGTCAGAAAGCTCTCACCTGAGATTTTGATCTTGGTTTCGATTTCAACTCCAAACGCCTTGGCAACTGATTCAGCCTCGGATTTCAACCAGTCGCTCAGGCTGACGCCCGAGTGCAGGTCATTGAACCGAATGTTCACTGTTCCAGAGCATTGCGCCGGGATGACGTTCGTCGCTGGATTGCCCGTATCGATCGTCACCACGGCCAATGTTGAGGCATCAAAGTGGTCGGTCCCCTGATCCAGCTCGCGACTGGCCAGCCGATCCATCAACCGCGCCATTGCTGGCAATGGGTTATTCGCCCGGTGCGGATAAGCAGAATGCCCCTGCACCCCGGTCACGATAAACCAAGCTGACATTGAGCCGCGCCGACCGATCTTCATCATTTCACCCATCTTATTCGGACAGGTTGGTTCCCCTACTAGACAGACCGACATCCGCTCATCCGTCGCATCCATGTGATCCAGTAGAGCGACGGTGCCATCCAGTGCGTCACCCTCCTCATCCCCTGTAATTGTCAGGATCACCGCACCATCCGGAGGCGTATTGCGCACAAAATCAATGGCTGCTGCGGCAAAGGCCGCCACGCCCGATTTCATGTCCGTCGCACCACGGCCATACATCACTCCATCACGAATTTCTGCTCCGAACGGGGGCGCAGTCCAAGCGGCCTCATCACCCACCGGAACAACATCCGTGTGGCCGTTGAAGCCAAAGCTGCGAGCGTGTCCTTTCTTGCCCCAACGCGCAAATAGGTTGCTGACGCCTCCGCGATCCACACGGGTGCATTCAAAACCTGCATCCGCAAGTTCACGTTGCAATAAAACCAGCGCGCCGCCCTCTTCGGGTGTGACCGAAGGGCAACGGATCAGATTTGCGGTCAGCTCAACTGGATCGGTCATAACGGGCCTCTTGTTCTGATGGATGCCGGTGTTCGTGCACAGATTCAACGAATTGCCCGGCTTGCCAACCCCGAATAGTCAGATTTCCAATCCAAAATCCAAAGACTTCGATTTTAGCACCCCAACAAAACGTGAGCCTTGACCCTGCGGCTGCCTTGCCGCGCTGCCCTGAACTAGGTTAGAGGGCCGCGAAACAGGTGATTCCAAATGAAGCGCGTCTTCTTCGCATTGATCTGCCTGACTTTCGCGACTCTCGCGCAGCAAAGCCAGGCTCAGACCCTCACGGTTACAACTGTGACCCGCCCTCCGTTCTCGTTTGTCGAGGACGGGGTCCAGACCGGTTTCTCGATGGACCTGCTGGCGGCGTTATCTGAGTCGCTGGGCTGGGAGTATTCGATCAACCGGGTCGAGAGCTTTGGCGAAATGCTGGGGGCCGTTCAAGACGGGTCAGCCGATCTGGCCATTGCGAATATTTCAATCACCGCCATGCGTGAAACCCGAATGGATTTCACCCAGCCCATCTTTGAAGCCGGGCTACAGATCATGGTTCCGTCCGAGGCAGCGCGCCAACCGTCTTTACTGCACGCCCTGCTGTCGCGCGAGCTGTTCATCGCAATTGGTCTGGCCTTTGCCATTCTTCTGGGGGGCGGCATGCTGATGTGGAGTTTCGAGAAACGCGCGCAGCCCTATTTTGACCGGAAACTGAATGAGGCTTGGTTCCCTTCCTTCTGGTGGGCGCTCAACCTCGTGGTTAATGGCGGATTTGAAGAGCGGATGCCCCGCACGCCTTTTGGGCGCATTCTGGGGGTTGTGCTGGTGGTTTCCTCGCTGTTCATCGTATCGGTGTTTACCGCCCGGATCACATCGGTGATGACTGTAGATGCGATCACCGGCAGCGTGAATTCGGTTAATGACCTCTATGGCAAGCAAGTCGGAACCATCTCTGATTCAACAGCAGCCAACTTTCTGAACCGCCGCGAGATCGAGTTCACGGGCTATGCCGACCTTCAGGACATGCTGGCTGCGTTCAAAGACAAGGATCTGGATGCAGTCGTATTCGATGCGCCAATTCTGTCCTATTACGCCAGTCATGAGGGTCGAAGAACGGCAAGTATGACCGGCGGGATTTTCCTACGCGAAAATTATGGCATCGCCTTCCCAACCGGATCGCCTTTGGTTGAAGACGTCAACCAGGCGCTTCTCTCTCTTCGCGAAGACGGTACCTATGATGAAATCTACCGCAAATGGTTCGGAGCGCGGAACTAAGCCGGGCTCTCGTCTCCAAAGAATGGCGTCATCTGTGCAACTATGACGGCGTTTTCGTCCAGCGCCCGCTGCATCAATGCCCGCTCATCCGGATCGATATCGTGCCCCTGCGCTTCTCGCTCGGCAAGCGTGCCGTAACCGGTGACATCCAGTGGAGCGGTATCGGCCTGTTTTAAAATCGCCACCGTTTCACGCACGGCTTCTGCCTCATCCACACCGCTGGCAAAGCACATCAGCGCGGCTCCGGTTGCGTCTTTTGGCAAACCATCTCCATCCTTCCGGCCAATCTGAACCAGAAGAGTATAGACTTGCTGACGCGAGGGTTTCTTTTGCTTCTGCATAAGGCCCGCAATACGCTGAGCCAGAGTGTGGGTCAACTCAGGTCCGACCGCTCTGGCAGGCCGCTTCCAGCAAAACCAATGCGGCTGCCCGCTGCCTGTCGCGCCAACCTTCCTTTGGAACCAAGGGCATTACCGCATCTGTATTGAAGTAAATCGCTGTGATCCCTGCAGCCGCGACATCCACAAGATTCGGATCAGCGCTTGTATTCTCAGCACTGATCTCAGCAGCGATACGATCTTCAAACTCGTATACGAAGCGCAACAGGGGTTGGCGAATTTCTTTGTGTCGCTCCGAGGCCGCTACCAAAGCCGCAAAAACGGCGGCGCTTTCAGAAGAATAATCAACGCGTCCAAACAACGCTTCGATCAAAGCATCAATGCGCCCTGTTGCTGGCAACATATCGAAAAAGGTTTTGGTCCGCATAGCAAAATCACTCAGGACATGGTCCAGCAGGCGCTGGATCATTTCTTCGCGATTGCCAAGGTAGTGACGAAGCAGAGGCCGCGCGATCCCCGCTTCTTCGGAGATACGGGCGAGTGTTGAGCCATCCAATCCATACCGTGCGACACATCTGGTAAATGCGCTCAGTATTTCCTTCGTACGGACATCTTTCAAACTGGTTCTGGGCATGAGTTAATCATTCAGGCGGTCTGAGTGGGGAAAATGTCCGTCAGGATGTAAAGTACTCCGAAGCCGAACCACATCGCCGTTAGCACCCAGAACAAAACCGGGTTCTCTCTGCGCTCAATAGCTTCAACAAGAAAGGCCTGCCCTGATCGAATTGCCAGAACTCCCCAGTACACAAAAACCACACCCCAGATCGCATATACCCCCGCCAGTGTTGATGCCAGCAGCACCAGCACAGCCGCGATAGTCATCCATTTGTGATGCCTTAGGCTTTTTCCAGGTTTCATCTGCCCGCCTTATCCTTCGGTCGAAATCTTGAAATTGGATACTGGACAAATCGCTTTATTGTCAATAATGACAATTATCATTTTTGACAATCTAAGGAAGTGACATGCAAGCCCCGGCATCGCTACCCGACAAACCGAAAAACCGACTACCGCGAGAAGCCTATGTTTCAGAGGATTGGTTTCAGGTTGAACAAGCACATATCTTCAGCCGCTGCTGGACCTTTGCCGGTGTGACAATGGATTTTCCTGAACCCGGAGATTTTCGCACGATCAAAGCCGGAGCAAATTCCGTAATTGTCATCAAAGGCGCCGATGGTGAGTTACGCGGGTTTCACAATCTTTGCCGCCATCGTGGTACAGAACTTCTGGAAGGATGCGGCAATGCAGGCAAAACCATTGTCTGCCCCTATCACAACTGGGTCTATAATCTGGACGGTGCTTTGCGCGGAGTTCCTGCCCAGCGTGAGTGCTTTCCTGATCTCGACAAGAAATCCAATGCTCTTTTTGGGGCGGCTGTGGGCGTATTTCGCAATCTTGTTTTCGTTAATCCTGACCCGGATGCGGATTTTGACAACTGGCTGAGCGGGCTGGATCAGATTTCCTGGCCGCATGATCTGAACTCGACCGAGCTGCAGGAAAATCCCGACAACGTGGTTTATGAAATCGAGTGCAATTGGAAGGTCTTCTTCGAGAACGCAATTGATGGCTATCATCTTGCCTATCTGCACAAAGACACGCTGGGAGGGCCGACCCATGACAAAAACCTGTGGGAGGTGTTTGGTCAAAATATGATTTGGTGGTCGACCGAGCGCGAAGGTGTGAAACACAGGATTCCGCAATTCGTTGAAAACTCCGCCAAAGGTTCAGGTTTGAAAACCGTTAAAAATGCTGAAACCCCGGGGTATGGCGGGGTCTACATGCTGTTCCCAACCACGATCCTAACGCCCAATCCCTGGGGATTCTCGATTTCAACGATGGAACCCATAAGCGCAAACAGGATGCGATTAAGGGTGCGGAACTGGTCTCCGAAGGGCTGGTTTACTTACACGCACCGCGCGGCTGACATTCCTGGGTACGATGCCGAAACAGGGCTGATCAAATCCTCGCACTGGACCAAACACCCGCTGGAAACGGGCGATTTCCAAACCGAAGATGTCTGGGTTTGCGAAAAGATGCAAAAATCCATGCAATCTCCGCGCTTCGAAGTGGGCGCTCTCGCCAAAGGCGCTGGCGGCGAGGCCGCAATAGATTTCTTTCAACAGACAGTGCTGGGGTTGATACCCAAGCAATAATAGATTTGGCCGCAACATCTGCTCTGCGGCCAAATCTTAAATAAACAGCTCAGGATCAGTCGCGCAGCAGATCGTTGATCCCGGTTTTCGAGCGCGTCTTTTCATCAACGCGTTTCACGATGACCGCGCAATACAGGCTGACATTGTTTTTTGACGGCATCGAACCCGCGACGACCACCGAATAGGGCGGGACCTCGCCATACATAACCTCACCGGTTTCGCGATCGACAATCTTGGTCGACTTTCCAATGAATACGCCCATGCCCAGAACCGAGCCTTCGCGGACAATACAGCCTTCAACAACCTCGGAACGGGCACCGATAAAGCAGCTATCTTCGATGATGGTGGGACCAGCCTGCATTGGCTCCAGCACTCCGCCGATGCCAACACCGCCCGACAGGTGCACATTCTTTCCGATCTGTGCGCAAGAACCGACCGTTGCCCAGGTATCGACCATGGTGCCTTCGTCCACATAAGCACCCAGGTTCACAAATGACGGCATCAACACCGCACCGGGTGCAATATAGGCTGACTTGCGCACGACGCAGTTGGGCACCGCCCGGAAACCTGCAGCGCGCCACTGGTTCTCATCCCAACCGGCGAACTTGCTGTCGACCTTGTCCCACCAGCCACCGGCTTGCGGGCCGCCATTTTGGATCTCCATATCCTTGATGCGGAACCCCAGAAGAACGGCCTTCTTAGCCCACTGGTTTACGTGCCAGTTGCCATCTGCCTGCTTTTCGGCAACGCGCAATGAACCGCTGTCCAACGCATTCAGAGTATCCTCGATGGCCTCACGCTGCTCGCCCGTCGTGGCCGGTGTGATCGTATCACGCATGTCCCAGGCGGCTTCGATGGCGGCTTCCAGTTGCGCGTTTGACATAGGCGTCTCCCTAGAGAATCTGTTCACGTTGATGTGGCCTATACGCAAGGTGGAACCATGGCGCAATGCGACGCAAGCAACCCTACATGCGTCAATCTTCTGCTATTGCGCCAAGAAGTGTAAACATGTTCCTGTCATTTTGTGTTCCAGCATTGGGTGCGGTCAGCAAAACATCTCCGTAGAAAACCGAGTTTGCGCCAGCGAGAAAACACAATGCCTGCTCTGCGGTCGAAAAGTCAGACCGGCCCGCCGACAGGCGTACGCGGGTTGCTGGCATGGTGATACGTGCGGTCGCAACCATGCGCACCAGATCGAAGATGCTCACCTTCTCTCGATGCTCCAGCGGAGTACCCTTAATCGGGATCAGAGCATTGATCGGAACGCTTTCGGGATGTGGGTCAAAACTCGCTAGAACCTGCAATAGTGAAGCACGATCCCGCAGACTTTCACCCATGCCGATGATACCTCCACAACACAGATCGATACCTTCGTCACGGCAATAGCTGAGTGTTTCCAACCGATCCTGATAGGTGCGCGTCCCGATGATCTCACCATAGAATTCCGGCGAGGTGTCAAGGTTGTGATTGTAGGCGGTTAGTCCCGCGTCGGCGAGCCGTTGGGCCTGATGCGGCTTCAACATACCCAGTGTCACGCAAGCTTCCATCCCCAAATTGCGAACGCCCCGAACCATTTCCAGAACATTGTCGAATTCTTCCCCATCCCGCACTTGGCGCCACGCGGCACCCATGCAGAACCGCTCGGCCCCGGCATCCCTGGCCCGTTTAGCTAGCGAGACCACATGCCCGGGGTCCATCAGTTTTTCCTTGGTCAGTTCAACCTCGCGGTGATGCGCGGATTGAGGGCAATAGGCACAGTCTTCCGGGCAGCTGCCGGTTTTGATCGATAGCAGGCTGGCCTTCTGAATGTCTTCCGGGTCATGATACGTCCGATGGATGGTATTTGCACGGCCAACCAGATCCAGCAACGGGAGGCGCAGTAGCGCCTCCACCTCATCCACGGTCCAGTTGCTGCGGATGTCCTGTCCTGTATCAAGCATCCGCTTGCGACCCGCGGATTTTCTGCATCAAACCCGTTGGCAGGCCAATCACGATAACGGCCGCCAACGCGATCTTTACGAGATCACCTACGATAAACGGGCTGAAACCGTAAACCAGCACTTTGTCCGCAGGTACAAACTGGGCCAGCCACCCCAGACCCAGAGCGTATATCGCTACAAGTCCAGCTAACATGGCCGGGACCAAAAACAGCTTGCGCAGATTATCCGCCACCCATCCGACGATGGCCGAGGCAAAAACGAAGCCCAGCAGATAGCCACCAGTGCCGCCCATCATATAGGCCAGTCCGATGCCTTTTTCGGGTGTCCCGGCAAAAACCGGCAGACCGACGGCTCCAGCCACCATGTAGCCAATCACAGTTGCGGATCCGAGGCGCATCCCGAAAGCTGCAGAAATCGCCATGACGGCAGCGACCTGCAGGGTCATCGGCACCGGCCAAAATGGCACTTGGACTTTTGCGCTGGCTGTCAGCAGAAGGATGCCCATCACGACACGGATGATCTGTCCCGCCGGGCTGAGCGCACCGGTAGTCGGCAAGGCGGATCGCAGCATGGTTTTCATTGTACTTCCTTTTATAGATAATTATTTACCAGTTGACTCATGATCATCATTTTTATCTATTAAAAATCAAGTGAAATCTTCAGCGGTGAAAAATAGCACTTAACTGCCTGAAAGAATTCAATTTGCGCGGCGAATATGGCGCACCAGAATCGATGTCGCCGCTGACACATCTTTGCTTTTTAACGCCTGAATTATGGCCGCGTGATCCGTATCGATCCGCTGCATCCATTTTGGTCGCCAGTGCGCGAACAGATGCCGCGCGCTGGCAATATGCAGATCATCAATCGCATGCAACAGGCGAGGTAGGCCGCATGGCGTCAGGATAGCTCGGTGAAAGATTCTGTTCCGCGCTTCCCATTGCGGCATACTGTCAGCCTCATCGCAGTCTTTTCGCGCCCGATCAGCTACTTTCAGTGCGGTTGGGGTCATGTTTTGCGCTGAATGCTGCAATGCCAGAGATTCAAGCGCGACACGCATTTCGATCACCTCACGCACTTCGGCGGGGTCCAAGGCAGTGACACGCATGCCCTTTCGCGGCTCGCTTTTGGCCAATCCATGTGCCTCAAGCCGCAGCAGCGCTTCGCGCACCGGCACATGGCTGGTTTCAAAGTCGCGCGCGATATGGTCCTGACGCAACTTCTCACCGGCGGCAAGGTCTCCAGTTATGATCTTCTGGCTCAGCGCTTGATATATCGTGTCGGCAATGGTCGCAGTCATAAATTATAGATAAAATTCACAACGTGTTTCCACAAGCAGTTAATTCAATCAGCCAGGGGGTCCGGCGCAATATTCCCACCGCAGATAAGAACCGCAACCCGCTCATCTGGTTCGGGCTGATATGCACCTGAGATCAGCGCAGCCATGGCTGCCGCCCCAGCTGGCTCCACCAAAATTCGATGAGCTTGCCACAATGTCTGCTGGGCCTGCGCTATCGCCTCATCGGGAACCAAAACCGAAGTCATCCCCTGTGCCAGACCGAAGCAGATATCGCCAATTCGACGTGCGCCTAACGCATTCGCTGCAATGCCTGAGACCGAAACATCAACCGGCTCACCTTCAGCCAAGGCAGCATTCAGCGCGCAGGAGGTTTCCGGCTCGACAGCCACAACCTTGCGCGCACCCTGAAACCAAGCCAGCGCCCCAGCAATCAGGCCGCCGCCACCGACAGCAACCAGAACTGTATCTGCCTGCAAACCCTGCGCGTCCCATTCAGCAAAACACGTCCCTTGCCCGGCAACAGTTGCGGGCGCGTCATAGGCGTGGATTTGCATTGCACCAGATTCAACCTCATGTGCCTGAGCCATGGTCAAAGCGTTGGCATATTCCCCCGGAACCACGCTCAGATCGGCTCCGATCCGTTCGATCAGGGAAATCTTCGACGGTCCTGCAAGCTCGGGCACAAAAATCTTCGCCGGATGACCTAACGCATGCGCCGCATAAGCCGCAGCCGCTCCATGGTTGCCACCCGATGCCGCCACCACGCCCGCCGAAGGAACATCCATGCTGAGCAAAGTGTTGAACGCGCCGCGCGCTTTGAAGCTGCCAGTGTGTTGCATATGCTCCAGCTTCAACTCGACCGGATAACCCAGCGCATTGCTCTGCATCACAGGTGTGATTTGTGCATGTCCGGCAATGCGATCCCGCGCTGCCAATATTTCACTTTTCCAATCCATTCTTGTCTTTCCGTGACTGGCACTCTTCCCGCGAACCCTATAGCTGTTTTGGAAACACGCAAGCAGGGAACCCCGTTTATGAGAGAAGATCGCCTCAGCCCCTTTCGCGACGCACAGACCGACCGCTCGACCGCAAGCGAAGTGCCGGACACGCCGCAGACGCGGTCATCGGCCTATCGACTTGCCTTCGCTGATGATGATTTCCTGTGCCGGGATGAGCTGCGCCCCGTTCGCCTTCAACTGGAGTTGCTAAAACCCGAGATGATCATGACCGAGCGTGAGATCACCTCGACCATTGTCATGTTTGGCGGTGCGCGCATCCCGGAACCAGCCCAGAAACACACGGCGCGGACTGAGACCTTGGCCGGGCTGTCAAAATACTACGATGAGGCGCGCGAGTTTGCGCGCCTGATGACAGAGAAATCGAACCAGACCGGCTGCCGTGAGAATGTGATCGTCACCGGCGGCGGACCCGGGGTAATGGAAGCGGGTAATCGCGGTGCACTGGATGCGGGTGGCTGTTCGATCGGCCTGAACATCGTGCTGCCGCACGAACAGGCCCCGAACCTGTATGTAACGCCTGATCTCAGCTTCAACTTCCACTATTTTGCTATCCGCAAAATGCACTTCCTGATGCGCGCCCGCGCCATCACTATTTTCCCGGGCGGGTTCGGCACTATGGACGAGCTGTTCGAATCCTTGACCCTAATCCAGACAGGACGGATGGAGCGCGTTCCCTTCCTGCTGTTCGGGCGTGAGTTCTGGGAGAAAGTCATCAACTGGGAAGCGCTGGCGGACGCGGGCACCATCTCGGATGAAGATCTGGACCTGTTCCGCTTTGTCGACACCGCGCAAGAGGCGGTCGAGATTATCGAGAACTGGGAGCCCGCTCCCCCGCGTGACCAAATTCCGGGACGCTGAACTATGACTAGACCCAAGACCGGCGAGATGCTCCACCTGCGCGGAAACGCGTTGGACAAGGGCGAGCCTGTGGCCCTGCCATTGACCCAAAGCAGCATGTTTCATTTACCGGGTGATCCAGACGGTCACGCCAGTTATGGCCGGGTCGACAACCCGACTTGGGTTCACCTGGAGCACGTCCTGTCGCATCTCGAAAACGCACCCTGCCTCAGCTTTCCTTCTGGCATGGGGGCGATTTCGGCTGCGTTGTTTGCCACGGTCAAAGCAGGGTCTCGTTTGCTGATCCCATCCGACGGATACTATGTGACCCGGCTTCTGGCCGACCGGTTCCTGTCGAATCTAGGCGTTTCAATCGTCGAACGCCCAACTACTGCCTTTGCCGAAGGTGGCTTTGATGGAATTGATGTCGTGTTCTTGGAAAGCCCATCGAACCCCGGTCTGGATATGCTTGATCTGCCAGCAATCGCCAGGCCCGTGCGCGAGGCTGGTGGCATCACGATTGCCGACAACACAACCATGACACCATTGGGCCAACGCCCACTGGACCTTGGCGTCGATGTGGTGGTGAGTTCGGATACGAAGGCGATGGGCGGGCATTCGGACCTGCTGATGGGCCATGTCGCCAGCCGCGATGCGCAAATCATGGAACGGGTAGAGGAATGGCGCCGCGTTTCAGGTGCGATACCGGGGCCGCACGAGGCGTGGTTGTTGCACCGTGGCCTTGAAACGCTGGATGTGCGGTTTGATCGCATGTGTAGCTCGGCGCAAGTTCTGGCCGAACGGTTGGCATCGCACCCGGCCGTGAAACACATTCGCTATCCCGGCCTGCCCGGTGATCCATCGCACGCATTGGCGGCTGCCCAAACCGCTCGGTTCGGTTTTCTGCTGACAATCACGCTGGAGTCTGAGGCCAAAGCCGAACAGTTCATCAACGCCTGCCCCCTGCTGCGCCCTGCCACATCCTTCGGCGGTGTCCACAGCTCAGCCGAGCGGCGTGCCCGCTGGGGCGATGCGGTCGACCCTGCCTTTATCCGCTTGTCTGTCGGGTGCGAGCCGGTAGAAGAACTGTGGCGGGCGATCGAGGCCAGCCTGAACGCGTTATGATTTCTTCTTAGGTTCACGCAGCTCGGTGAACACGTAGATTGGCAGCACGATGCTGGCGATCAACGCGCCCAGCCATACCAGCAAAGTCGCTGCCAGTAAGTTGGAAATACCTCCAACTGTTAGCCCCGCTGTTATCAGATCGGTCACCAGCAAGCCCACAAATGTGACAATCAGTGCGATCCCACCTTTCAGCGCCGGGGCCTTCTTCTCGCCCAGCTTCAGGATCAACGGTTCGGCTACGACTTGAACCAGCGTAAAGACAATCACTACAACGATGAACGAGATCGGCTTGATTGCAAAGCCCGCCAGCAGCAGCGAAGCAAGCAACAACCCGATGGCATTCCCGACTAGTAACGCGAGAGCGGATTTTATTCTGCGCGACATAAGGTGATCTCCGGCAATCAACACTTCGAAACATGCAGATATTAGCAGGACAACCGGAATTTGCGAGGTAATTCGACCCCGAAGGATTTTTGACCTGTTGAAATCACATGATAAAATACCTTCATCAAGGCCAGACCATACCTACATCGACGAGAGGCAATATGAGCGACGATCCCTATACCGTTCTTGGTGTCGCCAAAGACGCCAGCGATGCCGAAATCAAGAAAGCCTACCGGAAGATCGCGAAGGAGTGTCACCCGGACCTTAAGCCGGGTGATGCGGAAGCCGAAGCCAAGTTCAAAGCCGCCGCCGCCGCTTATGACCTGTTGAAAGATCCCGAAACACGCAAACGCTATGACAATGGCGAAATTGATGCGTCCGGTCAGGAACGTCCACAGCAGCAATATTATCGGGACTATGCCGAAGCTGCAGGCAACCCCTATCGCGGGTATTCGACTGAGCAAGACGACATGTCCGACATCTTCGCCGAGTTCATGCGCGGGCGGGGTGGTTATGGCCAACGAACACAAGAGTTCCACGCGCCAGGGCACAACCTGAATTACTCACTGCAGATCAGTTTTCTGGATGCCGTATTCGGCGCCAGCCAAAAGCTGACCCTACCGGATGGGAACCGGATTGAAGTGAAGATACCGGCGGGCATCACGACCGGTCAAACCATCCGCCTGCGTGGCAAGGGGGCACCGGGATATGGTGAAGGCCCTCCCGGGGATGCGCTGGTCACCATCTCGGTTGCGGATCATCCGGTGTTTGACCGTCAGGGCGATGACATCCATATTACGTTGCCCATCACCATTGACGAGGCGGTATTGGGCGGCAAGGTCCAAGCGCCCACCATCGACGGGGGCGTCAATGTCAGTGTCCCTGCAGGGACCAGCAGCGGCAAAACCCTGCGCCTGCGTGGCAAAGGGGTCAAGAAGCGCGGCTCGTCCGATAGGGGTGATCAGTTCATCGAACTGACCGTCGCAATGCCGGACAAGGTAGACGATGATTTGAAGCAATTCATGGAGACATGGCGCGAAACCCACAGCTATGATCCGCGCAAAGGAATGCCGTCATGAGCCGCACATTGACCGAAGCCGAACTGATCGAAACCATCGCCCGCCTGACTTCGGATCGCCTAACCGAATATCTGGCGGCTGAGATCGTGATCCCCGAGCAATCGGAGCAAGGGCTGCGATATCAGCGCATTGACGTTGCCCGACTGGAACTGGCATGCGAGCTGCATGACCAGTACGATATGGAGGCCGACGCACTGTCGATGATGATCTCGCTGATCGACCAGATGCATGGGCTGCGCGCCGAATTGCGCGAGGTGCTGAACGCGGTCGAGGCCCAACCGGAACCTGTTCGAAAACAACTGATCGAGGTCATCGGCACAGCGCGGTTCAGTCGCAGGTAACGGGGTTTTGGGCACAGGGGTATTGGCGTAGAAGACGCCCTTGATCCTTAGCCCGGTATCCCTATGACCCAGTCCAGATCCGAATTGCTGATGCCTGCGGGCAATCTACGCAAGTTAAAACTCGCCATCCTGTATGGCGCGGATGCGGTCTATCTGGGCACACCGGATATGTCGCTGCGGACTAAATCCGAGTTCTCGCTGGAAGAGGTGATCGAGGGGGTCGAGTTCTGCCATAGCCACGGCCGGCGCGCGTACCTGACGCTGAACTTGTTCTCGCACAATAAGGACATCCCGAAGCTCGATGAATACATCGACACCGTCCGCAAGGTGAAACCCGACGGGCTGATCATCGCTGATCCCGGCGTGTTCCAATACGTCCGTGAACGGGCGCCTGAATTGCCGCTGCATATCTCAACCCAGGCCAATATCTGTTCTTGGTTGTCGGTGAAGTTCTGGCAGGATCAGGGGGCCGAGCTTGTAGTCCTGGCGCGCGAAGTCTCATACCCCGAACTGGTCGAGATTCGCGAGAAATGCCCCGACATCAAGCTTGAGGCATTCGTCCACGGCGCCATGTGCATGACCTATTCGGGCCGCTGCCTGCTATCTAACTTCATGGCCGAACGCGGGGCGAATCAAGGCAACTGTGCCAATTCTTGCCGTTGGAACTATGGTCTGAAACTGCGTCTGAAAGACGGTACGCATCAGGAGCTGCGCATTACCGACGAAAACGCCGATATGTTTGAATTCCTGCTGGAAGAGGGCTGCCGCCCCGGTGAACTGATGCCCATCGAAGAAGATGATCGGGGGTCTTATATCCTGAACTCGCGCGATCTGTGCATCATGCCAAAACTGGATGAATACCTGAAGATCGGCGTCGACAGCCTTAAGGTCGAAGGGCGCGGTAAGTCAGAATACTACGCCGCCATCGTTGCACGGGCCTATCGTATGGCCATTGACGACTATCACGCCGACCCCGAGAACTGGGACCCGAAACCTTACATGCGTGAACTCGAAACCGTCGGGAACCGAGGCTACACGCTGGCCTTCCACGAAGGCCGACTGACAAACTACGCACATGACTACGAGCACACTGCTTCTATCGCGCAGTGGGAATATGCGGGGATCGTCACAGATGTGACTCAGGATGCCTTTCTGGTTGAGGTGAAAAACAAGCTGGAACCGGGGGATGTGTTAGACTTCGTCTCTCCGATTTCACGCGAGACGGTTCTGTTGCGGGTCTATGACTTTGAACGCGCCCAAGATGGCGCGAGACTAAACGTGGTGCATGGGAGCACCAAGACAATTATCCGCCTGCCATTCACTCTGTTCGATCACGAGGATATCGAAGATTTACGCGCGCGTTTCCCTGTCTACTCGGTTCTGCGCAAGGAACGCGCCCTGACGGACGAACACTGGAGCCGCATTCGGTTCGACAAGCTGGTGCAAGGGCTGGAGACCACGGGTCGTGACAACGCCAAAGCTTATGCGCGCCGCCGCGATGAATTGATTGAAAAAATCGGAGAAGACGGCAACGAACGCCGCTTCAAAACCAATCGCATCGGAACCGAAGGGTGTTGCGGCAAAGGCTGCAACGGCTGTTTGATCTTCTGGCAGGATGAGAAATTCGCGCGTGCACGCGAGGTTCTGTCCAAACGCAAGCAGGGTGAGCAACTTAGCCGCCGCGAGGCCACCGAACTGACCTTACCAGCAAGCTGAAGTTCAGTTCTCGACGCGATACTCTTCAGGCACGTAAAACGTATAATCCCTGTCAGCAACCGCCTCGTGGCAGACATGGCAGTAATCGACCTCGGACGCGCGAAAGCCCATCGTGTCGCCAAACAGCGAACCATCCGGCATCACCATGATGTATCGCCAATCTGCTGTCTCAGGGTTGGTACCCGCCGGTAGTTTTTCCATCACGAACAAGGCACCCGGATGCACGTTACCCTCATCGGTGACGGTCATGCTGTCTTTGGCCAGAACCGAGCCCACAGGCAAAACCTCACCTTCCTGCAAGGTTCCGTAATTATGCGCCATGCGATTGGCGTAGCTGTTGACATAGCGCTGCCCATGGGTGGCCGAGATATAGGGTGCATCGTTGAAAAGCGGCCAGGCTTGATAGTTCAAAAGCACGTCCAACTGGGCTGCGGCATAGCCTCGTTCCATGCGCCGGGACAGAGATTTGTAATGAGCCTGAGCATCTTCCTTGGACAGATCAGCCGGGTTTTCAATGGCCAGATGAGCATCCTGATCGTTGTTCTGTGCATTTCCCGCAACAGAAATAAGCCCCAACACCGCAATAAACAGCACGATCTTAACGATCGGCAGGTGTCTTGTAATCATTCTATGGCCTCCCTGACTGATCAGTTCGCCGAAATGCCGCATTAAGTTCGAAAAATGATAGCGGCCTTAAATAGTGTTGCCAGCACCGCCCCAGCAACTTCACCACTTTGTGTTTGCTAGTGACCCCCCAACCAGAGCAGATGCCCCTTAAACATAGCAAATTCTGAATGCCAAAACAGCATTCAATTTATTAAGTTTATCGTAGTGACGGACAATCTGCGGAATCTAATGGTTCAGGCCAGCCTCGGCCTCAATCTGCTTGCGCGATTTTCGGGCGCGTTCGGTGGCCGATTTCAACTGCCCGCAGGCAGCCATGATATCCTCACCGCGCGTTTTGCGGATGGGTGAGGCATAACCCGCCTGATAGATGATATTGACAAAGGCTCGGATGCGATTGTTCGAGCTACGCTTGTAAGGCGCGCCGGGCCATTCGTTGAACGGAATCAGGTTGATTTTGGCCGGAATCTTATGGCGCTTGATGTGCTCGATCAGTCGATGCGCGTCCTCATCGCTGTCGTTCACGCCATCCAGCATCACGTATTCAAATGTAATTCGCTCGGAGTTCGAGGCATTGGGGTAGCTGGCCAGTGCCTGCAGCAGCTCTTCGATGTTCCAGCGCTTGTTGATTGGCACCAGCACGTCGCGGGTTTCATCGGTTGTGGCGTGGAACGAGATCGCCAATAGGCAGCCAATTTCCTTGGCGGTACGTTCAATTTCAGGCACCACACCCGAAGTCGACAGGGTAATACGTCGGCGCGACAGAGATATTCCTTCGGGGTCCATGGCAATCTTCATCGCGTCACGGACATTTTCAAAGTTATAGAGCGGCTCGCCCATACCCATCAGCACGATATTCGACAACAGCCGTGTCTCGTCCTTGGGGGCACCGGGTGTCGGCCATTCCTCAAGATCGTCCCGCGCCATCATGACCTGTCCGACGATCTCTGCCGCGGTCAGATTGCGCACCAGTTTCTGTGTACCCGTATGACAGAATGAGCAGGTCAGCGTGCAGCCGACCTGAGACGAGATGCACAGCGTACCGCGATCTTCTTCGGGGATGTAGACGACCTCTACTTCGTGCCCTCCCGCGATGCGACACAGGTATTTGCGTGTGCCGTCCTCAGACACCTGACGGGTCACGACTTCGGGGATTTCGATTAAGAAATTCTCGGCAAGTTGTGCCCGATAAGCTTTGGCGAGGTTGGTCATCTCACCAAAATCGCGCACACCCCATTGATAGATCCACTGCCAGATTTGGCCGGTGCGCATCTTTGCCTGCTTTTCCGGTGTACCATGCTCAATCAGCACATCGCGCAATTGATCACGGGTGAGGCCAACAAGGTTCACCTTCCCCTCGGGCAATTTGCGGGGGATGGTCATGACATCTTGAGTGATCGGCGCTTTGGGCGACATGTGGCTATCTCAATGGATTCTGGCTTGGGATGCGCCTCTATATAGGAACGCGCACAAAGATCAAAAGAAATCGTGCATCAATTTGCATAGCGCAGCAATTCGTCAACACGTGCCCGCCCAAGATCAACGCGGCACGCAGTTATGGCAATGCCGGTGCCTGATCCACCACCAAACGACGCACCCACCGCTTCGCACTGTGCATCGCGATAAGCTGTCCACGCGTTTTGCGATGCCTCCAGCGCGGGCGTGGCAACAGCGCGGCCGGTGACGTCATCCAGTTCCCTTGCAGCGCCAAGTGCCAAGGAATAGCTGGAGTCTATCGCGGCATTCACGCGCGTTTCCATGTCCGAAACACAAGACCCAATCTCAACCTGCGATCCGGCGTTGATACACTCCAGTGTTGGGTCCGCAACTGCGGACATGGGAAACAGCAGAAAAACAATAGCCCATCGCATACCTCGATCCTCCTGACAGAGACACCTGTCTATCACAGATCAAAACCCACGCCCAATCAAGTTGAACCGCCAAGGCAGAAACCTGAGCGGTCCAATTTTGTCAGTTTACTGCAGGTGGGATGTAGCAATCTTCTGCATCCAGAGTTTTTACGGGATCCTCCGGTCCACATTGCTCACCCGTAATTGGATAAGTTTCCGCTTCCTTCTCGCATCCTGCAAGGATCGCCGCAGACGCCACCAAAAGCGCGGACAGATATTTGTTTGGATTCATTGCCAACTCCTCAAATTGATCTAAACTGATTAGTTCAGAAATTTGAGAAGTCGGCTTTGACACGGATCAAAAACACATTCTGACGTTGGATAAATTTCCAATAAACCCAAAAGATCTACCCATACGTAGAAAACCCCGCCGGATAGCGGGGTTTCGAGGTCATATCTGTGTGCACTTTAGTTCGTGCAGCGCTTTTCAGCGTCTTCGATCGCGGCCGTGAAACCCAGCAATGAGAACGTATCTTTGGTCTGTGTTCCACGTTCCGAACGGGCAGTCAGCACGGCTTCGCTTCCGCGCTTCATAGCCGTGACGATCTTGGCATCGTCCGAGGCGGTTGCAGGCCACGCCCATTCGCCATCCGTGAACAGTTCGAATTCGCTGCCATCGACAAGTAGATTGACAGTCGATCCAGAGGCAAACGGATAGCCGCCGGTAAAGGTCACTTGCCCTTTGACCTCAGCATTTGGGCGGTAGAAAACAAACAGCAGGATATCGCTGCGCCGCACGGAAACGACGCGGCCACCGCGTGTGTTCACTGTTTCCTTGGGCGCGGAAACGCTCCAGCATTCGGTGGGGTCTTCTTCGACAAACACGCTCCAATCGGTCTTTGCCGCGACGCGGTTCGTACTAGTAGCCTGCTGAGCAATTGCCGTTGTCGCAATTCCTGCCATGCACAGGCCCGCGATCACGCGAACGAGCTTTAGTCCCATCTGTCCAGCCTCCTAGCCCGACCTAATACCTCATACCCATCGGACATGCGTGCGAACCCTGCCGGTTCGTCTGTTCAGTTGCGTATTCCGATGATTGTCGACATACACACACTAACGCAGGTTTCGCCACAGGCGAAAGGGCGATTGGCAGATTTTTGCGCATGATTTATGGGGTGGACATGACACAAGCCGTACCGATGACAGAACTCTGGCGCGGATCGCTATTAGAGAGCCTGCATCTGGGTCACGCAGTGATCTGTGACGATAGTGGTCAGATCGTGCGCAGTTGGGGGGATCCGAACGCGATAATCTATCCCCGATCCTCGGCCAAAATGATCCAGGCCCTGCCATTGATCACCTCGGGTGCGGCGGCGAAATACGGTTTGAACAGCGAACATCTGGCACTGGCCTGTGCCTCGCATAACGGGGCGCATATCCATACCGATCGCGTGTCCGCATGGCTCGATCACCTCGGCCTGTCCGAGCCCGATCTGCGCTGCGGCCCGCAGGAACCCGCTGACATGGCAGCCCGAGACGGACTCATCCTGGCGGACGATACGCCCTGCCAGATACATAACAATTGCTCAGGTAAGCATTGCGGTTTCCTGACTTTGGCCCAGCATATGGGGGCCGGGCCTGAATATCTTGAAATCGATCACCCGGTTCAGCAGGCCTGCCTGTCTGCCATCGAAGAGACCACAGGTGAGACGAGCCCAACCTTTGGGATCGATGGCTGTTCAGCCCCGAATTTTGCAACGTCCCTGGTCGGACTTGCGCGATCAATGGCGTGGTTTGCGTCAGCCGCTGACCGGTCAGACCGCTCCAGCGAAGCAGCATCGCAGCTTACGGCGGCGATGGTGAAGCACCCCGAACTTGTCGCCGGAGAAACCCGCGCCTGTACCGAATTAATGCGCGCGATGAATGGACGCGTGGCAATCAAAACAGGGGCCGAAGCCGTCTTTGTCGCCATCATTCCCGAGAAGAGAATGGGTGTAGCGCTGAAAATCACGGATGGCACGACCCGCGCCAGCGAATGCGCCATCGCGGCCATTCTGGTAAGCTTGGGCGTGCTGGCGGCCGATCACCCGGCCACCCGCAAATTCATGAACGCCACGCAATACAGCCGTCGCGGGCTGGAATGTGGTGTGATCAAGCCAGCGCCGGACTTCCCCGGCTAAGACTTACATCTCGATCTCGTGCACCTCGGCCACTTCGACCGAGCCTGAGCCGTTCACCACCATCGGGCAGCCCTTGGCCATCGCGGTTGCGGCTTCGATGCTATCAGCCTTTACAACCGTAAACCCCGAGGCCGGATTGGCGCCGCCATTATCTTCAACGCCACCGTTGGTGACCGTATAGGATTGACCCACAGGATTTCCGGGAATCTCAAGCGAACCGCCAATGTCCTGAAACCAGGCACCCCAAGCGGCCATGGTCGCATCGACCTCGGCGGGATCGGTTGGGGTGTGGCCCCCGTGATAAACAAACAAATATTGGGGCATATCGCTCCTCCCTGATGAAAACCTAATTGCAAAGTGCTTCGAGCTTGCGCAGCGACGATGTCCAGCCTTCATTATGGTTCGCAGCCGACTCGGCATCAACAAGCTCGCGATGATCGACCACCAGCCGTGATCCGCTGTCGGTCGCGGAAACCGAAAAGGTCACATGGCTTTCGGCACCGCGCTGATCCTGATCGTCGTGCCAGGCCCACGTAAACCCGACCGACTTTGGCCGGTCGATATGGGTGACATGCCCTGAGACCTTGAATTGCTGGCCCTCACCGTTCTGCATCACCGAATACCACGGACCCAGCCGTGAAAAATCGAGGTCATGTTCCGGCACGTGCAAGCCCTCGGGGCCCCACCACCGCAGCAGCTTTGCGCCATCACTAACCCATGCGAACAGGTCCTCGGGGCTGACGGGAAAATCTCGTTCCAGTTTCAAGTCGGCCATGAGTTCTCCTTTTCAATAAGTTCGCCCAAACGGTCGAGGCCGCTTTCCCAAAATTGTCGTTTCGAAATCGTCCACTCGGCAATTGCGCGTAGACCCTCAGGCTGCACCGAATACATCCGCTGCGTGCCGCGCACCCGTTGTTGCACCAACCCGGCCTCGCGCAGGACCTTCAGGTGACGCGAGATCGCAGCCCCTGACATGCCCTTGCCTTCAATCAGGTCGCCGACGGGCAGCTCGCCTTCGTCCATCAGTTGCTCGACAATCGAGAACCGAGTGGCATCAGACAAGGCGGAGAATGCGGTCAGCAGTGGCGTCATAAGTCTACTATTTAATTTTTTGGTTAAATAATCAAGTGGCCGGTCTATTCGATTGGGTTTCGCTGATAAATCACTAGCTTGCACCGGAAGATTCCACGACTTATTGCTTAGGAAAGAGTGGAGTTAAGAAACCAATATGGCGACCGTCAGATTTCTTCTTTCAACGGGTCGAACATCGACACAAAATCTGGCGTCGATACTGGCAGATTCATTGCCTCAAGTTACCGTTGAGCATGAAGGAATCGGCCCGGATTATCATTCCAGAAGGGTATTCCGTCGCCCAAGGAATTACTTTGGCGTTCTTGGCAAACATGTGCAGATCCAGCGCAAGCTGATCGAGATTGAAGATCTGCTTGCGGAAGACAAAAACTACATCGATGTAGGTTGGACAAGTTACGCATGGCTGCCCTATTTTGCGGAGCGTTTTGGTGAATCTCTGCGATTTGCGCATCTAGTTCGAAATCCATTTAGTGTCGCCGCGTCTCACGCCACCCATGGGATATTTGTTCCAAATGTCTCCAGAGGTAGGCGTACGGAAAGAATAGCTGCAATTCATCCGAACGACCCAACTGTCTATCACAAGGATGTGGCTGAGAATGCTGAGACCTTCTCGCCATTCGAGAAAAACTTGTTCAATTGGCTTGAGATCAACCAATTCGCTTTAGAACAGCACGATGTGCCAGGATTTTCGGGAATTTATAAGTTTGAGGACCTATACGCAGCTAACGATCCAAAGTTGAAATTATTTCTAAACAGGTTCGCTGGTCCGGCCCAGTACAACGTTTCGTCACCGCCTGTAGATAAAGTACAGCGAATCCTGCGAACAGATATTGGAGAGATTCAAGAGCCGCTTCTGAACGCGGTACTAAACTTGGCCATCAAACTTGGTTATTCGACCACCGAACTTGAAGCATTTTGGGACCCGGTAGCATTGCAGCAAAATTACTCTGCTCGTAGGCTTTGAGCAACCAAATTGAAAGGTGAATATACGCGATCAGTAGCGATGAGACGCCTTAGCATATCCCTGCAAATATAACAGAGCAGTCAGATCGCCGTGATTTACGCGGACATCACATTCGGCAGCGACCGAGGGCTTGGCGTGCAGCGCTACACCCGTGCCCGCGCGGCCCAACATTCCCAGATCATTGGCCCCGTCACCAACGGCGATTGCATCACTTTCTGAAATGCCAAGGCTGGCCGTTATCTGCTCCAATGCCTCAATTTTGGCCTGTCGCCCAAGAATGGGCCGCTTCACGTCGCCGGTAAGCTTGCCATCCTCAGCCAGCAATGTATTCGCTCGGTTCTCATCAAATCCAAGCTCTTCGGCGACCTTGGCCGTAAAAGCGGTAAACCCACCCGATACCAGCGCAGCGTAGGCCCCATTCGCGCGCATCGTGGCCAGCAACGCCTTACCGCCGGGCATCAGAGTGATCCGTTCGTCCAGAACCTTGCCGATCACGCCTTCATCCAGCCCTTTCAACAGACCAACGCGCTCGGTCAGCGCCCCTTCGAAATCCAGCTCGCCATTCATCGCCCGCGCGGTGATGTCCTTGACCCGATCGCCCACACCGGCCTCGTCAGCCAACTCGTCGATACATTCCTGCTGGATCATGGTGCTGTCCATATCGGCCAGCAGCATCTTTTTGCGCCGCCCTTCGGCGGGCTGGACAACAAGATCAACGCCCATGTTCTGCAGGTCTGCCCAGACATCCCATTTATTGTCCGGCATATCAGTCAGCGAAAACTCGGCCGCCTCATCCGGACTGAGCCATTGCACATCACCACCGCCCCAGGCGTTCCGCAAGGACTCGACCAGCGTCGCCTCAAGCGATGGGGCCGCCGGGTTGGTCAGCAGAGTGGCTATGTACATGTCGGGCCTCCGGTTAGCACACCTGCGGGATATCGCAGGTGCAGCATTTTCACCAGAGGCAGTTTGATCTAGCCCAGAATACCCGGCAGCCGCAGCCCATGTTCGCGGGCGCAATCTTTGGCGATCTCATACCCTGCATCCGCGTGACGCCAGACACCCGAGGCCGGGTCGTTCCACAACACCCGCTCCAAGCGCCGTGCGGCATCTTCGGTTCCATCTGCACAGATCACCACACCTGCATGCTGGCTAAAGCCCATACCCACGCCGCCGCCATGATGCAACGAAACCCATGTCGCACCGCTCGCCGTATTGATCAGCGCGTTCAGCAGCGGCCAATCCGACACCGCATCCGAGCCGTCCAGCATCGCCTCCGTCTCGCGGTTGGGGCTGGCGACCGAGCCCGAGTCCAGATGGTCTCGCCCAATAACAACCGGCGCTTTCAACTCGCCATTGGCCACCATTTCATTGAACGCCAAGCCGGCGCGATGACGATCACCAAGGCCGATCCAACAAATACGTGCCGGAAGACCCTGAAACGCGATGCGTTCTTGCGCCATGTCCAGCCAGCGATGCAGGTGCTCGTTCTCGGGGAACAATTCCTTCATCTTGGCGTCAGTCTTGTAAATATCCTCGGGGTCACCAGACAAGGCACACCAGCGGAACGGGCCGATGCCTTTGCAGAACAACGGGCGAATATAGGCGGGGACAAATCCTGGGAACGCAAAGGCGTTCTCAAGACCTTCGTCTTGAGCCACCTGCCGAATGTTGTTGCCGTAATCCAGCGTCGGAACGCCCGCGTTCCAGAAATCAACCATCGCAGCCACATGCTGCTTCATCGACGCGCGAGCAGCCTTTTCAACCGCTTTGGGATCAGTCTCACGCTTGTCTTTCCACTGCGCCATGCTCCAGCCGATGGGCAGGTACCCGTTTATCGGGTCATGGGCGCTGGTTTGGTCAGTGACGATATCGGGGCGCATGCCACCGGCCTGCATCCGCGCGTAAATCTCGGGGAACACCTCCGCCGCATTGCCCAGCAGACCCACAGATTTCGCCTCGCCCGCCTTTGTCCAGCAGTCGATCATCTCAAGCGCTTCGTCCAGCGTTTCGGCTTTTTCGTCGAGATACTTGGTGCGCAGGCGGAAATCGATCGAGTCTGGATTGCACTCAACTGCCAGACAACTGGCCCCGGCAAACACCGCTGCTAGAGGCTGTGCGCCACCCATGCCGCCCAGACCACCGGTCAGAATCCACTTGCCAGTAAGGTCACCGCCATAGTGCTGACGACCTGCCTCGGCAAAGGTCTCATAGGTGCCCTGAACGATGCCCTGCGTACCGATATAGATCCACGACCCAGCCGTCATCTGGCCGTACATCATCAGGCCCTTCTTATCGAGCTCGTTGAAGTGATCCCAATTGGCCCAATGCGGCACGATGTTTGAGTTGGCGATCAGAACGCGCGGTGCATCTTTATGAGTACGGATGATCGCCACTGGTTTGCCCGACTGCACGATCAGGGTTTCGTCTTCTTCGAGATCCTTCAGCCCTGCGACGATCCGGTCGAAATCGTTCCATGTCCGCGCCGCGCGACCGATGCCTCCATAAACCACCAGCTCATGCGGGTTTTCGGCCACGTCTGGATGCAGGTTGTTCATCATCATCCGCAATGGCGCTTCGGTCACCCAGCTTTTTGCGTTCAGTTCGGGGCCGGTGGGCGGATAGATATCGCGGGTATTCTTGCGAGGATCGGTCATGTCAAAGCTCCAATGCAGTGTCTTGGATGGCGTCAAGAATATCCACCAGCCAGCGACGCAGACGGGTGGCTTTCTTCTCATCAAACGCCCACGGAGGGGTCTCGGTGGACAGATAAGTGGATTGCGCCAGCTCCATCTGGATCGCGTGTTGGCCTTCATCAGGTCGGCCATAATGGCGGGTCGTCCAGCCCCCTCGGAATCGCCCGTTCAGGACGGTGCTGTAGGGGGAGGAATGCGAAAATTCATAGGCCACGGCCTCTATACCGGGGGCGCAAGTCACACCGCCATCGGTGCCGATGTTCAAATCCGACAGGGTACCTTCGAACAGGAACGGGATCTTGCTGCGGATCGAGTGGCAATCAAACAGGATCGCCACCCCGTGTTTTGCGCGCACCTTTTCAAGCTCTTGCTCAAGCGCGTTGTGGTAGGGCGCGTGGTAAGCGATGCGTCGCGCTTCAATCTCATCGGCTGAGGGCTCCTGTCCTTCTGCCCAGATCGTCTGACCGTCAAAATCGGTCAATGGCACCAGTGTTGTCGTATTCTGCCCCGGATACAGTGATGCGCCCGCAGGGTCTCGGTTGGCGTCGATCACATAACGGTGGATATGGGATTGCACGACCGTCGCATTGGCCACCAACCCGTCGTAGAGCTTGTTGATGTGCCAATCCGTATCCGCCAAAATTTGCCCGTTCGCATTCAGTCGCGCGGCAACGTCGTCAGGTACAAACGTACCGCCATGCGGCTGCCCCAGAACGATAGGCCCATCGCCACTCTGAACACTGAAAACCTGCATTACGACAGCTCCGGCATGGGCTGGGCAGCCGCCTGTAGAACAGCGCCGCTTTCGACCAGCGACTTCGCCGTCTCCAACTCGGGCGCCAGATAGCGATCATCGCCCAGTGATGGGATATCTTCGCGCAAACGCCCAATCGCGCTGTTCAGCGACTTGCTGGTAGCCAGAGGCGCACGGAACTCGATGCCTTGTGCGGCACAGAGCAGTTCGATCCCCAAAATATAGTTCAGATTATCCACCATCCGGCTCAGCCGCCGCGCCCCGTGGGCAGCCATCGAGACGTGGTCTTCCTGGTTGGCCGATGTCGGCGTGCTGTCTGTCACGCAAGGGTTGGCCAGGTGCTTGTTTTCGCTCATCAGAGCGGCCGTAGTGACCTCGGCGATCATCAGGCCCGAGTTCAGCCCTGGCTCTGGCGTCAGGAATGGTGGCAGATCAAAGCTGAGCGCAGGATCGACCATCAGCGCGATCCGACGTTGCGCGATTGCTCCAATTTCAGACAGGGCCAGTGCGATCATATCGGCGGCAAAACCCACCGGCTCGGCGTGGAAGTTCCCACCCGATACGATGGCATCCGGATCGGTCAGAACCAGCGGATTGTCGGTGGCGGCGTTGGCCTCGATCACCAGTGTTGCGGCAGCTTGCCGGATTACGTCCATCGCCGCGCCGGTCACTTGAGGCTGGCAACGAATGCAGTATGGGTCCTGAACCCGCGTATCCCCATCGCGATGGCTTTCGCGGATTTCAGAGCCGTCCAAAGTGGCCCGCATCGCCGCCGCTGCTTCAATCTGCCCGCGATGACCACGCAGAGCATGAATTTCGGGTTGCAGAGGGGCGGTGGATCCCATGATCGCATCCGTTGACGCCGCCGAAATCACCAACGCGTTTTGCGCCGCGCGCCAGCCTTCGAACAGACCGGCCAGCGCAAAGGCGGTCGAAAATTGCGTCCCATTGATGAACGCGAGACCTTCCTTTGGGCCAAGTTGAATCGGCTCTAGCCCAGCTGTTTTCAAAGCCTCCGCACCCGGCATGACGGTGCCGTTTACCTCGGCTTCACCCTCACCGATCACCACTGCGGTCATATGCGCCAAGGGCGCCAGATCACCTGACGCGCCAACGGAACCCTGCGCTGGGATAACGGGCGTTACACCTCGCGCCAGCATTTGTTGCAGCAATTCGACAAGCTCCCAGCGAACACCCGACGCCCCGCGCCCGAAGGACAGCAGCTTCAATGACATCATCAGCCGCGCCAGACGACGCGGTACCGCAGGGCCCACGCCACAACAATGGCTGAGGATCAGGTTGCGCTGCAGGGTCGAGGTGTCCTTGGCCGCAATCTTATGGCTTGCCAGCTTACCGAAGCCGGTATTCACGCCATAGACAGGCTCAGTCCCTTCGGCGGCTTGCGCAATTCGAGTCGCAGCAGCGTCAACCTTGGGGCGACAAGCTTCATCCAGCGATATCGTAACCTCGGCCCAATAAATCTCGGCCAATTGATCCAGCGTAACCTGACCCGGAGTGAGTGGTATGGGAGTCATTCCTCACCTCCAAAAATACGTTTGTACAGAGGGTTGAAACCGATGCGATAAGACAGCTCGGCCGGATGGGACACGTCCCAGATGGCGAGATCAGCACGCAAACCGGGTGCGATCATGCCCGTATTATCCAGACCCAAGGCGCGGGCCGCGACGCGGGTGACACCTGCCAGGGCTTCCTCGGGCGTCATGCGAAACAGGGTGCATCCCATATTCATCGTCAAAAGCAGAGAGGTCAGCGGTGATGACCCCGGATTGCAATCGGTCGCCAGCGCCATTGGCACATTCTGCTGGCGCAACATCTCAACTGGCGGCATCTGCGTCTCGCGCAGCGTGTAGAATGCGCCGGGCAGAAGGACCGCAACCGTTCCGGCGGTGGCCATGGCAGCAATACCGTCGGCGTCCAGATACTCGATATGGTCAGCGGACAGAGCCCCGTAGGCTGCCGCCAGCTTTGCCCCGCCGATGTTAGACAACTGCTCAGCATGCAGCTTCACCGGCAAGCCAAGCTCTTGCGCGACAACAAAAACCCGTTCGATCTGTGTGGGGTCAAAGGCAATGCCTTCGCAGAACCCATCCACCGCGTCCACCAGTCCTTCGGCATAGGCCGCGCGTAGGGTCGGAATGCAAACCTCATCGATATAGGCATCGTCGCGGCCCGCAAATTCCGGCGGAGTAGCGTGTGCGCCCAGAAAGCTGGTGTTAACCCGAACGGGCCGCTCCTGCGCAATCCGGCGCGCGGCACGCAGCATGCGCAGTTCGGATTCGGTATCCAACCCATAGCCCGACTTCACTTCGATGCAGGACACACCTTCGGCCAACAGCGCATCCACGCGCGGAAGAGCACCTGCCAGCAGCTCATCTTCTGTTGCCGCCCGCGTGCCGTTTACGGTCGACAGGATGCCCCCGCCCGCGCGCGCGATTTCCTCGTAGGTCGCTCCGTTTAGGCGCATCTCGAATTCAACCGCGCGGTTACCGCCGAATACTACATGGGTGTGGGCATCAATCAGCCCGGGCGTGATCAGTCGGTCCCCGTAATCAACACGCTGCCATTCAGCATAAGATGCTGGAACTTCAGATTGGCGGCCCACCCATACGATCTGCGATCCTTCGACGGCAATCGCGCCATCCTCAATCATCCCATAGGGCTGGTCGCCCCCCATGGTGGCCACCTGTTTGCTGCAAATTACGGTTTTTTTCGTCATGGCGATTCTTTTGGGCTCCCCCTGCGCTTGATTTTTCGTATACGGGTAAATACATAAAGTCTACACAAAATGGAGTTGCGATGACGGTTCATGCCAAAACGGCCCTGTTAGGCTCTGACTGGGTTAGCGATCTTCGGGTTGAAATCGAACACGGTCGGATCACGAAGCTGGAACACGGGAAAGACGCCCATCCAAGCGACACCCGTGTCGATGTCCTGCTTCCCGCTTTGGCCAACCTGCACAGCCACGCCTTTCAGCGCGCCATGGCCGGTATGACCGAAACCCGCGCTGCCGGGCGCGAAAGCTTTTGGACCTGGCGCACCCTGATGTACCGCTTTCTGGATCGCCTCACCCCTGAGCACATCGAAGCCATCGCTGCACTGGTTTTCATGGAAATGCAGGAGGCCGGGTATGCCTCGGTCGGGGAATTTCACTATGTCCACCAACAACCCGGCGGTGCGCCCTATACGCAGCTTTCCGAGCTGAGCCAGCGCATCTTTTCGGCAGCAAGCCAAACCGGGATTGGCCTGACGCATCTGCCGGTGCTCTACACCTATGGCGGCGTCAAACAAGAGCCGCTAGCAGGTGGTCAGTTACGCTTCAGCAATGATGTGGATCGGTTTTTGCAGCTTACTGAAGAGTGCCAACCGCTTCTGCCCCACGCAGATAGTCAGATTGGCATCGCGCCGCATTCCTTGCGCGCGACCTCACCGGATGACCTGCAGCAGGTGCTCAAGGCAACTCCTAACGGCCCGGTGCATATCCATATCTCGGAACAAGAGAAGGAGGTCGCGGATGTCGAGGCCGCTCTGGGTCAGCGTCCGGTGGATTGGTTGTTGAACAACGTGGACGTGAACGAGCGCTGGTGCCTGATCCACGCCACCCACATGACCGATGATGAAACACGCGCCCTCGCCCAATCCGGAGCGGTGGCAGGTCTCTGCCCGATCACCGAGGCCAATCTGGGCGATGGCATCTTCAATGGGGCTGTCTATACCGACGCCGGAGGTGCCTTTGGTGTCGGATCAGACTCGAATGTACGCATTTCACTGCCTGAGGAGTTGCGGACGCTGGAATATTCCCAAAGGTTGCGTGACAAAGCGCGCACGGTTTTGGTGCGCGGCGAAGGATCGGTTGGTCAGGCTCTTTATAACGGGGCCGCACGAGGTGGAGCGCAAGCCCTTGGGCGCGCGGCTGGAAATATAGCTGTGGGTCACCTTGCCGATCTGGTCGCAATCGATCGCAGCCACCCAACTCTGTGCAGTCTGCGCGACGATCAACTGCTTGACGGGCTCTGCTTTGCGGCGCCAGACGGAACTGTGACCGATTTGTGGTCTGCCGGGCGACATCAAGTGTGCGGAGGGCGGCACATCGCTCGCGATGCGATCCTGACCAATTATCGCGCGGCGATGAGTGACCTGTTGGCGACCTTTGAATCATGACCCAGACAAGCGATACCACCAGCTACAAAGACATTAAGCAAACCGTCCTGCAACGCATCCGATCCGGCGAATGGCAACCGGATGCCCTGCTTCCCAATGAGCAAGAGCTTGCGGTGGAATTTTCGTGCACCCGCACCACAGTCAACCGTGCGCTGCGGGAACTGGCGGATGAAGGGTTTCTGGAAAGGCGTCGAAAGGCGGGCACCCGGGTTCTCAGCGCGCCGCAGCGTCAGGCACGATTCACCATTCCACTGGTCCGTGATGAGATTGAAGCTGCGGGCGGCACCTATCGCTATGCGCTGGTATCGCATGAAACACAGACCGCTCCCGATTGGCTGACGGCTCGTCTGGCCCTGCGCGTGGATCAGCGAGTCATGCATGTGCGATGCATGCATTTTTCCACCAACACACCCTTTCAGTTCGAGGACCGCTGGATCGTGATCGACAGCGTACCGCAAGTGGAACAGGCCGATTTCTCAAGTATCGGACCGAATGACTGGCTGGTGCAAACCGTCCCTTTCACAAATGTCGAGCTAACATTTCTAGCCAGCCGCGCTGACGCCACATTGGCCGGGTTTTTAGATGTGTCCGAAGGAGAGCCCGTCTTTACGGCAGAGCGCATCACATGGCTGCAAGGTCAGCCGGTGACCTTCGCCAAAATGTACTTTGCAGCGGGCTACCGGATGACCACCGAATTCTGATTTTCCGGGCTTTACCCCCTGCCATTTACGAGACAGAGTTCCAGCGTCGGATGGAAAGGAAACCGGGATGGGCAACCCGCTCTATGATCGTTTGTTTGGCATTCATGCGGGCAAGGACACGCCGTTTCTGCATCTCGCCGATGGTCAGACACTGACCCATGCCGCGTTTCTGGACACGGCAGCCCGTTTGGCCAATGCGCTGACCGGACTGGAACTGGAACCGGGAGACCGTGTCGCAGTGCAGGTGGAGAAGTCCGCCGAAGCACTGGCGCTTTATGCCGCCTGTGTCCAGGCGGGGCTGATCTTTCTACCCCTCAACACGGGCTACACGACGCAAGAGCTCAGCTATTTCATCGAAAATAGCGGCGCATCTCTGGTGGTCTGCGACGCGGCCAACGAGGCTGGGCTTGCTGATATCGCACAAAAGAACAACGCCCGGTTCGAGACGCTGAACGCGGACGGTTCGGGTAGCCTGACACGGCGTGCGTTGGGGATGCTTCCTGCCTTTGAACCGGTCCGCCGGACCGAGGACGATCTGGCCGCTTTCCTCTATACTTCGGGCACGACCGGACGCTCGAAAGGGGCGATGCTGACGCAAGCCAATCTGCTATCGAACGCGGAGACTCTGGTAAACGAGTGGCAGTTTACGAACAGCGACGTGCTGCTCCACGCACTTCCGACTTTTCACACCCATGGGCTGTTTGTTGCGACCAATGTCATGCTCGCCTCGGGTGGATCGATGATCTTTCTGCCCAAATTCGACCTGGACGACATGCTACGTCTGATGCCTCAGGCAACGACGATGATGGGCGTACCAACCTTCTACACCCGGCTGCTGAGCGACCAACGGTTCACGCGGGAGCTGACGCAGGATATGAGGCTGTTCATTTCAGGATCGGCACCTTTGCTGGCAGACACGCATGTTCAATTCGAAGACCGGACCGGCCATCGCATTCTGGAACGCTACGGAATGACCGAAACCAACATGAATACGTCAAACCCATACGACGGCGAGCGCCGCGCAGGAACCGTTGGATTTCCCTTGCCAGATGTCGAATTGAAGGTCACGGACCCTGAATCGGGGGAGACTCTGCCAAATGGTGAAATCGGGGTCATCGAAGTACGCGGCCCCAACGTGTTTCAGGGCTATTGGCAAATGCCCGAGAAAACCGCCGCCGAACTGCGCGAAAATGGGTTCTTCATCACCGGTGATCTGGGACGGATCGACGAGGATGGATATGTCCACATCGTCGGACGCGGGAAGGACCTGATCATCTCAGGGGGGTACAACATTTACCCTAAAGAGATCGAGCTGCTGCTGGATGAACAACCCGGCGTGCTGGAAAGCGCGGTGATCGGCGTACCCCACCCGGATTTTGGAGAAACCCCGGTTGGCATTCTGGTTCCGACCCCCGGTCAGACGCCCGATATCGAAGCGATCATGGATACGATACAGGGTGCTTTGGCCCGTTTTAAACATCCCCGCCAACTGATCCTGCTTAACGAACTGCCGCGTAATACAATGGGCAAGGTGCAAAAAAACATCCTGCGTGACCGCTGCAAAGACCTGTTCACACAATCCTGATCGTCAGGGCAATAGCGCAACGCGGCCTTTATCCGTCAGCAACCAGCAATCCCGACCTTCAAACACCGCAACGCCTACCGGGCGGCCATACCCTGCACCGCTATCCAGATTGATGCGATTACCATAATGCGTCGCCCGATCCACAGGCGTATGTCCATGGACGATAAGCTTCGGATGCGGGCCACGGTGATTGTGAAAGCTCTGCCTGATCCACACCAGATCATTTTCCCGTTGTTCGCTCAGCGGTATTCCGGGCCGGATGCCTGCGTGAACAAACGCAATCTCTGGCGTTTGATGCATGGCCACGAGCCCCCGTAGAAACATCCGATGCGCCACAGGAACCGCGCCCCGTGCAATGGCATGTAGATCCTCTAAGCGCGTCTGCTGATCGAAGAACACGTCATAGCTTTGAAGTGTTTCGACACCACCCAACCGCTCGTGCAGCCAATGATATCCTACCAACATATGCGGATCGTGACGTGGCACATCTTCCAGAAACCACGAAAACATCCGGTCATGATTGCCTAGCAGGGTGACCCAGCGCCTGCCCGCATCACGTCCTGCGATCAAACGGTCAATGACGCCCCTGCTATCTGGGCCTCGATCGACGTAATCACCCAAAAACACGATTTCGGCGTCCGGACCACCATCGCGCTCGATCAGCGACAATGCGCGGTCAAACTCGTCCACACGCCCGTGCAAATCACCGATTGCGTAGATCGGGTTGGTCATCTGGTTCCCCTCGGGCATCTGCGACTGCTGCACTTCTGACGCAAATACGACTCTTTGAAAAGGCGATGCCCGCGCTTTGCACAAGCCCGGGCATCAATCTGTTTCAGAAATTCAACAGCGACACTCAGGCCACCTCAAACTCCAGTGGCTTGATCTGGGTAAACAGACCGGTTTCCGCCAGCTGCGCGCGCGCTTCAGCCGGAACTGGTTCGTCGACGTATAACAGCGCGATCGCTTCGCCTCCCGCCTCAGCGCGACCAAGGGTAAAGTTCGCAATGTTCACACCATGCGTGCCCATAGTTTGCCCCAATGCACCGATGATACCCGGCACATCCTCGTTGGTGGTATAAAGCATGTGGGCGCCAACCTCGGCATCGATATTGATGCCTTTGATCTGAATAAAGCGCGGCTTGCCGTCACTGAACACGGTTCCCCCGATCGAACGTTCGCGTTTCCCGGTCACGACGGTCACCTTGATATAGCCTTCAAAGGCTCCGGACTTATCCTGATTGGTGGTCGAGATTTGGATCCCCCGCTCTTTGGCCACGACCGGAGCAGAAACCATATTCACCTCGGGGTTGAATTTCTTCATGATACCAGCGACCACCGAACAGTTCAGAGCCGCCAGGTTCATCTCGGCCGCAACACCATCATAAAGGATGTTGATCGCCTTGATCGGTTCGTCCGTCATCTGACCAATGAAACTGCCCAAATGGCCAGCCAACTTGATCCACGGCCCCATGACCTTGGCCTCTTCTGCCGTAACGCTTGGCATGTTCAGCGCGTTTTCTACCGCGCCGGTCAGCAGGTAGTTCGAAATCTGCTCGGCCACCTGCAACGCCACGTTCTCCTGCGCTTCGGTCGTTGCCGCGCCAAGGTGAGGTGTGCACACAACATTGGGCAGATTGAACAGAGCGTTCTCTTTGGCAGGCTCCTCGCTGAACACATCAAAAGCCGCCCCAGCGACATGTCCCGACTGCAACGCCTCGGCCAGCGCGTCTTCGTCGACCAAACCGCCGCGCGCGCAATTGACAATGCGCACACCGGGTTTGGTTTTGGCAAGGTTCTCGCGGCTCAGAATGTTACGAGTCTGGTCGGTCAGCGGCACGTGCAGAGTAATAAAGTCAGCACGTGACAGCAGCTCGTCCAGCTCGACCTTTTCAACGCCCATCTTGGCGGCTTTCTCTTCGCCCAGATAGGGATCATAGGCGACAACCTTCATCTTTAGCCCCAGCGCACGCTCGCAAACGATGCCGCCGATATTACCCGCGCCGATCACACCGAGTGTCTTGTTGGTCAGTTCGATCCCCATGAACTTGGATTTTTCCCACTTGCCCGCATGGGTCGAGGTGCTGGCCTCGGGAATTTGCCGTGCGACCGCGAACATCATCGCAATGGCGTGCTCGGCGGTGGTGATCATGTTTCCAAACGGCGTGTTCATCACGATCACGCCTTTTTTTGAAGCCGCATCCTTGTCGATATTATCGGTGCCGATCCCTGCACGGCCGATGACCTTCAGCTTGTCGGCTTTATCAAGAATGGTGGGCGTGACTTTGGTGGCCGAACGGATGGCGAGGCCGTCATACTGACCGATCACCTCGGCCAATTTGTCTTTGTCCTTACCCAGATCGGGCATGAAATCCACATCAATGCCGCGATCACGGAAGATCTGCACGGCGGTTTCGCTGAGTTTGTCAGATACGAGTACTTTGGGGGCCATATCTTTGGTCCTTGAATTGTATGGAAGCGCCGGGCCTTGGGTGGCCCGGCAATAACATCAGGCAGCTTCAGTCTGCGACGCGATCTCGGTCTCGAAGGCCCATGCGAGCCATGGCAACATCGCCTCGATATCCGAGGTCTCGACCGTGCCACCGCACCAGATGCGCAAACCCGCAGGGGCATCGCGATAGGCACCGATATCCAGTGCGATGTTTTCGGCTTCGAGCCGTTTGGCCACGGCCTTGGCAAAAGCCGAACCATCCTGAATACGCGCGTCGGTGAACTTAAGACAAACTGAAGTGTTCGAACGTGTCGCTGCGTCCTCGGCCAAATTGCCGATCCAGTCGTTTTGATCGCAGAACGCATGCACCACACCCGCATTGGAATCCGCACGGGCGATCAGGCCTTGCAAGCCGCCAACCGAGCGCGCCCAGCCCAAAGCGAACAAGTAGTCTTCGACCGCCAGCATCGAGGGCGTGTTGATCGTTGCTCCGGTGAAAATGCCCTCGATTAGCTTGCCCGCCTTGGTAAGGCGGAAAATCTTCGGCAATGGCCATGCCGGGGTATAATTTTGAAGCCGCTGAACGGCGCGGGGCGACAGGATTAGCATCCCATGCGCAGCCTCTCCACCCAGCACTTTCTGCCAACTAAAAGTGGTCACATCCAGCTTGTCCCAAGGCAGATCCATCGCAAACGCTGCCGAGGTCGCATCACAAATCGTCAGACCCTTACGGTCCTCGGCAATCCAGTCGCCATTCGGCACCCGCACACCCGAGGTGGTGCCGTTCCAGGTAAACACAACATCATTGGAAAAATCGATAGATGCCAGATCAACGATCTGACCGTAATCGGCGGTCTTCACCTCGGCATCGATCTTCAGCTGCTTTACAACGTCAGTGACCCAACCAGAACCAAAGCTTTCCCAGGCTAGCATCTCGACCTTGCGTTCGCCCAGCAGAGACCACAACGCCATTTCAACCGCGCCAGTGTCAGACGCAGGAACGATACCGATGCGGTAGTCAGCAGGTATGCCCAAAATCTCGCGCGTGCCTTCGATGGCTGCCTTCAGCTTGCCCTTGCCGACCGCAGCACGATGCGAACGACCCAAGGCAGCATCCGCCAGTTTGGTCAGATCAAATGTGGGGGGTTTGGCACAAGGGCCCGAGGAAAAACGCGGATTGGCCGGCCGCGTCGCCGGTTGTTCGATTGTCATCTGTATTACCCTTCCAGATACACGCCCCTCGTTGGGGAGGGGTGTCCCACGGGCAGAGGTACGGGGCCTTCGCACCTGCAGCAAGCAGAAAAGACGCTTCGCTGGGTAAAAACGACATCTAAAACAGGCTCAAATCAGAACACAGGTTTCCGATTGGCGAAACCCCCGCTTTTTTGGCGGGGGTTTTGAGAGTTTACTCTGCGGCTTCTTCGTATTCTGACATTGGAGGGCATGTGCAGATGAGGTTTCG